>VAWY01000127.1 GCA_005888335.1 Actinomycetota bacterium
CTTGGCGCGGGCCTCGAGGAACTTGCGTCCGTGGCGCGCCATGGCTAGGCCACCTCCACGCCCATCGAGCGGGCGGTGCCGGCGATGATCTTCATCGCCTGGTCGACATCGTGGGCGTTGAGGTCGGGCAGCTTCTTCTCGGCGATCGACCGCAGCTGGTCCTGGGTGATCGTCCCGACCTTCTCGCGGTTCGGCTCGCCCGAGCCCTTGTCGATGCCGATCGCCTGGCGGATGAGCACGGCGGCGGGCGGCGTCTTGGTGACGAAGGTGAACGAGCGGTCCTCGAAGACCGTGATCACGACCGGGATCGTCGTGCCCATGTCGCCCGCCGTCTGCGCGTTGAACGCCTTGACGAACTCCATGATGTTGATGCCGTGCTGGCCCAGCGCGGGGCCGACCGGCGGCGCCGGCGAGGCCTGGCCGCCGGGGGCCTGGAGCTTGATGGTCGTCAGGACTTTCTTGGCCATTAGAGCTTCTTGACCTGGTCGAAGCCGACCTCGACCGGGGTCTCGCGACCGAAGATGGATACCAGGACCTTGAGCCGCCCTGCGTCCTCGTTGATCTCGGAGATCTCACCGGAGAAGTCCGACAGCGGCCCGGAGACGACCTTGACCGACTCGCCGATCGAGAACTGCGCGCGCGTGCGCTCCCGGACGGCGACCTCCTTGTGCAGCAGGCGGTCGACCTCGGACTGCGTCAGCGGGACGGGCTCGTTGGAGGCGCCGACGAACCCCGTCACCCCGGGCGTGCCCTTCACGACGCCCCACGAGTCCTCGTTGAGGTCCATGTTGACCAGCACGTAGCCGGGCATCGTGCGCTTCTCGACCGTGATCTTCTGGTTGTCCTTCATCTCGGACACGGTCTCGGTGGGCACGACGACCTGGCGCACGGCGCGCTGCTGGCCCATGGACGAGACGCGGTGCTCGAGGTTCTGCTTGACCTTGTTCTCGTGCCCGGAGTAGGTGTTGACGACATACCAGCGGAACATGCGGCTCTTCTCTAGAGGATGAAGTCGACGATCTTCTGCGCGACCGCGTCGGCGACGCCCAGGTAGGCGCCGGCGATCGCGACGAAGCCCAGCACGACCGCGGTGGCCTGCGCGACCTGACGGCGGTCGGGCCACTGCACGCGCTGGAGCTCGGCCCACGAGGCGCGCAGGAAGTTGACGACGCGGTTGCCTCCGGGGCGTGGGCCCGGCGAGATGCGGCGCTCGGAGGGCTCGGGCTCGGGCTCGGGCTCCTCGTCCTCGCGCGCGACCGGCCGGACCGGCGGGCCGCCCGCGCCGCCGTCTTCGTCGTCCTCGAGGCCGGCGGGCTGGCCGCCGGCGCCGGCGATGATCGCCGCCTCGGCGAGGTCGACCTCCGCCGAGCCGTGCTCCCAGTCGTCGGGGACGTTCTCGCGGCGGGGCTGCTGCTGCTGCTGAAGCTGCTCGGACTTGCGATCGCGCGCGCGCTGGCGGTGGCGTGCCATCGTCAGGCCGTTACCGGGTCTCCCGGTGACCGGTGTGGCGCCGGCACCACTTGCAGTACTTGCGCAGCGTGATGCGCTCAGGGTCGTTGCGCTTGGACTTGTTGGTCTGATAGTTGCGCCGCTTGCACTCCTCGCACGCGAGGGTGACACCGATGCGCACGTCTCCGCGGGCCATAGCCGAACCGGGCTCCGTCTGCTCGAACGAGGCAAGAAAACGACCCGCCGGGGGCAGGTCGGATCCGCCATGGTACTACGCACGACCCGCGATGAAGTCGCCAGGTCGCGAGCGCCCTACCCGCGGTCACCCCTTCGACAGCATCACGCTCACGCCGAGGACCACGCCGGCGGTGCACACGAGCGCGGCCGCGACGGCCAGCGCGGCGTAGAGCCCGGCGGCGAAGGCGCGCCCGTCGCGGCGCTCGGCGGTGGCGCGCGCGGCGCCCATGATGCCCAGCGAGGCGGCGACGATGAGGCCGACGCCCGCCGCCGCGGCGCTCCAGACGACCTGCAAGAGATCGTGCGTGTCGACGACGTTCGCGAGCATCACGCGGGGGCCTCAGCGGGCCGGGTCTCGCGCAGGCGCCGGACGGCCACCCAAGCCAGGCCGGCCACGAGCAGCACGGCCACGATCAGCGGCCCGGCCGCCCCGTGGCCGAAGATGCGCGCGAAGCCGTAGACCACCGCCCCGGTCCCGCCGGCCGCGGGAATCGTCAGGACCCAGGCGATCGCGATGTTGCCCGCGACGCCCCAGCGCACCGCCGACAGCCGCCGCGCCGCTCCTGCGCCCATCACGCCGCCGGAGATCACGTGCGTCGTCGAGAGCGGGAAGCCGACGTGCGAGGCGGCGAGGATCACCGCGGCGCCCGCCCCCTGCGCGGTGAAGCCCTGGGCGGGGTCCATCTTGATGATCCGCGTGCCCATCGTGCGGATGATCCGCCAGCCGCCCGAGTACGTCCCGGCCGCAATCGCCGACGCCGCGCTCACCACCACCCAGGTCGGTGGATGGGGATCGGCGGCGGGCAGGTTGCCGTGCGCGACCATCGCGAGCGCGATCACGCCCATCGTCTTCTGCGCGTCGTTGGTCCCGTGGGCCAGCGCGAGCAGGCCGCCGGAGACGATCTGGCCGGTGCGGTACCCGCGCGCGACGGGCCCCGGCCGCAGCCGGCCGACGATCCGGTAGGCGATGAGGATCCCGATTCCGGCGACGACGAACGCGAGAACGGGCGCGACGAGCGCCGGGACGATCACTTTGCCGAGCAGCCCGTCACCCTTGACCGCGCCCGTGCCGTGGGCGGCCAGCGTCGCGCCGACCACGCCGCCGATAAGCGCGTGCGACGAGCTCGAGGGCAGCCCCGCGTACCAGGTGACGAGGTTCCAGACGATCGCACCGATCAGGCCCGCGAACACCACGGGCAGCGTGATCGCGGCGGCGTCGACGATGCCCCCGGCGACGGTTGCGGCCACCGCGAGCGACAGGAAGGCGCCGACGAAGTTCAGGACGGCAGCGAAGCCGACCGCCACGCGCGGGGGTAGCGCGCGCGTCGAGATCGAGGTGGCCACCACGTTCGCCGTGTCGTGGAAGCCGTTGGTGAAGTCGAAGGCCAGCGCCGTGACCACGACGAGGCCGAAGAGCAGGTCGCCGTCCATCTCCCCTACGCGTTCTTGATGACGATGCTCGAGAGGATGTTGGCGGTCTGCTCGGTCGCGTCGATCGCCTCCTCGAGGCGCTCGTAGATGTCCTTCCAGCGGATCACCGTCATCGGGTCGATCCCGTGGTCGAACAGCGCGGCCATCGCCTCGCGGGTCACCCGGTCGCCGTCGTTCTCCAGGCGGTGGATCTCGATGGTGAAGTGCGAGATGTCGCGGTACTCGCGCAGCCGCGGCATGGCCTGGGCGATCTGCCGCGTGGCGTAGACGAGGATCTCGGCGAGCCGCTGCGCCTGGTCCATCGGCGCCTCGATCTTGTACAGCCCGAGGAAGTCGGCGACCTCCTCGATGAAGTCGGCGATGTCGTCGAGCGCCGAGGCGAGCTCGAGGATGTCCTCGCGGTCGATCGGCGTGACGAACGTCTGGTTGAGGCGCTGGATGATGTCGTGGGTGATCCGGTCACCCTCCTGCTCGCACACGACGATGTCGCGCGCCAGCGACTGCGAGTCCGGCCAGTCCTTGAGCATCTCCTCGAGGAGCTCGGCGGCCCGCACGACGTTGGTCGCCGCGGCCTCGAAGAGCTCGAAGTACTGAATGTCGCGCCCGACGAACGCGTTGGTTAAGCGACCCATGCCCGCAGCGTAAACAAGTTGTTGTCAAGACCGATCCAGCGAACCGGGCGTTGCACGATGATCGCTCCCGTGCTCGCCGCCGTCCTCGCCGCGACCGCCGCGCTCACCGGCCACTCGGTCCAGGGGCGGCCGATCCGGCTCGCCGAGCGCGACGGCCCCAGGCCGGGCAGGACGGTCCTCGTCGTCGGCTGCATCCACGGCACCGAGGCCGCGGGCATCGCGGTCACGAAGCTGCTGCTGCACGGCCCGCGGCCCGCCGCCGGGCGGCTGCTGATCATCCAGGACCTCAACCCGGACGGACGCCGCCTGGGCGTGCGCGTCAACGCCCGCGGCGTCGACCTCAACCGCAACTTCCCGTCGGAGTGGCGGCCGATCGGCCGGCGCGGCGACCCCGAGTACTCGGGCCCGCGGCCGTTGTCCGAGCCCGAGACGCGCTTCGCCCGGGCGGTGATCCGCCGCTACCGCCCGGACATCTCGATCTGGTTCCACCAGCCGCAGGACGTCGTGCGCGCGTGGGGCCCGAGCCTCCGGGTCGCGCGCCGCTACGCCCGCGCCGCGCGCTGGCCGTTCCGCGCGATCCGCTGGCCGTCGGGCACCGCGTCGAACTGGCAGAACCACGCCTACCCGAGCCGCGCGTCGTTCGTCGTCGAGCTCGCCGCGGGCCCGCTCGGCGCGGTCGCCGCGCAGCGCCACGCCCGGGCCATCCGGTCGCTCCTCTGAGCGAACCAGCGCCGCTCCAGCTCCGGCCGGGCGCCGACGCTCAACGCGCGCTACGCCTTCATCGGCGCTTGCGCGCCGGGCAGGTGCAGCAGGTTCTCGACCGCGGCGACGCCCTCGACGGCCGAGGCCGCCTCGACGAGCTCGCGGATGCGCTCCGCGGAGTCGACCTCGCCGCGCAGGTAGACGACGCCGTGCTCGGCGTTGACGTCCACCTTGCCCTTCGGCGCGTCAGGCGCGCGGAAGATGATCGACTCGACCTTGTGCGCAAGCGTGACGTCGTCGGGCGGCGGGCCGCTCGGCCCGCTCGGGGTCACGCCGTGGATCGCGCCGCGCGCCACGCCCGCGGCGTAGTCGGTCTTGCGGATCGCCCGGCGCGTGCCGCGGCGCAGGATCGCCAGGCCGCGGTCGCGGGCCTCATGCCTGCGGCGCCTGCCCTGCTGGGGATCGAGCAGGTAGGCCAGCCCGGCGCCGACGCCCGTGCCGAGCGCGACGCCGCGGCCGATGCCGCCCTTGGTCTTGCGAGCGGCCGCGCGTCCGCGGGCCCGCTGCGCCGCCCCGTACGTCTTGAGGCCCGTCCGCGCCGCGCCGAGGGCGAAGCGCGCGCGCCTGCTGAGCAGCGTCATGACGTCCTCCTCTCGCTCTCGAGTCCTCGGCTTGCGCTACCCGTCCGCCGAGCTGCCAAACTCGGCCCCGGTCAGCACGATGAGCGCCCGCGTGACGAGGTCGCCGGGCACGCCCTCGGGGTCGAAGAGCCGCTCGAGCAGCAGGCCGTTGACGAGCGCGTTGACGATGGTTGCGAGCTCGTCGGGCGAGAACGGCGACGCCTCGGCGGCGACGACCGCGCGCGTGTGCTCGCGGGCGGGGAGGATGAAGCGCTCGCGCAGCCGGGCGCGCCGCCGCGCGTCGCGGCCCGACCAGGCGACGAACTCGAAGAACAGCGGCGCCCAGCGCGGATCGCGCTCCAGCGCGGCCACGAACGCCTCGAAGGCGCGCGGCCCGGCGCCGGCCGCGTCGCCGAGCCTCGCGTCGAGGCGGTCGGCCAGCAGCGCGAGGAACAGGTCCTCCTTGGAGGCGAAGTTGTAGTAGAGCGCCCCCTTCGAGAGGCCCGCCCGGTCGGCGATCTCGTCGAGCGTTGCCTCGTGGTAGCCGCGGCGGGCGAACACGGCGCCGGCGGCCTTGAGCAGCTTCGCCCGCGTCTGCGCCCGGCGCTCGGCCTGCGTCCGGCGCGGCGGCGCGGCGGGCATCAGTGGGCCCGTCCGCAAGTCCGACGCGGAACCGACGGACTCACGGACGGGCCCACTTCAGGCGAAGCGGTGGCAGACCTGGCCGGTGGCCACGACGCGTTCGTCGTCGTCGACCACCTCGACGAGCATGAAGCACAGGCTGCGCCCGCGCCGCACGACGCGCGCGCGGGCGATCAGATCGCTGGCGCGCGCCGCCGCCACGTAATCAACGGACATCGAGACCGTCGCCCCGGCTGCCCGGGCCGACGGCTCGTCGTCACCCCACGCGGCCACCATGCCGGCCGTGTCGATCAGCGAGGCGATCGCGCCACCGTGGACGGTGTCGCCGAACGTGGCCAGCGCGGGGTCGTAGGGCATGCGCAGCTCGGCCCCCTCGGCGTCGAGGCGCTCGATCGACAGACCCAGCTGCTGCGCGAACGGCGAGGCCGGCAGGAAGGCGCGGATGATCTCGGAGCGGGTGGCGGTCGTCATGTGATTCAAAAACCGACTGGCCGGTATGAAACTACCCGCTGGGCCGCTTGTCAAACGCGGCCCGCCGGGGACGGCGCGACGCGCGCGCCGCCCCGACCGGGTCACCGCGCGGTCAGTCGCCGCCCTCGTACTTGAACGAGATCCCCAGCCGCACGCGGTAGCTGGTGACCGTCCCGTTCTCGATCGTGACGTCCTGACGGATCACCTCCGCGATGCGCAGGTCACGGACCGACTTGGCCGCCGTCTCGACCGCGTTCTTCGCCGCGGCGGCCCAGGATTCGCTGCTGACGCCGATGACCTCGGTGACGCGGTAGACGCTGTCCGTTGCCATCCAGCTCCCTTCGGTCGGGGGTGAGCGACCCGCACTCTTTCACCTTCTAGTCCAACGCGGCCAGCTTGCGCAGCAGCCGGTGCAGCGTCGCGCGCTCTTCGGCGCTCAGCCGGCCGAAGAACGCCTCGCCGGAGCGGCGCGCCTCGAGGCGGAGGTCCTCCACCGTCGCGGCGCCCTTGGACGTGAGGTAGATGCTGCGCTTGCGCCGGTCCTCGGGGTGCGGCCGGCGCTCGGCGAGGCCGCGCGCCTCGAGCTCGTCGAGCAGGGCGACCATGGAGCTGCGGTCGATGCTCGAGACCTCGGCGAGCTGTTGCTGGGTCATCCCCGGCCGCTTGCCGATCACGACCAGGACGCCGAAGTCGCGCGGATGCAGACCGTGCGGCGCCAGCAGCGACGCGAACTGGGCGGCCGAGCGCCGGCCGAGGTAGCTCATGAGGAAGCCGGTGAACTCGCCCAGCTCCTCCGGTGGACGATCCGCAAAGAGCACGGCCACCGAAATTTTACATTGCAGACCTGATCGTTTGTGCTACAAACGTTCAATGATCGCCACTATCGCCCGGTGGGTGCTGGCCCACAAGCGCCTGGTCGTCGTCTTCTGGATCGTGCTGACCGTCGTCGGAGGCGCCGCGTCCGGCGCCGCGACCAACGCGATGAAGCAGAAGTTCTCCGTGCCCGGCAAGGAGGGCTGGCTTGCCAACCAGGAGATCGCTCGGCTCTACCACGGCACCGGCGGCAACGCGTCGCCGCTCGTGCCGGTCGTCACGCTTCCGGCCAGGACGAGCGCCGCGCAGGCGCGCGCGCAGCTGACAGGGCTCGAGCGCCGGGTCGCGCGGGCGCTTCCGGGCGCGCGGGTGGCCGGCTACGGCTCGACCGGCGACCGCGCCTTCGTGTCGCGCGACGGGCGCACCGCGTTCGCGATCGCCTACCCGCGGCCCGACGCCGACCAGCCGTTCGGGGACAACCCGAAGGCCGAGAAGCGGCTGCGCGCAGCACTACGCGGCGCGACCGTCGCGGGCGCTCCGGTCCACCTGACCGGCTACGACGCGCTGCAGGATTCAACCGGCCAGACCGACGGCCCCGGGGTCCTGCTCGAGGCGCTGTTCGGCGGGCTCGGGGCGCTCGTCGTGCTCGCCTTCGTCTTCGGCTCGTTCCTCGCCGTCATCCCGCTGGTCATGGCGATCCCGGCGATCCTCACGACGTTCCTGCTCGTCTACGGCCTGACCGCGTTCACCGACGTCTCGCCGATCGTGCAGTTCCTCGTCGCGCTCATCGGCCTGGGCGTCGCGATCGACTACGCGCTGCTCGTCGTCGTCCGCTGGCGCGAGGAGCGCACGCATGGGCTCGACAACGAGGCGGCGGTCGTGCGCGCGATGGAGACCGCGGGGCGCGCCGTGGTGTTCAGCGGGACGACGGTCGCCGTCGGCCTTCTGGCGCTCGTCGCCCTCCCGCTGCCCTTCCTGCGCTCGGTCGGCTACGGCGGGATGCTCATCCCGCTGGTCAGCGTCGTCGTCGCGATCACGCTGCTCCCGGCCGTGCTCGGCTCGCTCGGCCCGCGGCTCGACCGCCACCGGCTGCGCACCGACGACAAGGCGTCGGCGTCGTGGACGCGCTGGGCGCAGCTCGTCGTGCGCCGGCGCTGGGTCGCCGCGCTCGGCGCCGGCGCGGTCCTCGTCGCGCTGCTCGTCGCCGCCAGCCACCTGCAGCTCGGCCTGTCAAACCCCGACACGATCGCCAAGCGCGGCGACGCCAAGCAGGGCCTCGCGGCGCTCGAGCGGTCGGGCATCGGGCCGGGCGCCATCCTCCCCCACGAGGTGCTCGTCCGCGGTGGCGACGGCGTGGCGTTGGCGCACCGGCTCGCGCGGATCGACGGCATCCACGGCGCGGCGGCGCCGCGCGGCGCCGACTGGCACGCGGCGGGCACGTCCGACGTCGTCGCCTTCCCGACGCCGGGGCCCGAGTCCGCCGCCGCGCGCGACCTGACCGACAGCGTCCGCGACGTGGCGCACGCCGCCGGGCCTGACGTGCGCGTGGGCGGCGTCGGGGCGCAGAACGCCGACTTCATCGACGCCGTCTACGGCAACTTCCCGCTGATGATCGGGCTGATCGCGGTGATCACCTTCCTGCTGCTGGCACGGGCATTCCGGTCGCTCGTGCTGCCGCTCAAGGCGGTCGTGCTCAACGTGGTCAGCGTGGCCGCCGCCTGGGGCGCGCTGCAGCTCGTCTGGCAGTCGGGCCACGGCTCCGACGAGATCTGGGGCATCGCCGCGACGGGCTCGATCACCGCGTGGATCCCCTTGATGGTCTTCGCGTTCCTGTTCGGCCTGTCGATGGACTACGAGGTGTTCATCCTCGCCCGCATGCGCGAGGAGTACGACCGGACGGGCTCCACGCGCGAGGCGGTCGTGCACGGCATCGGGCGCACCGGGCGGCTGGTGACGAGCGCGGCGCTGATCCTCTTCCTCGCCTTCATCTCGCTGGCCTCGGGACCGCAGACCGACGTCAAGGTGATGGCGACGGGCCTGGCCGCCGGCATCCTGCTCGACGCGACGGTGATCCGGGCGCTGCTCGTGCCGGCCGTGGTGTCGCTGCTCGGGCGCTGGAACTGGTGGCTGCCGGCCTGGCCGGCGCGGCTGCTCAGGGTCGCGCCGAGCGAAGCGGGGTGACGCCAGCGCGGCCGCTACCCGGCAACACCGGTCGCGCGGCGCGCACCCTTCGCCAGCCGCTCCCCCAGCACCCGGTACACGTCGGGATGCGCGCTCATCCCGACGTGGCTGGAGCGGACCTCGACGTGCTCGGCGGCGGGGTCCAGGCAGGCGCGCCAGTCGACGACGCCGTCGGTGCGTGAGTACACCGCGGTGTAGGCGACGCCGGACGGGAAGGGCTGCGTCATCTCGGCCCACAGCCGCTCGGAGCACTCGCCGCGCAAGCACTCCTCGCGGAACAGCCCGGGCACGCCCGCGTGCCCGAGCGCCGCGACGAGCTCGATGTGACCCCTGACGAGCGGGCTGACGGCGAGCGGGGCGAGGTTGGGGCTGCCGAGCGCGACGATGCGGGAGATCAGGTCCGGCCGGCGGATGGCGAGCATCTTGGCCATCGTTCCGCCGCGACTCTGGCCGACGATCGCCGCCTTCTGGCCCGTGCGCTCGGTCAGCGCCTCGAGCCGGCCCTCGACGCGCATGAGCGCCTCGTGCACGCAGTCGGCGTTGACGCGGATCTGCGAGCGGCTCGTCCAGTACCCGCGGGCGCGCAGCCACCGCGTGAGGAGGCCGAGCGACCCGTCGCCGGCGAGGAAGCCCGGGATGAGCAGAACCGGCCGGCCGTCGCCGTCGGGCACGCCGTCGCCGCGCCAGACGGGATCGCGCAGCAGCGAACCTGCCTCCCACCACGCCCGGCCCTCGCCCGCCATCAGGATCGGGCTGCGCGGGCCACGGAAGCCGTTCGGGCGCTCCACCTTGAGGGATGACGTTACCGCAGCAACCGGCTGGGTACGCGAGACTGGGCGAGCAGTCGCCGCCAGCGCCGGCCCGGAGGACAGCCATGCACCGGATGAGCCCGCAGGACGCGTCGTTCCTCCACATCGAGGACGACGTCACCCACATGCACATCGGCTCGGTGGCGATCTTCGAAGGTCCCCCGCCCAGCCACGACGAGATCCTCTCCGCGATCGGCGCGAAGCTCGCGCTGGTCCCGCGCTACCGGCAGAAGGTCCGCTTCGTCCCGCTGTCGCTCGGCCGGCCTGTCTGGGTCGACGACGCCCACTTCGTCCTGGACTACCACGTGCGCCACACCGCGCTGCCCGCGCCGGGCGGCGACGACGAGCTGCGCAACCTGGTCGGCCGCGTCATGTCCCAGCAGCTCGACCGCACCAAGCCGCTGTGGGAGATCTGGGTCGCCGAGGGGCTCGAGGACGGCCGCTGGGTCCTGATCTCCAAGACGCACCACTGCATGGTCGACGGCGTTTCGAGCACCGACCTCATGACCGTGCTGTTCGACGAGTCGCGCGAGCCCGGCCCGCCGCCACGCGACTCGTGGCGCCCCGAGCGCGAGCCCAACCCCGCCGAGCTGGTCACCCACGCGCTCGCCGAGCGGGCGGCCAGCCCGTACGAGGGCGTGCGTACCGTCGCCGCGGCGCTGCGCGGGCCCCGGCGGGTGGCGCGCACCGCCGCCGACGCCGCGCGCGGCCTGGCGGCGACGCGCTCGCTGCTAAGGCCGACGCCGCCCACGTCGCTCAACGGCCCGATTGGCCCGCACCGCCGCTGGAACTGGGCGCGGGGCCGGCTCGCCGACGTCAAGACGATCCGCCAGGCGCTCGGCGGCACCGTCAACGACGTCGTGCTGACCGTCATCACGGGCGGCTTCCGCGACCTGCTGCAGGGCCGCGGCGAGCCCGTCGACGATCGCTTCGTCCGCACGCTTGTGCCGGTGTCGGTGCGCCCGCAGCACGAGCGCGGCACGTACAACAACAAGGTCTCCGCGATGTTCGCCGAGTTGCCCGTCGGCATCAGCGACCCGGCCCAGCGCCTCGCCGCGGTGCGGCGGCAGATGGAGGGCCTCAAGGAGTCGCGTCAGGCGATCGGCGGCGAGGTGCTGACGTCGATGACCGGCTTCGCGCCCGCCATGCTGCTCGACCTCGCCGGGCGGGTCGCGACGCGCATGCCGCAGCGCAACGTCAACACGGTCACGACGAACGTGCCGGGGCCGCAGCACCCGCTCTTCTTCTCCGGGGGGCGCATGCTCGAGTGCTTCCCGTTCGTCCCGCTGGGCGGCCACGTGCGCGTGGGCATCGCGATCTTCTCCTACGACGGAGCGCTCAACTACGGCGTGACCGGCGACTACGACAACTCGCCGGACATCGGCGTGCTGTGCGCCGGCATCGAGCGTGGACTGGCCGAGCTGCTCGCGCTCGCGGAGGGCGCGAAGGGGCCCAACGGCGGACGGCGCGCCGCGGCGCCGAAGCGCGCGGCCAAGCCGCGCGCCGCGCGGACCAAGCCGGCCTCCTAACCGAACAGCGGCAGGCGACGCCGGCGCGCCAGCGCGTCCATGCCGCGCTGGATCGACCCCTCGACCTCGCGGTACTTGGCCTCGAGGTAGGCGTCGTCCTTGGCCTTCGCGGGGTCGTGGCTGACCTCGATCGGCTCCTGGAAGGCCGTGCGGATCTTCGTCGGCAGCGGGATCTCCGGGAGGATCGCCGGCGAGAGCCCCCAGGGCGCCTGCAGCGCGAAGGGGAACATCTTCAGCCGCGCGACCTTGTCGAGGCGCAGGGCGCGCGCGATGCGCCGGCCGGTCGCGAGCACCGGCATGCTGTCGGGGCCTCCGACGGTGGCGATCGGCACGATCGGCACGCCGGCGTTGATGGCGAGCCGGATGAAGCCCTTGCGCCCGGCGAGGATCGCCTGGTCGCGCTTGACCCAGGGGCGCAGCGAGTCGACCTCGCCGCCGGGCCAGACCGCCACGTCGTGACCGGCGGCCAGCGCCGCCGACATGCTGTCCTGCGCGGCGGGCAGCACGCCCATCTTGCGGAAGTAGGCGCCGATGCCCGGCGCGGCCATCAGCGCGTCGTGGGCGGTGCCGTGCAGGATGCGCTCCCTGCCGAAGTGGCGCCACCAGTGGATGCCGACCGTCCAGGCGTCCCAGACGAACGGCGCGCCGGAGTGGATGCCCACCAGGAGCGTCGGTGGCTCGGGGAGCTGCTCCCAGCCCTCGACGTCCATCCGGAACCAGTAGTCGATGAGCGGGTTCCAGAAGTACTTCTGCAGCTCCATGAACCGCAGGTCCTGCGCGTCGAGCGACCACTGGCCCGCCCGGTCGGCGACCCAGCCGGCCGCGCCGGACGCCTGCTCGCGGCGCTCGTCGGCCTTCTTCTTCGCGCGCTCGGCGTGGACCGCGCGCTGCCGTGTCTGCTCTGTCGTCGCCATACCGTTTGAGCTACCCACCGCCTGCGAGCCGGACACGGGTACGTTTCGCGCCGATGCGGGAGACCGCCGCGCCGGGCACGGTCGAGGAGCTGCGCGTCCGCGTCCTCGGCTTCGACCTGACCGTCGGCGTGTGGTCGCCGGGCGACGGTCGGCTGCCGCTGCTGCTCGCGCACGACGGTCCGGAGTACGACGAGCGCGCCGGGCTGACCGCGTACGCGGCCGCCGCGATCGAGCGCGGAGCGGTCGCGCCGTTCCGCGTCGCCCTGCTGCCGCCGTGCGATCGCGACCAGTGGTACTCGGCCTCGGCTGCCTACACCCGGGCGCTGCACCAGCGCGTGCTGCCGGCGCTGCGCGGCGCGGTCGCGGTCGCGGGGCCGCCCGTCGGGCTGGGCGCGAGCCTGGGCGCCCTGGCGCTGCTGCACGCGCAGCGGCGCTTCCCGCGCACCTTCGCCGGCCTGTTTTTGCAGTCGGGCAGCTTCTTCGTCCCGCGCTTCGACCGCCACGAGTCGGGGTTCGTCCGCTACGGGCGCATCGTGCGCTTCGTGCGCGCCGTGCTGCGTGAGGCGTCGCACCCGGACCCCGTGCCGGTGGTGCTGACGTGCGGCGCCGCCGAGGAGAACGTCCACAACAATCGCGTGATGGCGCGGGCGCTGGCCGGTCAGGGCTACGACGCGGCGCTGCACGAGGTCGGCGGCGGCCACGACTTCGGCGCGTGGGGCGATGCGCTGGACCCATGGCTGACCGGCCTGCTGGCCCGGCTGTGGGCGCCGTGAGCGGCCACACCGTCGAACTGTTCTCGCCGGCGATCGGCGCGGCGGGCACCGTTGTCGTCCACGGGCACTGGGGGCGGCCGGCGCTCGCCTTCCCGGCCGAGGGCGGCGACGCGTGGGAGTTCGAGCGCCAGGGGATGGTCGGAGCGGTCGGCGGACTGATCGAGGGCGGGCGGGTGAAGCTCTACTGCGTCGACTCTTTCGACAGCGCCTCGTGGTCGAACCGCGCGCTGCCGCTCGAGCAGCGCGCCCGCGAGCACGCTCGCTACGAGTCGTGGATCCTCGACCAGGTCGTGCCGTTCGTCCGCGACGACAGCGGCGGCGCGAGCGAGATCATCACCACGGGCGTGAGCCTCGGCGCCTTCCACGCCGCGAACTTCGCGCTCAAGCGCGCCGACGTCTTCCCGCTCGCGATCTGCCTGTCGGGCAACTACGACCCCGCCGGCTGGGACGGCTGGGGCGAGCGCGGCGAGGCCGCCTACTTCAACAACCCGCTCGACTACGTCTCGCACCTCGGGGGCGACCATCTGACGTGGCTGCGCGAGCGCCTGAGCGTGCTGCTCGTCTGCGGCCAGGGCCAGTGGGAGGACACCACGGGCGCGCTGGACTCCACGCGGCGCCTGGCCGCACTGTTGGCGTCCAAGGGGATCCGTTGCGAGCTGGACCTGTGGGGGTACGACACACCGCACGACTGGCCGTCGTGGCGCGCGCAGCTCGCGCACCACCTTCCGCGCTTCTGCTGATGGCGGAGACCACCCACCTCATCGGCCTGCTCCTCGGCACCGAGGAGGACTGGCCCCGCGCGTTCGAGACGCTCGTCGAGCGCGTCGGGCCGATCACCGACGCGGGCGGCCGGCGCCACCGGATCGCGACCGAGCGGATCACCATCGAGCCGTTCGACCTGCGCTACAAGCCGCGCTACGAGCTCGTGATCGACCGGCTCGCCTACTGGTACTACCTCCCGCGCGAGTGGCTGAAGAAGATCGCGCTGATGGACGACGTCTACCTGCTCAACAGCCCGTTCACGTTCCAGTCCATGGAGAAGCACGCCGCGTACTGCGCGATGATCCGGCTCGGGCTGAAGGTGCCGGCAACCGTGCTCGTCCCGCACAAGGACCCGCCCGACAACGCGCGCTTCCAGTTCACCGCCGCGCGCTACAACCTGCCCTTCGACCTCTCCGCGATCGCCGAGGAGATCGGCTACCCGCTGTTCATGAAGCCCTATGACGGCGGCCAGTGGATCGGCGTCAGCCGCATCCGCAACCGCGACGAGCTCAGCCGCGCCTACGACGCATCGGGGCGGCGGCTCATGCACCTGCAGGCGTCGGTGGAGGGCTACGACGTCTTCGCGCGGTCGCTCTCGATCGGCCCCGAGACGATGGTCATGAACTTCCGGCCCGAGCTGCCCATGCACGACCGCTACGCCGTCGCGCACGACTTCCTGTCGCCGGAGGCGGGCGAGGAGGTCCTCACCATCAGCCGGCTGATCAACGCGTTCTTCCGCTGGGAGTTCAACTCGTGCGAGTGCCTGGTGCGCGACGGCGAGGTCCACCCGATCGACTACGCGAACGCGTCGCCGGACGTGGCGCTCACGAGCCTGCACTACTACTTCCCGTGGGCCATGAAGACGCTGGTCAAGTGGTGCGTGTTCTGCGTCGTCACCGGCCGGCGCCCGCGCCTCGACCTCGACACGCGCCGCTACTTCGAGGTCGGCGACCGCGACGACCTCGGCTATCAGGAGAAGCTCGCCGCCTACCGGCGGCTGGCCGACGACCACTTCGAGGCCGACCGCTACCACGACTTCTGCGCCAGCCGGCTCGCGCACGTCGACGAGCTCGTCCTCGACTGGGTCGCCTCGGCCGACTTCGACCGGCTGCTCGTCGAGACGGTCCGCTCGACCTACCCGGCCCACGAGCACGAGCGCTTCGCCGCCCACCTGCGCGGGCTCGTGGGTCAGTGGGTGCGCGAGCAGGGCCGAGAGCCGGCGCCCGTCTGACGCAGCCTCAGCCCAGCTCTTCCTCGATCCCCGCGGTGCTCATCGCCTCCCACTGGTCGGCCACGGGATGGGCGAGCAGGATGAGGTCGCGCAGCTCGCCGTCGCGGTCGCGGACGTGGTCGCGCAGGAGGCCCTCGGCCTGGAAGCCGAGCGCCTGGAACATCGCCACGGCGCCGTCCTGCTCGGCGACCACCTCGACGACCAGCTTGCGCAACCCCGCCTGGACCGCCTGGATCAGCGCCCAGCGCGCGAGGTCGCGGCCGATCCCCGCGCGCCGGTGGTCGGGCGCGACGACGAGGCGCACCTCGCCGACGTGGTCCGACCAGCCGACAAGCGGGACGACCGCGACGTAGCCGGTCACCGTGCCGTCCTCGCAGGCGATCGCGCGGGCGCCGGGGCGGTCGCGCAGCCAGCCCTCGACGGTGGCGCGGTCGAGCACCTCCTCCTTGAAGAACGTGCGCTCGTGCTCGGGGACGCCGGCGAAGAACTCGAGCAGCGTGTCGGCGTCGTCGGGGCGCAGCGGGCGGACCTCCATCGCGCCTAGCCCCCTACCCGATCGCTGTGCCCGGCGATCCACTCCGCGATCTGCGGCAGCGTGACCTTCGCCGCGGTGCGGCTGGCCACCAGCCCGACGTGGCCGGCCTTCAGCCGCAGCTCGGAGGCGTCCTCGGAGCCGACGAGGCCGGTCAGCGGCTGCGCGGCGGCGATCGGGACGATGTGGTCGTGCTCGGCCATGACGTTCAGGAACGGGACCTTGATCGCGCCGAGGTCGACGGGCGTCCCCCCGAGGCGCAGGGTTCCCTCGACGAGCGCGTTCTCGCGCACGAGCTGCCCGACGGTCTGGCGGAACGTCGCCCCCGGGAACGGCACGTGGTCGCGCGTCCACTGCGCCATCGCCTGGTAGCCCTCGACGTACTCGTCGTTCCACAGGTGCTGCCAGAGCGTGGCGTAGGACGCGAGATCACCGGTCGGCCGCAGCAGCCGGAACGCGTTCTCGATCGCCTCGGGCGGCACGTTGCCCGTCTCGTCGACGAGCTCGTCCGGGTCGAGGCGCCCCTCGCGGATCAGGCCGGTCAGGGAGCGCATCCCGGCGTAGTCCACCGGCGTGGCCATGACGGCCAGGTTGCGCACCGGCATCTCCGGGTTGCGGGCGACCGAGAGCACGCTGAGCACGCCGCCGAAGCAGTAGCCGAGCAGCGTCACGTCGTCGGTCCCCGCCGCCTCGCGCGCCGCGTCGACCGCCTCGGGCAGGTAGTGGTCGGCGTAGGTCTCGAGCGTGTTCTCGGCCTCGACGGCGTCGGCCACGCCCCAGTCGAGCAGCATCACGTCGAGCCCCGCGTCGAGCCAGAACCGCACCGCGCTGTTGCGCGGGTGCAGGTCGAGCACGTAGCTGCGGCTCACGAGGCTGTGCACGACCACCACCGGCGGCGCGTACTGCACCGCCTCGCTGCGGTAGCGCCAGAGCTCGGCCTTGTCGCGCTTCCAGACGACGTCCTTGGGCGTCAGCCCGACCTTCGGGCGATCCGTCCCGGCCGCGTAGCGCAGGCCGTTGCGCCCGCGCCGGATCGCCCGGCGCACGTCGCCCTCGACGCGGCGCAGGAGGTCGTCGGGCGCGAGCGAGACCGCCACCGTCAGCGCCTCGCCGGCGGCTTGCGGGGCTTGCCGTCGGTCGCCCGCTCGAGCTCGCGCTGCAGCGCGCGGACCTGGCGCTGGAGCTCGGTGACCTGCTGGGTCAGGCGCCGCACGTCCGTCGCCGCCGGCAGGTTGGCGAAGTGCAGCGCGCGCCGCGTGCGGCGCTCCACCTCGCGCTGCAGGCGGCGGTTGACGCGCAGCGCGACGGCCAGGACGTCGGCGAACGCGCCGCTGCGCGCGCCCGACGCGAGCGTGTCGCCGAGCGGCTTCTCGACGGCGTCGAAGGCGCGGCGCCAAAGGGGGGCCCGGCCGGCCATCAGCCGGAAGCTACCCGGCCGCGACTCGGCCTGATCGCCGCGCGCGATCCATCACAGCCGCTGATGCATCGCGTCAGCACTTCGACTAGGTCGCGCGGGCGGGGCGTGCTTGGATGGGCGCCATGGAGCTCCGTCACCTGCGCACGATCGCCGCCGTGGCGCGCCACGGCTCGTTCTCGAGAGCCGCCGAGGAGCTGCACCTGGCCCAGTCGGCGGTGTCCCAGCAGATCCGGCGCCTCGAGCAGGAGCTCGGCGTCGAGGTCTTCCGCCGCTCGAGCCGCTCGGTCGAGCTGACCCCCGAGGGCGAGGTGATCCTCGGCTACGCGCACCGCGTGCTGCGCGAGGTCGACGGCCTGCACTCCGAGCTCGGCGAGCTGACCGGGCTCGTGCGCGGCGAGCTGCGGATCGGCGGCATGTACCCGACCGGTCCCTACGACCTCGCCGAGATGCTCGCCGAGTTCCGGCGGCGCCACCCGGGCGTGGCGATCAACATGGTCGAGGACACCCAGGACGACCTGCTGGCCCGGCTGCGCGCCGACGAGCTGGACTGCGCGTTCACCGCGGTCGAGCCGGACACGCTCGGCGACGAGTACGCCGCGACGCTCATCTGGGAAGAGGAGTTCGTCGTCGCCGTCCCGACGAACCACCCGCTCACCCGCGGCGGCCACGTGACCTTCGAGCAGCTCGCGGGCGAGGACCTCATCGCCTACCGCGAGAACTCGGCGCTGCGCCGGCGCCTCGAGCGCACGATGGCCGACCGCGGCCTCGCCCCGCGCAACGCGTTCATCTGCACCGAGATGGCCGCGGTCCGCGCGCTGGTCAGCAAGGGCCTCGGCCTCGCGGTGATCCCGCGCTCGGTCGCCGAGCAGGAGGGGCCGGCGATCGCCCTGCGCCCGATCGGGCCCGAGCGCTTCACCTGGCCCGTCGCGCTGGTGTGGCGCGCGGCGCGCCGGCAGCCGGCCGCGGCGAAGGCGTTCCTGGCCGTCGCGCTCGAACTGGCCGACCGGACGGAGCGTCCCGCGCTGAAGGTCGCCTAGCCTCCGCCGCCCAGGGGACATTTTGCCCCCCGGGAGCGCAGCGGTCCGCTGTACGTTCACCCCATGTCCCCCCGGGTCCGCGCCGTGATCGCCGTGGCGGTCGGCTGCGGCGTGGCGGCCGGGGCCGGAGCTCCCGCGGAGGCGGCCAAGGGCGGCCGCGCGCCCGTGCGCCTCAGCGCCATCCCCTCGCTGACCGCCAACCAGCGGTCGCTGACGATGGCGGTGCGCTCGGCGCCGCGCGCGACGTGCCGGCTCGCGGTCGGCGTCGCCGGCCGGCGCACCGTCTTCCCGCCGCTCGCGACCGACGCCCGGGGGCGCGGGCGCCTGCGCTGGCAGGTGCCGGGCAACGGCCCGAGCGGGCTGTGGCGCTTCACCGCGACGTGCCAGAAGGGCAGCCGGCGCGGAGCCCGCCGCGCGCGGCGGCATCTGACGATCAGCCGCGGCCGGGGCGGCGGCGCGCTCGTCGCCCACAGTTCGACCGAGGTCCTGCAGGGAACGTTCCTGGCCAACGCCGGCGGCGCCCTCGGCCGGTCCTGCGGCCACGTCGTCGGCGGCGGGACGGTCTGCTTCACCGACGACCCGCTCTTCAGGCTCGCCGGGCAGTCGACGTGGTACGCGCTGGGCCGGCGCCCCGATCTCAACGGCGTCGTCCACGGCGACGCGCGCAAGTGGCTCGCCGAGGCGCGCGCGAAGGCCGCCGAGGGCACGACGCCGGCGGCCGGCGCGATCGCCGTCTGGCGCGCGGGCGCCGGTGGCGCCGACCGGCTGCACGGCCATGTCGCCTACGTCGGCTCGGTCGCCCGGGGCGGCAAGACCGTCGTCGTCGACGAGGCCAACTGGGTCCCGGGCCTGGTCTCGCTGGGCCGCCGCGTCCGCGCGACCGAGATCGCCGGCTACATCTACCGGCCGGGCACCAATGCCGGCTCGCCCGGCGCCGGACCGGGCGCTCCCGGCGCGGCGGCCGACACCGACGGCGACGGCGTGCCCGACGCCGCCGACGCGTGCCCGCTGCAGGCCGGCGCGCCGGCCAACGCCGGCTGCCCGACCGGCTCGCGCTTTGAGACCGGCGACTTCGACAACGACGGGCGCGACGACGCGCTCGTCGTCACCGCCAAGCGGGCCGGACGCCCGAGCGGCGCCGACTACCGGGTCCTGACGTCGACAGGCTCGGGCCTGACCGCGGCCGGGGTGTGGGCGTCGGCCGACGACGTCGACGTCCCCAGCTCGCGCTTCGAGAGCGGCGACTTCAACAACGACGGCAAGGAGGATCTCCTCGTCGTCACGGCCCGCCACGACGGGCACCCCAGCGGCGCCACGTACACCGTGCTGATCTCCGACGGCTCCAAGCTCGCGAGCGCCGGAGCGTGGAGCTTCTCGGAGGACGTCGACGTCTCCGCGTCGCGCTTCCTCGTCGGCGACCTGACCAACGACAGCCGCGACGACCTGATCGTCGTCACGCCCCGGCGCGCCGGGCACCCGAGCGGCGCCGACTTCACCGCGCTCGTCTCCACCGGCTCGGGCTTCACCAACGCCGGCCTCTGGGCCTCGGCCGACGACGTCGACGTCTCGGCGTCGCGCTTCGTCACGACCGATCTCACCGGCGACGGTCGCACGGACGTCATCGCGGTCACGCCGCGGCGGGCCGCCGCGCCGAGCGGCGCGGACTACCGGGTCCTGACGTCGACCGGCTCCAAGCTCAACGCCGCGGCTGCGTGGGGCTCGGCCGACGACGTCGACGTGGCCGGCTCGCGCTTCCTCGGCGGCGACTTCAACAACGACGGCAACGAGGACCTGCTCGCCGTCACGGCCCGGCGCGCCGGCAGCCCGAGCGGCGCGACGTACACGGTCCTGACGTCCAGCGGCTCCGCCTTCAACGCCCCGAGCGTCTGGGGCGGCGCCGACGATGTCGACGTCGCCGGGTCGCGCTTCCTGAGCGGGGACGTCACGAGCGAGGGCCGCACGGACCTGGTCGTCGTGACCGCACGGCGCGCCGGCAGCCCGAGCGGCGCGAGCTACGCCGTCCTGACGTCCGGCGGGTCGGCCTTCACCACCCCCGGTGTGTGGGGCTTCTCGGACGACGTCGACATCGGCGCGCTCGACGACTGACGCTAAGCCTGGTCCTCGAGCAGCGACAGCGCTCGCGGCTCGCCGCCGTCGACGAGGACCGCCCCGCCCGGCCAGTACGGGTGCGGCGGCCGCGCGCGGGCGAGCAGGAGCGGCTCGTGCACCCAGCAGCCCGTGTTGTAGATGCGCGGCGCGCCCTCCAGACCCGCCCACTCCGCCGGATCGTCGGCCGCGCGCGGGCCGAGGCGGTGCACGTGGCCGAAGACGACCGCGTCCGCGTCGGCGTTCAGGTGGGCCACGACCTGCGCGAGCGCGGGGATCGCCGCGCGGCGCATCTGGATCCCGAGCGCGTGCGCGGCGACCGGCGCCAGGCCGCGGACCAGGCGGCCGTGGACGACGGCGGGCGAGCGCGTCATCGCGCCGGCGCGCAGACCGCCGGCGAGGTCGTCGAGCAGCGCGCTGAGCACGCGCGGCAGGTGGCCGGTCAGGAACGCCTCCAGGCCGGTGAGATGCGGCCCCTTCTCGTAGTCGGCGGCGCTCAACAGGTCGCGCGGCCGGCGCCCGAGCAGCCCGCGCGCGATGCCGAAGGCGGACTCCGGCAGCAGGTGGCGGTCCAGGTAGTGGCCGTGCGTGCCCCACACCCCGTCGGCGAGCCAGACGCCCGGGTAGCGGACCGTGACCCGCGCCGGGGCCAGCCAGTCGACGACGGCGGCCAGCTCCCGGCTCGCGCCGGGCGGCACGACCGTGTCGACGCCGAGCGCGCCGGCGTGGGCGTCGAGCCAGCGGTGGATGAGCTCGCGGTCGTGGTTGCCCGGCACGACGACCACCTCGCGATCGGGCCCGAGCGCGCCCCCGAGCGCCCGCAGCACCGGCTCGGCGACGGCCATCGCCGAGCGCGGGCGGCCCTCGAGGAGCTCGACCGTGTCGCCGAGGAGCACGAGCCGGTCGACGCCGTCGAGCGCGTCGAGCAGCGCCGCCAGCGCGCTGCGCTCGCGCAGGACGTCGCGCCCGAGACGGGCGCCGAGGTGCAGGTCGGAGACGACGAGGGTGCGCACGAGACCGGCGCGGGACCCTAGTCGTCGTCCCCCCGTCCGGGGGTTGTTCGGCGTCCCAACCCGGCAGCGGCGCGCGTTCGCTGCTTCGCTGGCGCCGATCGAACCGAGGAGAGGAGTTCGCCTTGCACGCTGTACCGACGCTGGACGCGCCGGCGACCGCCGCACGGGTCGACGGACCGCTGGCCCCCGCCGAGCTGGACCGGCTGAACGCCTACTGGCGGGCGGCCAACTACCTGTCCGTCGGGCAGATCTACCTGCTCGACAACCCGCTGCTGCGCGAGCCGCTCACGCTCGAGCACGTCAAGCCGCGGCTGCTGGGCCATTGGGGCACGACGCCGGGGTTGAACCTCGTCTACGCGCACCTCAACCGGGTCATCAAGGGGCGCGACCTCAACATGATCTACGTCATCGGCCCCGGGCACGGCGGCCCGGCGATCGTCGCCAACACCTACCTCGAGGGCAGCTACGGCGAGATCTACCCGGACGTCTCGGCCGACGAGGAGGGGATGCGCCGGCTGTTCAAGCAGTTCTCGTTCCCCGGCGGCATCCCGAGCCACGTCGCGCCCGAGATCCCCGGCTCCATCCATGAGGGCGGCGAGCTCGGCTACGCGCTCTCGCACGCCTTCGGCGCCGCCTACGACAACCCGGACCTGATCGTCGCCTGCGTCGTGGGCGACGGCGAGGCCGAGACCGGCCCGCTGGCCGCGAGCTGGCACTCGAACAAGTTCCTCGACCCGGCCGGCGACGGGGCGGTCCTGCCGATCCTGCACCTCAACGGCTACAAGATCCACAACCCGACGCTGCTGGACCGGATCCCGCGCGACGAGCTGCGCTCCCTGCTCGAGGGGTACGGCTGGGCGCCGCGCTTCGTCGAGGGGTCGGATCCCGCCGCCGTGCACCAGGGGCTCGCCGCCGCGCTCGATGCGACGGTCGACGAGATCCAGGCCATCCAGCACGCGGCGCGCGCCGGCGGCGCGACGCAGCGGCCGCGCTGGCCGATGATCGTCCTGCGCACCCCGAAGGGCTGGACCGGCCCTGCGGAGATCGACGGGCGCAAGGTCGAGGACCACTGGCGCTCGCACCAGGTGCCGCTGGCCGACATCGCAGGCAATCCTGCGCGGCTCGAGGAGGTCGAGCGGTGGCTGCGCAGTTACCGCCCCGAGGAGCTCTTCGACGACGACGGCGCGCTGATCGCCGAGCTCGCCGAGCTGGCGCCGGCGGGAGCCCGGCGTATGGGCGCCAACCCGCACGCCAACGGCGGCGCCGTGATGCGCGACCTGCGCATGCCCGAGTTCCGCCGCTACGCCGTCGACGTGCCCCGGCCGGGCGCGACCACCGCCGAGGCCACGCGCGTCGTCGGCTCGCTGCTGCGCGACGTCATGCGCCTGAACCTCGGACAGCGCAACTTCCGGCTGTTCGGCGCCGACGAGAACGCCTCCAACCGCCTCGACGCCGTCTACGACGTGACCGGCAAGACCTGGCTGGCCGAGGCGACGCCCGAAGACGAGCACCTCGCGGCCGACGGCCGGGTCATGGAGATCCTCTCCGAGCACACCTGCCAGGGCTGGCTGGAGGGCTACCTGCTCACCGGCCGCCACGGGCTGTTCTCGAGCTACGAGGCGTTCATCCACATCGTCGACTCGATGTTCAACCAGCACGCGAAGTGGCTGAAGACCACGCGCGAGCTGCCCTGGCGGCGCCCGATCCCGTCGCTGAACTACCTGCTGACCTCGCACGTCTGGCGCCAGGACCACAACGGCTTCAGCCACCAGGACCCCGGGTTCATCGACCACGTCGTCAACAAGAAGGCCGACGTCGTGCGGGTCTACCTGCCGCCGGACGCCAACACGCTGCTGGTCGTCGCCGACCGCTGCCTGCGCAGCCGCAACCTGGTCAACGTGGTCGTGGCCGGCAAGCAGCCCGCGCCGCAGTACCTCGACATGGAGGCCGCCATCCGGCACGTCAGCAAGGGCGCCGGGATCTGGGACTGGGCGAGCAACGACCAGGGCGGCGAGCCCGACGTCGTGATGGCCTGCGCGGGGGACGTCCCGACGATGGAGACGCTCGCCGCGGTCGACCTGCTGCGCGGCCACTTCCCCGACCTGCGCGTGCGCGTGGTCAACGTCGTCGACCTGATGGCGCTGCAGCCGCGGTCCGAGCACCCGCACGGGCTCTCGGACGCCGAGTTCGACCGCATCTTCACGACCGACAAGCCGGTGCTGTTCAACTTCCACGGCTACCCGTGGCTGATCCACCGCCTGACCTACCGGCGGACCAACCACGCCAACCTCCACGTGCGCGGCTACAAGGAGGAGGGCACGACGACCACCCCGTTCGACATGGCCGTGCGCAACGAGATCGACCGGTTCGGGCTCGTCTGCGACGTCATCGACCGCGTCCCCGGCCTCGGGGCGCGCGCCGACCACGTCCGCCAGGCGATGCGCGACAAGCTCGTCGAGCACAAGGAGTACGTCCACCTCCACGGCACCGACCTGCCCGAGGTGGCGCAGTGGGCGTGGCCGTGAGAGCGCTGGCCCTCAACGCCGGCTCGAGCTCGCTGAAGGCCTCGGTCTACGAGCTCGAGCCGGCCCGGCCGCTCGCCGCGCCGCCGGAGCCGGTCTGGCGGATGCAGGTCGACGCCGCCCCTGGCGAGCCGGCGGGCGCGGCGGCGCGGCGGGTGCTCGAGCAGCTTCCGGGCGCGGTCGACGTCGTCGGCCATCGCGTCGTCCACGGCGGCGAGCGCTACCGCGAGCCGACGGCGATCTCGGATGACGTCAAGGAGCAGATCGCCACGCTGTCGGTCTCGGCGCCGCTGCACAACGCGGCGGCGCTGGACGGGGTCGAGGCCGCCGAGCGCGTCCTCGGCCCCGGCCTTACGCAGGTCGCGGTCTTCGACACCGCGTTCCACGCCGCGCTGCCGCCGGCCGCCTACGCGTACGCCGGCCCGCACGAGTGGCTCGACGAAGGCCTGCGCCGCTTCGGCTTCCACGGCATCAACCACGAGTACGTCGCGCACCGCGCCGCGCGTCTGCTCGGCCGCGATCTCGCGGAGCTGCGGCTGATCAGCTGCCACCTGGGCAGCGGCTGCTCGCTCGCCGCGGTGCGGGGCGGGCGCAGCGTCGACACGACCATGGGCTTCACCCCGATGGAGGGCCTGCCCATGGCCACGCGGTCGGGATCGGTCGACCCCGGCCTGCTGCTGCACCTGCTGCGCTCGTCCGGCGCCTCGCCGGACGCGCTCGACGACCTGCTCAACCGCCGCTCCGGCCTGGCCGGCCTGGCCGGCGGCGCCGGGGACCTGCGCGAGGTGCTCGCCGCGCGCGAGCGCGGCGAGCCGCGGGCGCGCCTGGCCTTCGATGTGTACATCCATCGCCTGCGGCGCGGCATCGGCGCGATGCTCCCCGCGCTCGGCGGCCTCGACGCCGTCGTGTTCACGGGTGGCGTCGGCGAGCACGCGCCCGCGGTCCGCGCCGCCGCCCTCGAGCCGTTCGCGTTCCTGGGCGTCGAGGTCGACGCCGGCCGCAACGCCGCGTCGCGACCGGACGCGGACGTGGCGAGCGCGGGGTCGGAGGTGTCCGTGCTCGTCGTCGCCGCGCGCGAGGCGTGGGCGATCGCCAGGGCCTCGGCGGGGGTGGTGGCGGGGAGGGGTTGAAACCGGACCGCAGTCCGCTATAGTGGTTGCGGCATCAACCGGACTGCGGTCCGATTTCCGATCCAGGAGGCACTTCGATGACCACCGCCACCCAGCCGCTCAACGGGACCTTCAAGGCCGATCCCGTCCACTCGTCGTTCGGCTTCGCCGTCCGCCACATGGGCGTCTCCACGTTCCGCGGGACGTTCTCCGACGTCGACGCGACGCTCGCCGACGGCGTCCTCGACGGGCGCGCCAAGGTCGAGTCGATCTCGATCGTCAGCCCGGCCGATTTCCGCGCGCACGTCCTCGGCGAGGACTTCTTCGCCGCCGACGCCCACCCCGAGGTCACCTACCGTTCGACGGCGGTCGACCTGGCCGACGACGGCACCGCCACCGTCCGCGGCGAGCTGACGATCAAGGGGATCACCCGCGAGGTCGTCGCCACCGGGACGTGGACGCCGCCCGCCGAGGGCCCGTGGGGCGGCGAGGTCGCCGCGCTCGAGCTCAGCGCGGACATCGACCGCACCCAGTTCGGCATGACCTGGAACGCGCCGCTGCCCAAGGGCGGCAACATCCTCGCCGAGCAGGTCACGCTGACGGTCCACCTCGAGCTGCAGGCCCAGGCCTAGCCATGCGCGTCCTGGGAATCTCGGGCAGCCTGCGCCGCGACTCCCACAACGCTCGCCTGCTCCGGGCGGCAGCCGCCGAGCTGCCGCCCGGGTGGGAGCTCGAGCTGTGGGAGGGGCTGCGTGACGTGCCCCCCTACGACGAGGACCTCGACGTCGACCCGGCGCCCGAGGCGGTGCGCGCGCTGCGCGAGGCCATCGCCGGAGCCGACGCGCTCCTCATCGCCACCCCCGAATACAACGGCTCCGTCCCCGGAGCGCTCAAGAACGCGATCGACTGGGCCTCGCGGCCTCGCGCCACCACGGCGCTGAAGGGCAAGCCCTCGCTCGTCGTCGGCGCCACCACCGGCCTGTTCGGCGCGGTGTGGGCGCAGGCCGAGCTGCGCAAGGTCCTGCGAACGGCCGGCGCGCATGCCCTCGAGGAGGAGGTCCCGGTCGGCCAGGCCGACACCGCCTTCGCCGACGGCGAGGACCGCCTCGCCGACCCCGAGGTGCACGCGCTGCTCACCGGCGCCGTCGACGCGCTCGTGCGGGAGACCGCAGCGCCTCTGGAGGACCTGGCCCGCGCCGCGTAGGGCCTGGCAGGATGGCCACGATGGCCTTCGACCTGCCGGTGACCCAGCCGGGCGGCGACGCGCAGGAGCGCGCGGACGCCGCCCGCAACCGCCGCAAGATCCTCGAAGCGGCTCAGGCGCTGTTCGCCGAGCGCGGCGTCGAGCACGTGTCGATGGACGACGTCGCCCGCGCGGCGTGCGTCGGCAAGGGCACGCTGTACCGGCGCTTCGGCGATCGCGCGAGCCTCGCTTACGCGCTGCTCGACGAGCGCGAGCGCGTGCTGCAGGAGGCGATCATCCGCGGCGAGCCGCCGCTCGGCCCCGGCGCGGAGGCGGCCGACCGGCTGTGCGCCTTCGGCGACGCGATGCTCGACCACCTCGAGCAGCACTACGAGCTGCTCTGGGAGGCCGAGCGCGGACACCACTTCGACCTCGGGCCCTACGCCTTCCGCCGCACGCACCTGGCCCTGCTGCTGCGCGAGGCCAACCCCGGCTGCGACGCCGAGATCGCGGCTGAGGCGCTCCTCGCGCTGCTCTCCCCCACGCTGTTCCGGCACCTGCGCCTCGAGCGCGGCTTCGGCCTCGATCGGGTCAAGGCCGGCTGGCACTCGGCGGTCGCGGGTTGGGTCGGGGCGGACTACCCCGCTCGCGGGAACGCCACGTAGGCCTGGCGCGCGAGGGTGGTGAGGTCGGAGGCCATCGCACCGGCGTCCGACACCGTGAAGAGGCGGTCGCCGATGACGATCGAGCGGCGGATCGGCTGCAGGTAGCCGTCGACGGCGTCGTGGGCGAGGCGGCCGGCCTCCGCGATCCCCGACCGGTCGACGCGGTAGCCGATCGCGCCGGCGAAGGGCTGGTCGCGGTCGTAGACCTGCACCGGCAGGACCGCGAGCCGGGTGCGCGGCCAGAACAGGAACGCGTGGTGGTCGTAGTCGACCTCCGAGGACGAGCCGGCGCCCAGCGTCGCCCGCTGCAGCAGCTTGGGCGCGCTGGCGTCGGAGACGTCGAAGAGCTCGACCTGGACGCCGGAGGGCTCGTTCGCCGACACGTTGCGGCCGATCCCCAGCAGCAGCCCCGGGCCGGCCGGGTGCAGGTAGGCCGAGTAGCCCTCGAGCTCGAGCTGGCCGGCGACGCGCGGCGCGGTCGGCGTGCTGAGGTCGATGGTGTACAGCGGGTCGATGCGCCGGAACGTGACGACGTAGCCGGTGTCGCCGAGGAAGCGCACGGAGTAGATCTGCTGGCCCTTGCCCAGCCCGGCGACCTGACCGACCGGGACGAGCAACGGGCCGCGCTCGTCGAGCACCGTCACCAGGCTCTCGCCGGGCTCCGGCTCAGCGCCCGGCCACCACGCCGGGCGGCTCGTCGTCGCCACGCGCAGATGGCCGCGGTACTCGGAGAGCGAGAACTGGTTGAGCAGGTAGCCGCGGACCTCCCCGCTGGAGGCGAACGTCGTGCGGTCGGGATCGCTGACGTCGAAGCGGTGGATGACCGTGCTCGGCTCGGACGGCACCTGATCGGCGGGCGTCGCGGGATCGATCCACTTCTGCGTGGCCACGTACAGGCCGGCGGGCGACCCGTAGACGACCTGCGCGTCGGCCATCAGCGCGTCGGAGTCGGCTGCCCACAGCCCGCGGTCCAGGTCGATCGTGAGGATCGTGAGCATGCCCAGGCCCGAGAAATGGACCGGCCGGCGGACGGTCCGGCAGGCGGCGACCGCGCGCACGTAGTGGCGGCCGGTGATCGAGCTGCGGAAGCGGCGTGCGGGGACCCAGCCCTTCGGCTCGCCGCGCGTGGCCGCCTCGCCGACGGCGCGCGGGGTCGACGAGATCACGACGCGGGCGGTCGAGCCGTTCTGGCGCGCGTCGACGTACGTGCCGTCGATCGTCATCGTCCGTGCCACCTTCATCGCTGCGGGGTCGTGCACGTCGACCTCGGTCACGACGGTCTTGGCGGCGATCGGGTACGGCGCGATCGCGGCGGCGGCCGCCGGCTGCGGCCCCGGGCCGGTGGGCGCGCCGATGGCGACCGGGACCGGTCCTCCGCCCGAGATGACGATCAGCCGGCTGCCGCGCAACAGCAGCTGGGCGCCCCAGCCGGTCGGGCCGAGGTCGAGCGAGCCGACGAGCCGGGGCTCGGGTCCGCCGGCGTCCACCGCGAACAGCTTGCCCTGAGCGACCGCGAAGATCGTCGTGCCGTCCGTCTTGACGATGTCGGGCTCGTCGACGCCCTCCTCCTGGTTGTTGGTGGTGGAGAAGGTCGTCCCGGCCGTGGGCTCGGCCGCCACCGGCGCGGCCGGGGCGGAGCCCTGCGGCGCGCCCTCGGCGGGGAAGGGCATTGGCGTGGGCTGGACGAGCGTCGCGACGCCCCGAGCGGGGATCCCGTGCGTGACCGCGAAGTGGCGTCCCGCGTAGCCGACCAGGTCCGCGCACGACGCGAACGCGCGCGGGCGCACCTGCGCGAGGCGCGGATGGTGCAGCGGCCTGGCGACCGCGACCGCGGGCGCGAGCAGCGCCGCGACGACCACCGCCACGACGAGCATCCATCCCCTCCTCCACATTCTCGTGCGCAGCCTACGCGCATGCGGCCCGCCCGGCCAGCGGGTGGCGCGGTCAGGCCGCCCGCGCGGCGGGCAACGCCGCGAGCGTCTCGTCGAGCGCGCGGCCGAGCGCCTCGGTGATGAGCCCGAAGTGCTCGCGCGTCGCGGTGAGCGGCGGCGAGACCGCGATGCTCGTGCCCAGCGGGCGCACGATCACGCCGTGGTTGCGCGCGCGCCGGAAGACCTCCTGCACGACGCCCGGCTCGAGCTCGAGCGCGGCGAGCAGGCCGACGCCGCCGCGGACCCCGCGGGCGAGCGCGTGCGCGGCCAGCGGCTCGAGCGCGCCCACCAGGTCGCCCTCGAGCTCGCGCCCGCGCGCCAGCAGCCCTTCGCGCTCCAGGAGGTCGAGGTTGGCGAGCGCGGCGGCGCAGCAGGCCGGATGCCCCGCGTACGTGGCGCCATGGCGGAAGACCGGGCCGCCCGGGAGCGCCCAGAACGGCTCGGCGACGCGCCCGGAGACGACCACGCCGCCCAGCGGCAGGTAGCCGCTGGTCACGCCCTTCGCGAAGACGATCATGTCGGGCTCGACGCCCCAGCGCTCGATCCCGAACCACGTGCCCAGCCGCCCGAAGGCGCAGATCACCGCGTCGACGACCAGCAGCACGCCGGCCTTCCGGCACAGCGCGGCGACCGACTCGACGTAGCCGTCCGGCGGCGGGAGGACGCCGCCGGCGCCGATGACCGGCTCTAGGAAGAAGGCGGCCACGCGCTCGGGGCCGACGCGCTCGAACGCCGCCTCGAGGTCGGCGACCGAGTCATACGCGACGCGCGAGCTGCCGGCCAGCAGGTCGCCGAAGCCCTCGCGGTTGGCCGGGATCCCGGCGAGCGCGGTGCCGTACCCGTGGCTGCAGTGGTAGGCGCCGGCGCGGCCGATGATGTGCGCGCGCTCCGGGGCGCCGACGGCGTGCCAGTAGCGGCGCGCGAGCTTGGCGGCGGTGTCGACGCCGTCGCTGCCGCCGCTCCCCAGGAACACGCGCGCGCCGGGGACCGGCGCCAGGGCGGCGAGCCGGTCGGCCAGCGCCAGCGCCGGCTCGTTGGCGAAGTCGCCGAACGTCGAGTACGCCTCGAGGGTCGAGAGCTGCCCGGCGATCGCGTCGGTGATCTCGCGCCGGCCGTGGCCGGCGTTCGCGTACCAGAGGGCGGCGGTCGCGTCGAGGTAGCGGCGACCGTCGGCGTCGAAGACCCAGACGTCCTCGGCCGCGCTCACGACGAACCTGGAGGATCGGACGGCGCCCATGTCGGCGAACGGGTGCCAGAGGCGTGACGGTGCGGTGGACATGCCTTGCACCCTGGCGCTCGCGCGCGCCGCGCGCGACCGTGGATCCTCCAAACCGCGGCTGCGAGGTTCGTGGCCGCTCCGATGGCGTCCCCGGGCGGCGGCCGGAACGATCGCCCGACCGATCGAGCGGCCGAGCTGGAGGACTGAGATGAGAGTCGGGGTGCCCACGGAGATCAAGCAGCAGGAGGGGCGGGTCGCCCTCACGCCCGCCGGCGCGCGCGAGCTCATCGCGCACGGGCACGAGGTGCTCGTCCAGGCCGGCGCGGGCGCGGGGAGCCGCATCCCGGACGAGGCGTACGCGCTGCAGGGAGCGACGGTGGTGGCGACCGCCGAGGACGTCTTCGACGGCGCCGAGCTGATCGTCAAGGTCAAGGAGCCCCAGCCGGGCGAGGTCGCCCTGCTGCGCCCCGAGCACACGCTCTTCACCTACCTGCACCTCGCGCCCGACCCCGAGCTCGCGCACGGCCTGTGCCGCTCGGGCGCGACGTGCATCGCCTACGAGACCGTCGAGGACGAGCACGGCCGCCTGCCGCTGCTCGCGCCGATGAGCGAGGTCGCCGGGCGGATCGCCGCCCAGGTCGGCGCCGCCGCGCTGGTCGCGCCGGGCGGCGGCCGCGGGGTGCTCATGAGCGGCGTGCCCGGCGTCGCGCCGGCGCGCGTCGTGGTCATCGGCGGCGGCGTCGCGGGCACCGGCGCGGCGCGCGTCGCCGCGGGCATGGGCGCCGAGGTCGTCGTGATGGACCGCTCGATCGCGCGGCTGCGCGAGCTCGACGCCGAGCTGGCCGGCCGCGTGACGACGCGCTTCGCCTCGTCGCTCGCCGTCGAGGAGGCGCTGGCCGAGGCCGACCTGGTGATCGGCGCGGTGCTCGTCAAGGGCGCCCGGGCGCCGCGCCTGGTCCGGCGCGAGCACCTCGCCCGCATGCGCCCCGGAGCGGTCCTCGTCGACATCTCGATCGACCAGGGCGGCTGCTTCGAGACGTCGCGCCCGACCACGCACGCCGAGCCCACCTACGAGGTCGACGGCGTGGTCCACTACTGCGTCGCCAACATGCCCGGCGCGGTGCCGGTCACCTCGACGCAGGCGCTGACCAACGCGACGCTGCCCTACGTCCTCGCGCTCGCCGGCTGCGGCGTCGACGGCGCGCTGGAGGCCGATCGGGGCCTGGCCGCCGGGCTCAACGTGGCCGGCGGGCGGATCGTGCACCCGGTCGTGGCGGCCGAGGTCGGCGCCCCGGCGGAGCCCGTGCTCGCGTAACGGCGCCGCCCGCGGACGGACGTTGTCCCTGGTGCCGGCCCGAGCGTCACGCTCGTCCGGTGACCAGGGTCACCGTCGCATGTGTACGGGTTGTGAAAGCTCCGAGGTGGCCCCTGCCCCCGTCACCAAGGAGCCCGTCGTGAAGCCCCCAACCCCCGCCACCATCGACTACCTGCACTTCGCGGCGCGTCTCGGTCTGGACGTCGCCGCGCTTGCGGTCTTCTGGTTCGCCCTGCACGTGCGCGGTCATGCGCGCCGCGACCTGCTGATGGTCTTCAGCCTGTTCAACCTGGGCCTGGTCATCGTGCTCACGGTGATCTCGACCTCGGCGTCGGCGACGGCGATCGGCTTCGGGCTCTTCGCGATGCTCTCCATCATCCGGCTGCGGTCCGAGCCGTTCGGCAACGCCGAGCTCGGCTACTTCTTCGTCGCGCTGGTGCTCGCCCTGGTCAACGGCGTCGCCGACGCCGACCTGCCCTTCACCGCGATGCTCGACGCCGTCGTGCTCATCGCCGTCGCGATCATCGGCCACCCGTGGATGGGGCCGGCCCCGCAGAAGCGCGAGATCACGCTGGACCGCATCCACGACGACGACGCCGCCCTGCGCGCGGACCTCGAGCAGCGGCTCGGCGTGCGCGTCGTGGACTTCACGATCGCCGAGATCGACTACGTGCGCGAGGTCACGCGCCTGACGATCTCGTTCCTGAAGCGCGAGCACGAGCGGGCCGAGCTGCCCGTGGCGGCATGACCGCCCAGGCGGCGCGCTTCGCGCCCATCGGACTCGACGAGCTCAACGCGCGCGCGGCGCTGCTGAGCAGGGTCGACAACAAGTACATCATCGACGCGCCCACCGTCTCCGCCCTGTTCGAGCGGCTCGAGGACGACTTCCTCGTCCTCGAGATCGACGGGCGGCGGCTGTTCACCTACCACACGGTCTACTTCGACTCCGAGGAGCTGGACCTCTACCGCGCCCACCTGCAGCGCCGGCGGCGCCGCTTCAAGTGCCGCTCGCGCCGCTACGTGGACACGGGGCGCCACGTCTTCGAGCTCAAGCTCAAGGGGCTGCGCGGCCGCACCGTCAAGCACCAGCTGCCGATCGACGGCTCGGGGCACGGCGTCATGACCGCCGACGCGCAGGAGTTCGCCGACCGCGTGCTGCGCGAGACGTACGGCTGCGGGCTCGAGCGGCCGCTCGAGCCGGTGCTGCCGATGACCTACCAGCGGCTGACGCTGGCCGCGCAAGCGGGGGCCGAGCGGGTGACGTGTGACTTCTCGCTGGACTTCGGCACGGCGAGGCTGGCCGAAGGCCACGCGATCATCGAGAGCAAGTCGGCCAACGGCCGCGGCGCCGTCGACCGCCACCTGCGACGGCTCGGGGCCCGGCCGGTGAGCTGCAGCAAGTACTGCGCGGGCATCGGGCTGACGCGCGAGGGCGTCAGGGCGAACCCGTTCTCGCGGCTGCTGCGCCAGTACTACGTCGCCAAGCCCGCGGCGGCCGCGGCGGTCGCAATGGCGTGACCGCGAGTACTGTGCCGTCCGTGGCCGGGCGGCTCAGCGGGCGGCGCGTGCTCGTCGTGGGCGGCGGGCAGCAGGACTACGGGATCGAGGACCCGCCGCCCGGCAACGGCCGCGCGATGTCGGTGCTGCTCGCGCGCGAGGGCGCCGCGGTCGCCGTCGCCGATCTCGACGCCGCGAGCGCCGAGGCGACGCTCGCGCTGGTCCGCGAAGCCGGGACGGGGATCGCGGTCACGGGCGACGCCGCCGACGAGGACGACGTCGCGCGGATGTTCGACGAGGCGCGTTCGGGCCTCGGCGGGCTCGACGGCCTCGTGATGAACGTCGGCATCGGCGCGGGCCTGGGCTTCGAGGGCACGAGCGTCGAGGACTGGGACCGCGTGATGGCCGTGAACCTGCGGTCGCACTTCCTTGGCTGCAAGCACGCGCTGGCCACGTTCGGCGAGGGCGCCTCGGTCGTGCTCATCGGCTCGCTGGCGGGGCGCGAGTCGATGCCCTATCCCGCGTACGCCGCCTCGAAGGCCGCGCTCGAGGCGCTCTGCCGCAACGCCGCGGTCGAGGGCGCCCCACGCCTGCGCGTCAACCTGCTCGTGCCGGGCCTGATCGACACGTCGCTCGGCCGCCTGGCCACCAAGACCAACCCGCGGCGCGGGCAGGTCCGGATCCCGGCCGGCCGCCAAGGCTCGGCGTGGGAGGTCGCGCAGTGCGCGCTCTTCCTGCTCAGCGACGAGTCCTCGTACGTCACCGGCCAGCCGCTCGTCGTCGACGGCGGGCTCAGTGTGGCCGTCAGGAGCTGACCCCGATGCCGCGAATCCCACCGCTCCCGGAAGGCGAATGGGACGACGACCTGCGCCCGATCCTCGAGGCCGCCCCGCGCAGGCTGGAGGGTGGTCGCCTCGGCGACAACAACATCTTCTCGAGCCTGGCCCGCCACAAGGACCTCTTCCGCGCCTGGCTGCCGTTCGGCGGCTACCTGCTGGGCGGCGGGACGCTGCCCGCGCGCGAGCGCGAGCTGCTGATCCTGCGCACGGGCTACAACTGCGGCTCGTCCTACGAGTGGGGCCAGCACGTGCGCATCGCCGAGGCGATCGGCATGGACCGCGCGGAGGTCCTGCGCGTCGCCGAGGGGCCGGACGCCGAGGGTTGGTCGGCGGCCGACGCCACGCTGCTGCGGGCGGCCGACGAGCTGCACGAGCGCTCGAGGATCTCCGACCAGACGTGGGCGGCGCTCGCCGAGACCTACGACGAGCGCGGCCTGATCGAGATCCCGATGCTCGTCGGCCATTACCACCTGGTCGCCTACGCGCTGAACTCGCTCGAGGTCGAGCTCGACGAGGGGCTCGAGCCGCTGCCCTGAGCCTCCGCACGGCGGGCTCTCGCGCGATTGCGACCCGGCGCGAAGACGGTTAACCTGCACAGACTTGCAGCACGTCTGTGCAGATGGGTCCTGCCGACGGCTCCACTTCCGCCGCTTCGCCTGAGCCGACCCGCCGCGGTCGCGCCGCGGCGGCCTACGCCGCGGCGCGGCTGTACTTCGAGGAGGAGCTGTCGCAGGCGGACATCGCCGAGCGCCTGTCGGTGTCGCGCTCGACGGTGTCGCGGCTGATCGCGGAGGCGCGCGAGTCGGGCATCGTCCGGATCGAGATCCGGCCGCCGATCGCGGAGTCCGAGCTCGCGGGCGAGCTCGCCGGCGCGCTGGGTCTGCGCCGCGTCGTCCTGACGCCGGACAGCGACGCGGAGCGGCCGGTGGCGCTCGCGGGCTCGGCGCTCGCCGAGCTCGCCAGGGTGGACCTGCGGCCGGGCCAGGTGCTCCTCCTGAGCTGGGGACGGGCCGTCCTGGAGATCGCCAGCGCGCGCCTGCCGCCCCTGCGCGGTGTGCACATCGTCCCCGCCGTTGGGGGTATGACGGAGTCCGAGCGCCCGTTCCGGACGAACGAGATCGTGCACAGAGCGGCGGAGCACAGCGACGCGATTGCCCACCCCTTGCACGCGCCTGCCGTGCCGAGCGCCACCCTGCGGCGAGCGCTGCTCGCCGACGAGTCCATCGCCTCGGTGATCGAGCTGTGGGACCGCGTCGACGCGGCGATCGTCGGCATCGGCGTGCCGCCCGGGCGGCCGGGCAGCTACACGCCGCTGCACGTCTCGACCGATGCGACGCGGCCGGCGCTGAACCGCGCCGTAGGGGACATCGCGACCCGCTACTTCGACCTCAAGGGCCGCCGCGTCTCCTACCCGAGCGAGAAGAGGCTGCTCGGGGTCAGCCGGGAGCAGCTCGAGCGGGCCGGGACGGTCATCGGCGTGGCGGCGGGCGAGAACAAGCATCGGGCCATCGTCGGCGCGGCGCGCGCGCGGCTGGTGCACGTCCTGGTCACGGACGCGCCCACGGCGGCGAGGGCGCTGGAGCTGGCGGAGGCGACGGCGTGACCGGGGAAGCCAGGGAAGCGAGGGAATGATGGATCGAGACAACGGCGGCACCGGCCTTTCGCGCCGGGAGCTCCTGGTACGCGCGGGAGCCGGCACGATCGTGCTCACCGCGCCGGGCCTGCTGGAGGCCTGCGGCGGCGGGTCCGAGCGCCGCACGCTGTCGCCCACGCCCCCGTCGGCCGACGAGTGGCGGCAGTTCGCCGGGACGACGCTGAACTTCATCTCGGAGAACACGGCGCCGACCTCGGCGATCGCGGCGAACCTCAAGCCGTTCAGGGACCTCACCGGCATCAACGTCAAGATCTCGCAGCTCGAGCTCTCGGCGCTGGTGCAGAAGGTCGCGCTCGACTTCGCGTCGGGCATCGGCTCCTACCACGTCGTCTACGCCGACCCGTACCAGGTGCTCGCGCCCTATCACTCGGCGCTGGCGGAGCTCAACCAGTTCAACGACGACCCCAACCTCCCCAAGGTCACCGACCTGCGGGACTTCATCCCGACGCAGCTCGACGCGGCCGGGAAGTTCGTCAATCGCCAGACGCTGTACACGCTGCCCTACGACGCGCCGACGCTGATCTGGATGTACCGCAAGGACATCTTCGCCAAGTACCGCAAGCGGATGCAGGACGACCTCGGGTTCGACCCGATCCCGAACGACAACTCGACGTGGGAGCAGTTCTACGCGATCTCGAAGTGGATCCGCAAGAACGCGCGCGCCGACGTGCCCTACGGCTCGGGCCACCAGGCCAAGCAGCACGACTCGCTGATGAACGACTTCTCGAACGTGCTGTGGGCCTACGGCGGCGACTACTTCCGCAACGGCAACGACGTCGGGCGCTACGGCTCCGACGACCCGGGCGAGCCCCTGCTCGACACGCCCGAGTCGATCGCCGGCGCCGACATGTACAACAAGCTCGTCTCGATCGCCCATCCCGGCAGCAAGGGCTGGGACTGGACCGGGCTGGCCGAGGCGTTCCAGGCCGGGCAGGTGGCGATGATGGCCGAATGGCACGAGTTCGCCTCCGCGTTCGAGACCGGCAAGCTGGCCGGCAAGGTGGGCTACGCGCGGCTGCCCCGCGGTCCGCGGCGCAGCGCGAACATGTACGGCGGCACGGGGATCGGCGTCAACGGCGTCGCGCCCGAGCGCGAGCAGAAGGCGGCCTGGCTGTTCGTCAACTGGGCGACGTCGCCCAAGACGCAGCTGGCCAACCTCAAGAGCAAGGTCGGCGGCGGCACGCCGACGCGCGAGTCCATCTACAAGCTGCCCGAGGTCGAGCGCGCGCGCAAGCCGCCGTCGTCGATGCCCAACGTGCTGACCACGAACGCCGTCTTCGAGGCCTGGCAGCCGAACAACATCGGCCTGCGCCCGAAGATCGCCGCCTGGAACGAGTGCGACACCGTGATCTTCACGGAGCTGTCGAAGATGCTCGCGGGCTCGCAGTCGCCCCAGAGCTGCATGAAGAACGCCAAGAAGGGCTTCGAAGCCGCCATCGACCGGGCCGCGGCCCTGAGGAGGCAGTGATGAGTGTCACAGCCGAGGCGGCGGCCGCACGGGCGCCCGTCACGCACGAGCCGACGCGCCGCCGCCTGCCCTTCGAGATCAAGATGCTCGCGCCGGCGCTGCTGGTCCTGGCGGCGGTGTCGCTGTTCCCGTTCTTCTACATCATCGCGATGAGCCTCTCGCAGGTGAAGCTCATCGGCGGGATCTCGTTCAACTGGGCCGCGCTGGACAACTGGTCGCGGCTGTTCGGCGACGGCGCCGTGTGGGCCAGCTGGGTGCGCTCCATCGTGTACTTCATCGCGACCGTCGGGCTGGAGCTGTTCCTCGGCGTCACGATCGCGCTCGCCATCCACGAGGCCAAGCGCGGCCGCAACATCCTGATCTCGGTCGTCCTCATGCCCATGTTCATGGCCCCGGTCATCGTGGGCCTGCTGGGTCGCTTCCTGACCGACTCGACCTACGGCCTGTACGCCTGGATCCTGCGCTCGCTGCACCTCTACACCGGCGACATCCTCGGCACCAAGACGGCGGCCTTCGCCGCGGTGACGCTCATGGACGTCTGGGAGTGGACGCCGCTCATCGCGCTCATCGTGCTCGCCGGCCTCGCCTCGCTGCCGCGGAGCGTGCTCGAGGCGGCCGCCGTCGACGGCGCCAGCTACTGGGGCCGGCTGCGCTACATCGTCGTCCCGATGCTCGGCGGCGTGCTGATCGTGGCGCTGCTGATCCGCTCGATGGACGCCCTGCGCTACTTCGACATCATCACCAACACCACCAACGGCGGCCCGGCGGACGCCACCAAGATCGTCCCGATCAGGTTGTACGAGACCGCCTTCCGCTTCTTCGACCTCGGGTACGCGGCGGCCATCGGGCTGTCGATGCTCTTCGTCACGATCCTGATAGCGAACGGCTTCATGCGCGTCATGAAGGCAAGGGGGTTGGCGCGATGACCTCTGCACGCGGTGGAGTGGGCTCCCGCATCGGCCTGAAGCTGCTGCTCGGCGTGATCCTCCTGTGGACGGTCGTGCCGCTGGTCTGGATGGTGGCCTCGTCGTTCAAGCCGGCGGACGAGCTCACGGCGAACCCGCCCAGCTTCTCGTTCAAGCCGACGCTCGACCACTACAACGCCCTGTTCTCCGGGGGCAACAACATCGGCCCGTACATCCGCAACTCGCTGCTGGCGGCCGGCCTCTCCACGATCATCGCCGTCGCCCTCGGCTGCCTGGCCGGCTACGGCCTGGCGCGCAGCCACTTCCGCGGCAAGGACCACGTCGCGTTCTGGATCATCTCGCAGCGGATGGCGCCGATCGCGGCCGTCGTCCTGCCGCTGTTCGTGATCTTCCGCTTCACCGGCCTGCTCGGCTCGGTGTGGGGGCTGATCGTCGCCTACCTGACGTTCAACCTGCCGTTCGCGATCTGGATCATGAACGCGTTCTTCGCCGAGCTGCATCCGTCGCTGGAGGAGGCGGCGCTCGTCGACGGGGCGTCGCGGTGGCAGGCGTTCCGCAAGATCGCCCTGCCGCTCGTCCTGCCCGGGATCGCCACGACGGCCATCCTGTGCCTCGTCTTCTCCTGGAACGACTACGCGTTCGCGGTGACGTTCTCCGGACCGACCAGCCAGACGCTGCCGATCGCCGCCTCGCAGCTGGTCACGCAGACGTCGATCGACTGGGGACAGCTGACCGCGATCGGCACGATCGTCGTCGCGCCGATGATCTTCGTCGGGCTGATCGTCCGCAAGTGGCTCGTGACCGGGCTGACCCTCGGGGCGGTGACGGGCGAATGAGCGCGACGACGACAGCCGAGAACCGCGCCGCGGTGCTGCACGCCCCGGGCGACCTGCGAGTCGAGGAGCGCGCCGTGCCCGAGCCGGGCCCGCGCGAGGTGCTCGTCGAGATCGCCGCCGTCGGCGTGTGCGGCTCGGACATCCACTACTACGAGCACGGCCGGATCGGCGCGCACGTGGTCGAGGCGCCGATGATCCTCGGGCACGAGTCGGCGGGACGCGTCGCGGCGGTCGGCTCCGGTGTCACCAAGCACCGCGTCGGCGACCGCGTGACGCTCGAGCCGGGGGTGCCCTGCGGTCGCTGCCGCGAGTGCCGCGCCGGCCGGTACAACCTCTGCCGGGACGTCCGCTTCTTCGCGACGCCGCCGATCGACGGCGCGTTCGCCAACTACGTCACGATCCACGAGGACTTCGCGTTCGCGCTGCCCGACAACGTCTCCGACGAGGCGGGCGCGCTGATGGAGCCGCTGTCGGTGGGCGTCTGGGCCTGCCAGAAGGCGGGGGTCGGCCCCGGCGACCACGTGCTCGTCACCGGCGCCGGGCCGATCGGGCTGCTCGCCCTGCAGGCGGCGCGCGCGTTCGGCGCCACCGAGCTGACGATCACGGACGTCAACACGCAGCGCCTCGCGCTCGCCAAGCGGACGGGCGCGACGCGCGCGCTGAAGGTCGACGAGACGCCGCTCGAGGAGGCGGGCCTGGAGGCCGACGCGCTCATCGAGTGCTCGGGCCGGCCCGAGGCGCTGCAGGCGGGCATCGCGGCGCTGCGCCCGGCGGGCACCGCCGTGGTCGTGGGGATGGGCCCCGAGGAGGACGCCACCGTCCCGCTCGCGCTGATCCAGAACCGCGAGCTCTGGCTGACCGGGACCTTCCGCTACGCGAACACGTACCCGACCGCGATCGCGCTGGCCGCGACGGGGCGCGTCGACCTCGAGGCGATCATCACCGGCCACTACGGGCTCGACGACGCCGAGGTGGCGCTGCGCGCCGGGCGCGACGACCCGGGCGCGGTCAAGGTCATGGTCCTACCGGGCGGCGCGTAGCGCCGGGTACAGCGCCCTGAAGCGCTCGCGCGCCGGTCCGTAGGCCTTGACCCAGTCCGGGTCGGGCTCGATGACCTCACGCACGCGCACGCACGCCTCGACGGCCTCGGTCGCGTCGCCAAAGACGCCGCCGGCCACGCCGCCGAGCAGCGCGGCGCCGTACGCGGCCCCCTCCTCGACCGTCGGGCGCTCGACGGTGAGGCCGAGCACCGACGCGACGATGCGCAGCCACAGCGCGCTGCGGGCGCCGCCGCCCGACGCGCGGGCGCGATCGGGGTTCTCACCGAGCTCGGTGATCAGGTCCAGGGAGTCGCGCAGCCCGAAGGCGACGCCCTCGAGCACCGCGCGCACCAGCGCGCCGCGGTCGTGGCGCAGCGAGAGCCCCACGAAGGCGCCGCGCGCGTCGGCGTCGGCGTGCGGGGTGCGCTCGCCCTGCAGGTAGGGCAGGAAGATCAGGCCCTCGGCGCCCGGCTCCCAGGGCTCGGCTTCGGCGACGAGCTCGCCGAAGCCCGTCTCGGGCGCGACGGCGTCGTGCAGCCACTGCAGCGACCCGGCGGCCGACAGCATGACGCCCATCGCGTGCCACGCTCCCGGCACGGCGTGACAGAACGCGTGGACGCGACCCGCGGGGTCGGCGGCGAACTCGGCGGCGGCGGCGAACACGACGCCCGAGGTGCCGAGCACGACCGACAGCGGGCCCGGCCGGTCGACGCCCACGCCCAGCGCGCCCGCCGCCTGGTCGCCGGCGCCGGCCGCGACCGGCACGCCCTCGGGCGTCTCGCCCGAGACCTCGGGCGACTCGAGCGCCGGCGGCAGCCACTCGCGCTCGACGCCCAGCGCGCCGACCACGTCGTCGCTCCAGCGCCGTGCGCCGACGTCGAAGAGCAGCGTGCCGGACGCGTCGGCGACGTCCGTCGCCCGTTCGCCGCAGAGCCGCAGGCGCACGTAGTCCTTCGGCAGCATCACGTGGGCGATCCGCTCGTAGCGCTCGGGCTCGTGCTCGCGCATCCACAGCAGCTTGGGCGCCGTGAACCCGGTCAGCGCGCGGTTGCCCGTCTGCGAGATGAGCGCCTCGAGGCCGACGCGGCGCTCGATCTCCTCGCATTGGGCCTCCGTGCGCTGGTCGTTCCACAGGATCGCCGGGCGGATGACCCTGTCGGAGGCGTCGAGGGCCACGAGCCCGTGCATCTGACCCGACAGTCCGATGCCGGCGGGCGCGCCGTGCTCGCCGAGGCGCTCGAGCACGTCGCGGGTGGCGCGCCACCAGTCCTCCGGGTCCTGCTCGGACCAGCCCGGGTGGGGATGCGAGAGGCCGTAGCGCGACTCTGCGACGCCGAGCACGCGGCCGTCCTCGGTGGCGACCGCGACGCCCTTGACGGAGCTCGTCCCGACGTCGAGGCCGACGATCGGAGCACTGGGCGCGCTCACGCGGCCGAGGCTAACATTTCGTGCACCGATGTGCAGCACGGATGTGCACGTGGAGAGGAGGCTTCGATGGGCGTGCTCGACGCGTTCGACCTGAGCGGGAAGGTCGCGGTCGTGACGGGCGGCAACCGCGGCCTGGGCGAGGCGTGGGTGCGAGCGCTCGCCGACGTCGGCGCCACCGTCATCATCGCCGCGCGCGACGACGAGCGGTCCGAGCGCACGCGCGCGAGCGTCGGCGGCGATGTGGACACCGTCGGACTCGACGTCCGCGACCCCGCCGGCGTGCGCGCCGCGCTCGACAAGGTCGTCGAGCGGCATGGACGCGTCGACATCCTGGTCAACAACGCCGGCACGTGCATCCACCGGCCGGCGCTCGAGGTCTCCGACGACGAGTGGGATCAGGTGATCGACGTCAACCTCAACGGGCTGTGGCGCTGCAGCCAGGGGTTCGGGCGTCACATGGTCGACAACGGCGGCGGCGTGATCGTCAACATCGGCTCGATCTCCGCGCAGATCGTCAACCGGCCGCAGATGCAGCCCGCGTACAACGCCTCCAAGGCGGCGGTGCACCAGCTGACGAAGTCCCTCGCGGCGGAATGGGCGCCGTACGGCGTCCGGGTCAACGCCCTCGCGCCCGGATACGTCAAGACCGAGATGGCGGCGGTCGACCGCCCGGAGTTCCGGCGCCACTGGATCGAGGACGCGCCGATGCAGCGCTACGCCATGCCCGACGAGCTCGGACCCGCGCTCGTCTTCCTGGCGAGCGACGCGTCGAGCTTCATGACCGGCGCGACGCTGGTGATCGACGGCGGGTACACGCTCTGGTAGCCGAGGAGGACGCGATGCTTGCGCTGAGTGCTCAGACGCTGAAGTCGGCGGCGAACGGGGTGCCGGGACCGACCTACGACCGCAGCCGCGTGACCACGGGAGTCGTCCACTTCGGCGTGGGCGGCTTCCACCGGGCGCACCAGGCGATGTACCACGACCGCCTGATGAACGAGGGCAAGGCGCTCGACTGGGGGATCTGCGGCGTCGGGATCATGCCGTTCGACGAGCGGATGCGTGACGTGCTCGCCGCGCAGGACGGGCTCTACACGCTCGTCGTCAAGCACAGCGACGGGACCTACGAGCCGCGGGTGATCGGCTCGATCATCGAGTACCTCTACGCCCCCGACGACCCCGAGGTGGTCCTCGAGAAGATGGCGGACCCGTCGACGCGCATCGTGTCGCTGACCGTCACCGAGGGCGGCTACAACATCGACCACGTGACCGGCGAGTTCGTGGCGTCCAACCCCGGCGTCGCGCATGACCTCGAACCCGGTGCGACGCCGCGCACGACGTTCGGCCTGGTCACCGAGGCGCTCCGGCGCCGCCGGGACCGCGGCGTGGGGCCGTTCACGGTCATGTCCTGCGACAACCTGCAGGGCAACGGCCACCTCTCCGAGAAGGTCTTCACGGCGTTCGCCCGGCTGCGCGATCCCGAGCTCGGCGAGTGGGTCGAGCGCGAGGTGAGGTTCCCCAACTCGATGGTCGACCGCATCACGCCGGTGACGACCGACGCCGACAAGGCGGAGGTCCGCGAGCGGTTCGGGATCGACGACCAGTGGCCGGTCGTCTGCGAGCCGTTCACGCAGTGGGTGCTCGAGGACGCCTTCTCGGCCGGGCGCCCGCCGTACGAGGACGCCGGCGTGCAGGTGGTCGACGACGTCGGGCCCTACGAGCTGATGAAGCTGCGCCTGCTCAACGCCAGCCACCAGGGGATGTGCTACTTCGCCTACCTGATGGGCTACCGGCTCGTCCACGACGCCGCCCAGGACCCGCTCATCCGCGCCTTCCTGCTCGGCTACATGGACGAGGAGGCCACGCCCACGCTGGCCCCCGTCCCCGGCGTCGATCTCGGCGACTACAAGCGGACGCTGATCGAGCGCTTCTCCAACCCCGAGGTCCGCGACACCATCGCCCGCCTGTGCGCCGAGAGCTCCGACCGCATCCCGAAGTGGCTGCTCCCCGTGATCCGCGAGCAGCTCGCGGCCGGCGGTGAGATCCGGCGCTCGGCCGCCATCGTGGCGAGCTGGGCGCGGTACGCCGAGGGCGTCGACGAGCAGGGCGAGCCGATCGAGGTCGTCGACCGGCTCAGGGACGTCCTGACGCCGCTCGCCCGCCGCCAGCGCGAGGACCCCGATGCGTTCATCTCCAACCGCGAGGTGTTCGGCGATCTCGTCGACGACGAGCGCTTCGTCGGCCCGTACCGGTCCGCGTTGCGCTCGCTGCACGAGCGAGGCGCGCGAGCCACGCTCGAGTCGCTCGTCGCCACCTGAGCATCCGCTGAACCGCTTCCCGGTGTGAACCGGTGCGGCCGCGCCTAGAGTTTGCGGCGTGGCCGTCCCCCGCCTCCGCCTCTCCAACGCGCCCCTCGGGATGCGGCAGGCGCAGCAGCTCTCCGACGAGGTCGAGCTCTACCACCGCACCTACAGCACGCTGCTGCGGTCGTCGGGCGAGACGCTCCTGCGCGTCCTCGAGCCCTCGCACCGCGCGATGGGCTCGAGCCTGCACGCCGGCGCCGACGCCCAGGAGCTCGACCTCGGCGCCTTCCTGTACGCCACCCACCGGCTCCCGGCCGGCGTGTGGCGCGCGCAGCTCGTCGTCATGGGTCAGGAGGCGGCGACGTTCACCCGCCACGGCTTCGGCCCCCTGGACGACTGGCGGACCGTCGAGGCGCCGGCCCGCCGGCGGCGCTGGCACGACGACGGCGCCGGCACGCTCGCCGTGCTGATCGCGTCGAGCTCGGACCTCGACGACCTGATCCCCACCCTCGTCGCCTACCAGATCGAGTTCAACAAGCTGCACCGCCTCGCCGCGGCGGCCGACCCGCCGGACGAGGTCGACGCCGGCTGGTGCGCGGAGGCGCTGGGCGGCTCGCTCGCCGACTGGGTGCGCGTCGGCGAGGCGTGGGCCGGCGGCCTCGGCGCGTTCGTCGAGGAGGTCCGCCGCCGCGAGCTCGAGCTGCGCGTCCGCGTCCTCGGCGGCAGCGAGGTCGGCTACGCGCGGGTGACGCGGCGCTGGTGGGAGCCCGTGCTCGCCTCGCTGCGCGAGCAGGGCCTCACCGACCGGCCGCTCTACTTCGTCTCGTCGAACACGCACTCGCTCGTGAACCTGCTGACCGGCACCGCCCGCCTGCGCGAGCGCGAGATCGTCGCGTGGCTGGAGCGCGAGGGCCCCGACTACCTGCGCGAGGAGCTGGCGAAGTTCACGGCCGGGCGGACGAAGGGCTCGTGGGAGAACTTCCTGTACTTCTGCGCGCGGCTGTTCTTCGAGGCCCAGCCGGAGGACTCGGCCGCGTGGGTCGAGCGCCGCCGCCACGAGCACGCGGTCGGCATCACGCACCTGCCCAGCCGCACCGCGCTGCGGGTGTCGGCCCAGGTGATCGCGCTCGACCGGCTGGACCCGCAGGTGCTCGACTCGCGGCTGCAGGACCTCGACGCGCCGCGCCTGCGCGCCAGCGGCGCGGTGATCGTCAACGTCGACTATCCGCTCGGCCTCGCCGCCTACAACGTCCTGCGCGAGATCGGCGAGTCGACCGACACGCTGCGCGGCGTCTACGTGCTGGGCAAGGCGGCGACCCTGAACGCCGATGTCGGCGACGTGATGATCTCCAACGTCATCCACGACGAGCACTCCGGCTCGACGTACTGGCTCGACAACGCGTTCTCGTTCGACGACATCCAGCCGTTCCTGGTCTTCGGCTCGGGGCTGGACAACCAGCGCGCAGTGACGGTCAAGAGCACGTTCCTGCAGAACCGCCAGTACCTCGACTTCTACTACCGCGAGGCGTTCACCGTGGTCGAGATGGAGGCCGGGCCCTACTGCGACGCGGTGTACGAGATCGCCGACGTCGACCGCTATCCGGTCGGCGAGGCGGTGAACTTCGCCAAGCTGCCGATCGACTTCGGCGTCATCCACTACGCGTCGGACACGCCGTACACGCAGGCGCGCACGCTGGGCGCCCGCGGGCTGTCGTACTTCGGGATGGACTCGACGTACGCGTCGTCGCTGGCCATCGTGCGGCGCGTGCTCGCGCTCGAGGGCGTGCTCGAGCGCCGCGACCGGACCGCGCTCGCTACGTCGCCTGCGCCATCCGCGCCGCGATGAGCAGCTCGACGAGGTCGTCGACGCGGCGCAGGTGCTCACCCGCCGCGCCGCGGCCGCGCGGATGAAGATCAGGTCCTCGCGCTCGACTACTCCGCGAGCTCGTCCAGCCGCTTCGTGACCCCCGCGACGAGCCTCGCCACCGCCTCCATCTCAGGCGCTCGATTGTAAGCCGATCACAAACGCCGGGCGACGGCTTCGGTCGCCGATCCAGTGACCGCGAGCCCCCGTGGCGCGACCCTTCAGAGAGCGGGAGCGACGACCGTTGACCCCCGCCCCGAGGAGGAGAGAATGGATGTGGACGCGAAGCCCGATGCGCGACAAGGCGCCGGCCGAGGTCGCCGGCGCGCGGAGGTGACCGAGATGGCGCTCACGACGCCCCCGACCGGAGGCACGCCGACGAAGGCGCGATCGACGGGCCGGGCCGCCCGGACCACGAAGGCCGGCCGCGCCGCCCTGGACGTGCTGCTCACCGACGCGGCCGTCGACGGCGGGACGGCGGGGCGGTTCGTCAAGCCGGGCGCCGCGGCGAAGGTCATGGCGGGCCTGGCGCGCCATCCCGCGCGCACCGGGCGCCGCGTCGCCGGGCTGGGCGGCGAGCTGGCGCGCGTGGCCGCCGGGCGCTCGGACGTCGCCCCCGCCAAGGGCGACCGCCGCTTCACCGACCCCGCCTGGGAGGGCAACGCGCTGTTGCGCCGCCTCCTCCAGGCCTACCTCGCCGGCGGGCGCACGGTCGACGACCTGATCTCCGACGCCGGGGTCGACTGGCGCACCGAGCGCCAGGCGCGCTTCGCCGCCGCCAACATCCTCGACGCGCTGGCGCCGACCAACTTCCCGTGGTCGAACCCGGCGGTGATCAAGGACATCGTCGACCACGGCGGATCCGGGCTGCAGCGCGGCCTGCGCCAGCTCGCCGGCGACGTCGTGCACCGGCGGCTGCCCGCGAGCGTCGACACGACGAAGTTCGCCGTCGGCGAGAACCTCGCCGTCACGCCGGGTGCGGTCGTGCTGCGCACCGAGGTCTTCGAGCTCATCCAGTACGAGCCGCGCGCCGCGCGCGTTCGCGAGGTCCCGGTCCTCGTCGTCCCGCCGACGATCAACAAGTACTACATCCTCGACCTGGCGCCCGAGCGCAGCCTCGTCGAGCACCTGCTCGAGCAGGGCCAGCAGGTCTTCATGGTCTCCTGGCGCAACCCCGACGCCGAGCAGGGCCACTTCGACCTCGACACCTACGCGAGCGCGGTCCTCGAGGCACGCGAGGCGGTCGCCGAGATCGCGCGCAGCGAGTCCGCGCACGTCATGGCCGCGTGCTCGGGCGGGATCATCAGCGCGTGCGCGCTCGGTCACCTCGCCGCCAAGGGGCGGCGGTCGGAGGTCGCGAGCCTCACGCTGCTTGTCTGCGCGCTCGACCAGGCGCAGGCCGGGACGGTCTCGGCGCTGACCAGCCGCGAGCTCGCCGCCGCCGCGGTCGCCGAGTCCGCGCGCAAGGGCTACCTCGACGGGCAGGCGCTGGCCGGCGTGTTCGCGTGGCTGAGGCCCAACGACCTCATCTGGAACTACTGGGTCAGCAACTACCTGCTCGGCCGCAGGCCGCCCGCGTTCGACATCCTGTTCTGGAACCAGGACACGGTCAGGCTCGCCGCCGGGCTGCACCGCGACTTCATCAAGATCGCGCTCGACAACCTGCTCACCCGCTCGGGCGCGGTCGACGTCCTGGGCACGCCCGTGGACCTGCACGCCGTCGACGTCGACACCTATCTCGTCGCCGGCCTCAACGACCACATCGTCCCGTGGGAGAACGCGTACCGCAGCAGCCTGCTCTTCGGCGGCGACACGCGGTTCGTGCTGTCGACGAGCGGTCACATCCAGGCGCTCGTCAACCCGCCGAGCGAGGAGTCCCGCAGGAGCTACCGCGTCAGCGACGAGCGCCTCGCCGACGAGGGCGAATGGCTCGACCAGGCGACGACGAAGCGCGGCAGCTGGTGGCCCGACTACGTCGAGTGGCTCGGCGAGCGCTCGGGCGAGCTCAAACCCGCGAAGAAGACGCTCGGCAGCCGCAAGCACCGAGCGGTGGCCAAGGCGCCCGGGAGCTACGTGCATGCCGGCTGAGGGCGCGCGAGCCCTGCGGCTCGTCACCGAGGCCGAGCCGCCCCCCGGCGACGTTCTTCCGCCCGAGCTGCCCGCGCAGCCGCACTGGTGGGGGCGCCCGCTGGCCGAGACGCGCTGCCAGCTCGAGCTGGCGCGCCTGCTCGTCGACCCGGTCTGGGCCGGCCTGGGCGTGCGCCACGGCGACGGACGGCCGGTCGTGGTGATGCCGGGCTTCCTCGCCGGCGACCCGACGCTCGCCGTGCTCGCGAGCTGGCTGCGGCGGATCGGCTACCGGCCGTCCACCTGCGGCTTCGTGGGCAACGTCGACTGCTCGGACCGCGCGCTCGAGCGCGTCGAGCGGCGCGTCGCCGCCCTGCACGCCCGGCACGGGCGGCGCGTCGCGCTCGTCGGCCACAGCCGCGGCGGACACTTCGCCCGCGCGCTGGGCGTCCAGCGGCCGGAGCTGGTCTCGCACGCCATCTCGATGGGCGCGGACCTCAACGGCATGTTCGGTATCAGCGCGCCGACGCTGCTCGCGGTCGGCGCGGCGCGCCGCGCCCTGCGCGCCACCCGCCGCGCCCGCGCCGAGGCGTGCTTCAGCGCCGACTGCCACTGCGGCTACGGCCGCGCCTTCCGCGCCCCGTTTCCGCACGACCAGGTCCGGCTGACCAGCATCTACAGCAAGGGCGATGGCGTCGTGCGCTGGAAGGGCTGCGTCATCCCCGGCGCCGACTGCATCGAGGTCACCGGCAGCCACGTCGGCCTGATCTTCAACCGCAAGGCCTACCGGGCGCTCGCCGCCGCGCTGGCCCAGCCCGAGCTCCCATGAGAGGACAGCCATGACCGTCACGATGCCCTACGCGCACCTCGGCGAGGCGCTCGCCACCGACTACTTCTTCGTGCGCGACCAGTTCAGCGACGAGCAGTGGGAGCGCTTCCTCGCCACCCGGCGCTTCGTCGACCAGGAGGTGCTGCCCGTCATCGGCGACTACTGGGAGCGCGCCGAGCTGCCCTGGCCGCTGATGCGGCGGCTCGCCGAGCTCGAAGTCGTCGGCGAGGACATCCAGGGCTACGGCTGCCCGGGGATGAGCCCGCTGTCGTGCGGGCTGGTCAACATGGAGCTCCACCGCGGCGACGGCAGCCTCGGCACGTTCCTCGGCGTGCAGTCGGGCCTGGCGATGAAGGCGATCGCCATGCTCGGCTCCGAGGAGCAGAAGCAGCGCTGGCTGCCGGAGATGGCGCGGCTGGACAAGATCGGCGCGTTCGCCCTGACCGAGCCCGAGCACGGCTCGGACTCGGTGGCGCTGGAGACGACCGCGCGCCGCGACGGCGACGCCTACGTGATCGACGGCGCCAAGCGCTGGATCGGCAACGGCACGATCGCCGACGTCGTCGTGGTGTGGGCGCGCTCGGACGAGGACGGCCAGGTCAAGGGCTTCCTCGTCGAGACCGATACGCCCGAATACGACGCGCGCGTCATGGAGCACAAGGGGGCGGCGCGCGCCGTCTGGCAGGCCGACATCCGCCTCGACGGGGTGCGGGTGCCCGCTGAGAGCCGGCTGCCCGGTGCGAACACGTTCAAGGACGCGGGCCGCGTGCTGACGACCACGCGCGGGACGGTCGCCTGGGCGGCGCTCGGCCACGCCGTCGCCGCCTATGACACGGCGCTGACGTACACCAAGCAGCGCCGGCAGTTCGGGCGGCCGCTGTGCAGCTTCCAGATCGTCCAGGATCGCCTGGTCAAGATGCTCGCCGAGGTCACCGCCATGCAGCTGTACTGCATGCAGATCGCCCGGCTCGCCGAGTGCGGCCGGCTGTCGGACACCATCGCGGGCCTGGCCAAGATGAACAACACCCGCAAGGCCCGCCAGGTGATCGCCGATGCGCGGGACCTGCTCGGCGGCAACGGGATCCTGCTCGACAACCACATCATCCGCCACCACACCGACATCGAGGTCCTTCACACCTACGAGGGCACGGAGACGATCCAGACGCTCGTCGTCGGACGAGACATCACCGGCATCGGCGCGTTCGCCTAAGCCCGGATCTCAGGCTAAGGCACGAGCACGAGCTTCGTCGGCGGGTCGGCGAGCGCCTCGGGGGCGTCGTCGAAGCCGACGACCGCGCTCGTGACCGGGGCGGGGTCGAGCCGGCCGTCGGAGATGAGCGCCAGCACGTCGGGGATCAGGGCCCGCGCGTGGACGCGCCCGGCGTGCAGCGTGCACCCGCGCGTGTACATCTCCAGCAGCGGCAGCGGCGTCTGCGCCTCGAAGTAGATCGCCACGCTCGTGCACGTCCCGTTGGCGGCGGTCGAGCGGATCGCGGCGTGCAGGCCGGCGTGATCGCCCGACGCGTCGACGGTGACGGGGAAGCGGCCGAGCTTGGCCGGCCAGGCCGGCGCGCCGTCGTCGCCGACGGGGACCTCCAGCGGCTCGGCGCCCAGCGCGGCTGCACGCTCGAGGCGCGCCGGCTCGCTGTCGGCGTAGACGACGCGCCCCGCCCCCAGGGCGAGCGCGCACGCGGCCGCGTAGAGACCGACGCTGCGCGCCAATCCGCCCGCCACGAGCACCTCGGCGCCCGGAACGGCGGCGAGCGGCGCGGCGACCGCGCGAAAGCCGTCGGGGACGTTGTCGGCGACGCTGGCGACGGCCACCGGATCGACGCCGCCCGGCAGCCGGACGAGCATCGCGTCGGCGAACGGGACGCGCACGACGTCGGCGAGCGCACCGCCCCAGTCGCCCCCCAGCGGCTTCATGCCGTACGCCGAGCCGCGCGGCACCGTCGTGCAGCTGCCCGTGTGCCCCGCCGAGCACGCCGCGCACGCGCCGCAGGAGATCTGGAACGGCACCACGACCACGTCGCCGGGGGCGACGGCGCGCACGGCGTCGCCGACCTCGACGACCTCGCCGACGCACTCGTGTCCGAGCGCGAAGGGCTCCACGACCGGCACGCGCCCGGACAGGAAGGCGCCGTCGAGGTCGCACATCGCGACGGCCAGGGGCCTCACCAGCGCCTCGCCGTCGCCGCCGAGCGCCGGGCGCGGCGCGTCGCGCCACTCGACCGACCGGGCGCCCGTGATCTCGAGCTGTCGCACGAGCTCAGTATCGACCCGCGGCGCGTCATGCGCCACGCTTGTGCGCCCGCGACGGAAAGGGAGCAGCCCGTGACCGACGTCCTGCTGAGCGACACGCCGCGTCCGCACGTGCGGGTCCTCACGCTCAACCGCCCCGACAACCTCAACGCGATGACGGCCGAGCTGTGCGGGGCGCTGCACCGCGAGCTCGAGGCGGTCGCCGGCGATCGCTCGTGTCGCGCGGTCGTCCTCACCGGCGCCGGGCGCGCCTTCTGCGTCGGCCTCGACCTGCGCGGCTACGGCGCGGCGCCCGGGAACGACGGCACCGACCCGTCGCGCGACCGGCTGACCAACCAGGAGCACATGTCGCGGCTGATCCTGCGGCTGCGCGCGACGCCGCAGCCGGTCATCGCGGCGGTCAACGGGGCGTCCGCCGGGTTCGGCCTGGCGCTGGCGCTGGGCAGCGACATCCGCTACGCGGCGCGGTCCGCCGTCTTCCGTGCCGCGTTCCTCAACATCGGCGTGTCGAACTGCGACATGGCGACCAGCTGGCTGCTGCCAAGGCTCGTGGGCGCGTCCCGCGCATTCGAGCTGCTGCTCACCGCGCGGCGCGTGAACGCCGACGAGGCCGAGCGCATCGGGCTCGTCGCCGAGACCGTCGACGACGACGCGCTGCTCGACCGCGCGCTGCAGGGCGCCGAGGACATCGCCGCGTGGGCGCCGTGGGGCGTGCGGCTGACCAAGCAGGGCATGTGGTCGGCGCTCGAGATGCCGGCCGAGCAGACGGCCGTCGAGTACGAGGATCGCCAGCAGATCATGGCGACGTTCGGCCAGGCGCCGCCCGAGGCCGTCGCGGCGTTCCTCGAGAAGCGGCCGGCGCGCTTCGCCGACTAGTGTCCGGCAGCCCCTTGGAACTCGTGGCGGCAGTGCTCGGAGCAGAAGTAGTACGTGCGCCCGTCGCGCTCCGCGCTCGGCGCCTTGGCGCGATCGACGCTCATGCCGCAGACCGGGTCGATCGCCCCCCGGCGCACCGTGAGCCAGAACAGCGCCCCGAAGAGCACCGCCGACACGGCGTTGAGGACGAGCTTGTAGTCGAGCTTGATCGAGCCGAAGACGTCGCTGCGGGTCGGGCGCGTCGCGGGAACGGCGCCGAGCCCGCTGAACAGCAGGTCGATGACGAGTGCGGCGATGACCATCGTCACGAACATGAGCGCGATGATGCGCCACGCGAACGACCAGCCGTAGTACTTGCGGTACGCGACGACGATCGGCAGCACGATGAGGTCGGCGAAGATGAACGCCATCACGCCCGCGAAGCTGATGCCGCCCGACCACAGCACGGCGGCCAGCGGCACGTTGCCGATCGAGCACACGAAGCTCAGGACGGCGATGACCGGCCCGATGAAGGCGCCCCAGATCGCCTGCACCGCCGACGGCGCGTCCTCGAGGAACAGCGTGTTGAAGACGTCGTCGCCCAGGAGCGCGATGAAGCCGGCGAGCAGGAAGCCGATCGCGATCTCGCGGTAGAGCATCTGCCAGTCGCCGCGGAAGTTGTGGGCCACGTCCGACCACGCGCTCGCGCTCGTCAGGCGCTCGCGCCAGGTCAGGTCCTCCTCGCCGGCCGCGTGGTGCTGGTGACCGGCGTCGGCGGTCCGCGCGTGCTCGCGTGCGCGCCGCTCGAGCTCCGGGGAGACGAACAGCCGCAGCAACGCCGCCATCAGGGCGATCATCACGAGGCCGCCGAGGTACTCGGCGAGCGTGAACTGCCAGCCGAGCAGCACCCACAGCACGAGCCCGAGCTCCCAGACGAGGTTCGTCGACGCGAACTGGAAGGCGAGCGCCGAGGCGGCCGACGCGCCCTTCTGGAACAGGCTCTTGGCGATGGCGATCGCGGCGTAGGAGCACGACGACGACGCGGCGCCGAGGGCGGTCGCGCGAACGACCGGCCCCGGCCCGGCACCCGCCAGCGCCGCCTCGATCCGCCGCCGCGGCACCCACGCCTGCACGATCGCGGAGATGAAGAAGCCCAGCACGAGCGCCCACCAGACCTCCCAGGCCATGAGGAACGCGTTCCCCAGCCCGTCGCCGATCTTGGCGAGGACGTCGCTCATGTCAGCCGCGGCCCATCAGCCTGGTCGCCGTGTAGCCGCGCGTCGGAGTCGGAGGAGCCATGCCCGTCAGGGTACAATACCCCCGCAGGGTATACAGCGTCCGATCCCGCGCCGCGCGTTCGCGCGCCGGCGGTTAGACTCGCCGCCACGAGCGATGGCGCGTGGAAGCCGGTGAGAGTCCGGCGCGGTCGCGCCACTGTGACCGGGTCTCCAGCGGATCCGGGAGCCAGGACTTCGGGCCGTCGCTGACAACCGTCGTCGGGGACGCGTCATCCCCAGGAGGTTCGCCATGTCGGACGTGATCGCCTCGAGCCCGTCGCTGCCCGGGGCCGTTCATCCGCCCGCCATCCTGCTGCGTGAGCTGTGGCCGTGGGCGCTGTTCGTCCTCGCGCTGCTCACGCTCGTCTACACGGTCGGCATCGAGCAGGGCGCATCGTCGCTCACGTCGGGCAACGTGCTCCACGAGTGGATGCACGACGGCCGGCACCTGCTGGGCTTCCCCTGCCACTAGCCGGCGGCCATGCTGCGCAACCTGCTGCTCTGCGGCCTGGTCGCCGGGTTGTGCGCCGGTCTGCTCGCCACCGGCTTCGCCTCGGTGGCCGGCGAGCCGGCGATCGACCGCGCGATCGCCTACGAGGACGCGCACGCCCGGGCGACGGGCGGCGCCCATGACCACGCGGCGGCGGTTCCCGCGCCGGTCTCGCGCGCGCTGCAGAAGAGCGCCGGCCTCCTGACCGCCCTGGTGGTCGACGGCGTGGCGCTGGGCGGGATCTTCGCGCTCGTCTTCGCGTTCGCCTACGGGCGCGTCGGGCGAGCGAGCCCGCGGACGACCGCGCACTGGCTGGCCGGCGCCGCGTTCGTGGTCGTCTTCCTGGTCCCGTTCGTCAAGTACCCGGCGACCCCGCCCGCGGTGGGCGATCCCGCGACCATCGGGCGGCGGACGACGCTCTACGCGACGATGTTCGCGATCTCGATCCTCGCCGCGATGGCCGCCGCGCGGCTGCGCCCCGCGCTGCGCCGGCGCCTCGACGGCCATACCGCGACGGGCCTCGCCGTCCTCGCCTACCTGGCGATCGTCGTCGCCGGCGGCCTGGCGCTACCCGGCGTCAACGAGGTCCCGGCGGACTTCCCGGCGACGACGCTGTGGCGCTTCCGCGAGGCGTCGGTCGGGCTCCAGGCGACGCTGTGGGCCACGATCGGCGTGCTCTTCGCGTCCAGCGCGCAGCGGGTGATGACGGGGCGGCCGGTCCTGCCTCGCCGGCCGCGCGCCGCCGCGGCCGCGCGGGCGGCGGCGGACTGAGGCGGGCGGATGGCGAGGGCGGTGTGCACACCCCGGCGGCGGACGCCGATCGACCGCTGCCCGGGCGCGCTCGAGCTGCACGATGCGCAGGACGGCGCGCTCGCGCGGATCCGCACGCCTGGCGGGCGGGTCTCGGCTGACGGCGTGCGCGCCCTCGCCCGCGCGGTCGAGCTCGGCAACGGGCTCGCCGACGTGACCTCGCGCGCCAACGTCCAGGTGCGCGGGCTCGCGCGCGAGGACGCCGGGCGTCTGGCCGCGCTGCTCTCGGCCGCCGGGATGCTTCCCTCGGCGGCGCACGACCGCGCCCGCAACGTCCTGGCCAGCCCGGTCGCCGGGCGGCACCCCGAGGCGCTCGCGGCGACCGACGCGGTCGTTGCCGACCTCGACCGGCGCCTGTGCGCCGAGCCTGCGCTCGCCGCGCTGCCCGGGCGGTTCCTCTTCGCGGTCGACGACGGCAGCGCGCTCGCGCTCGACCACCGGGCCGACGTGGCGCTCGTCGCCGGCGAGCGCGACTTCGCGCTGTGGCTCGCGGGGCGCCGGGTGGCGCAGCGGCTTGCTGCGCCGGAGGCAGCGGCGACCGCGATCGCCGCCGCGCTCGGCTTCCTGGCCGAGCGCGACGCGCAGGGCTGCGGCGCCTGGCGGGTGGCCGAGCTCCCCGGCGGCGCGGCCGCGGTGGCGGGCCGCCTGGGCCTCGACCTCGGCCCCCCGGCGCCGGCGCCGCTCGCGCCCCGGCTCGCCCCGGGCGCGCTGCGCCAGCGCGACGGGCGGATCGCCGTCACCGCGCTCGTGCCGCTCGGCCGGCTGGACGGCGCGACCCTGGCGGGGCTCGCCGAGGTGGCGGGCGAGGTCCGCATCTCCACTGCGCGCACGGTGACGGTGCCCGACGTCGGCGCCGGGCGGGCGGCGGGCGTGCAGGCCGCCCTGCGCGAGCTGGGCCTGTCGCTCTCGCCGCGCTCGGGCTGGGCCGGCCTGACGGCCTGCGCGGGCCTCGGCGCCTGCCCGCGGGCGCGGCTCGACGTGCGCGCCGCCGCCGCCCGGCGCGCGGCGGTCCGCGATCCGCGCGCTGGGGCCGAGCACTGGGCGGCCTGCGAGCGGCGCTGCGGCGAGCGCGCGGCGCAGCCGGTGTCGGTGGCCGCGCTGCGCGAGGGCGTCGCGGTCCGCCGCGGTGAGGAGGAGCACGTGGTGGCGAGCGCGGAGGCCGCGCTGGAGGTCCTCGCGTGATCGCCTACGTCCGCGACGGCGCCGAGATCTACCGGCGGTCGTTCGCGATCATCCGCGCGGAGGCCGACCTGGCCGGCTTCGACCCGGTGCTCGAGCGCGCCGTCGTGCGGATGATCCACGCGTGCGGGATGGTCGACCTCGCCGGCGACGTCGACGCCTCGCCCGGCTTCGCCGGCGCCGCGACGGCGGCGCTCCAGGCCGGCGCGCCGGTCCTGTGCGACACGCGGATGGTCGCTTCCGGGGTGACGCGCTCGCGGCTGCCCGCCGGCAACGACGTCGTCTGCACGCTCGGCGACCCGCGCGTGCCCGCGCTCGCGGCCGAGCTGGACACGACGCGCACCGCCGCGGCGCTGGAGCTCTGGCGCGAGCGGCTGGCGGGCTCGCTCGTCGTCGTCGGCAACGCGCCGACGGCGCTCTTCCGCGCGCTCGAGCTGGTCGCCGAGGGCGCCCCGCCGCCGGCCGCGATCATCGGGGTCCCGGTCGGCTTTGTCGGCGCGGCGGAGTCCAAGGACGCGCTCGCCGCGAACGGCGCCGGCCTCGAGTACCTCGTCGTCCACGGCCGCCGCGGCGGGAGCGCGATCGCGGCGGCCGCGGTCAACGCGCTGGCGAGCGAGGCGGAATGAGCGCCACCGGCCGGCTCTTCGGCGTCGGGGTGGGGCCGGGCGACCCCGAGCTCGTCACCGTCAAGGCGCGGCGCATCATCGAGGCCGCGGACGTGATCGCCTACCCGGTGGCGAGCCACGCGCGCGGGGTGGCGCGCAGCGTCGCGTCGCCCTACCTGCGCGACGACCAGATCCAGCTGGCGCTGACCTACCCGGTGACGACCGGCGAGACCGAGCACCCGGGCGGCTACGCGGGCGCGCTGCGCGACTTCTACGACGCATCGGCCGCGCGGCTCGCCGAGCACCTCGACGCGGGGCGCGACGTCGCCGTGCTGTGCGAGGGCGACCCGTTCTTCTACGGCTCGTACATGTACCTGCACGAGCGCCTCGCGCACCGCTATCCGACCGAGGTCGTGCCGGGCGTGACGTCGTTCAGCGCCGCCGCCGCGGCGGCGGGACGGCCGCTCGCCAAGCGCGACGACGTCCTGACCGTGCTGCCGGGCACGCTGCCGCCCGACGTGCTGGCCGCGCGCCTGCGCACCAGCGACGCGGCGGTGATCCTCAAGCTGGGGCGCACGTTCCCGGGCGTCGTGCAAGCGGCCGAGGGCGCCGCGGTCGCCGACCGCGCCGTCTACGTCGAGCGGGCGAGCGCGCCCGAGCAGCGGATCGCGCCGCTGCGCGAGGTCGGCTCGGACGTGCCGTACATGTCGCTCGTGCTCGTGCCGACGGCGACCGGCGGGCGGCGGCGCAACGGGCATGCCGGGCGCGTGGCGGTCGTCGGGCTGGGCCCCGCCGGCCCCGACTGGCTGACCCCCGAGGCCCAGGCCGAGCTGGCGGGCGCCGAGCACCTCGTCGGCTACGCGCCCTACCTCGACCGGGTGCCGCACCGCCGCGGGCAGCGCCGCCACGCCAGCGACAACCGCGTCGAGGCGCAGCGCGCCCGCGAGGCGCTCGAGCTCGCCGCCGCCGGCGCGCGCGTGGCGGTCGTCTCGTCCGGCGATCCCGGCATCTTCGCGATGGCCACGGCGGTGCTCGAGGCGCTCGACGGCGCCGGCGAGCGCTTCGGCGGCGTCGAGCTGCGCGTGGTCCCGGGTCTGTCGGCCATGCAGGCGGCGGCGGCCCGGGTCGGCGCACCGCTGGGCCACGACTTCTGCGTCATCTCCCTCTCGGACCAGCGCAAGCCGTGGGCGGTCATCGAGCGCCGGCTCGAGGCCGCCGCCGGCGCGGACCTCGCGCTGGCGCTCTACAACCCCGCGTCGCGCAGCCGGCGCGAGCAGCTCGAGCGCGCCGTCGGAGTCCTGCTGCGCCACCGCGATCCGAAGACGCCGGTCGTGGTCGCGCGGGCGGTGGGCAGCGCCGACGAGCGGGTGGACGTCACGACGCTCGGCGCGCTCGATCCGGGCGCGGTCGACATGCGCACGCTGCTGATCGTCGGGTCGTCGCAGACCCGGGTGTTCCCCAACGGCGGAGGGCCGCCGCGCGTGTACACGCCGCGCAGCTACCCGGGGTGAGCCCAGTCCAGCGCCTCGTCCACCGAGGCGACGGTGCGCACGGCGGGGCGGGGCGGGCGGTCGACGACGATCACCGGCAGGCCGTGCGCACGGGCCGCGTCGAGCTTGGCCTCGGTCAGCCGGCCGCCGCTGTCCTTGGTGATGACGTGATCGATCCGGTGGCGGTCGACGAGCGCCAGCTCGCCCTCGAGGGTGTACGGCCCGCGGTCGAGGACGAGCTCGTGCTCGGGCGGGAGCGGTGGCGCGGGCGTCTCGACGCAGCGCACCAGGAACCACACGTCCTTCACGGCAGCGAACGCGGCGAGGCCCTGGCGGCCGGTGGTGAGCAGCGCGCGGCGGCCGAGGCGCGGGGCAAGGTCCGCCGCAGCGGCGAGGTCGGGGACGCGATGCCAGCGGTCGCCCTCGCCCGGGGCCCAGCCGGGGCGCTCGAGGCGCAGCAGCGGCACGCCGGTCGCCGCGCACGCGTGCGACGCCGAGACGGAGATGCGCTCGGCGAACGGGTGCGTGGCGTCGACCACCGCGCCGATGCGCTCGTCGGCGAGCCAGCGGGCGAGCGCATCGCGGCCGCCGAAGCCGCCGACGCGGACCTCGCCGCGCGGCAGGCGCGGGTTGGCGACGCGGCCGGCGAGCGAGGAGATCACCGGGACGCCGGCGTCGTCGAGCGCGGCGGCGAGCTCGCGCGCCTCGGCGGTCCCGCCCAGGACGAGCACGCGGGTCACACGGCGTGACCGAGCTGCGCCGCGGGTGGACGACCGGCGCGTGCGCGACCGCGGCGGCTGCGGCGGCCTACGAGGCGCTGCTGACCGGGGCTTTCCCGGAGGCGGTCGAGGTCCCGCTCCCCGGCGGGCAGCGCCCGGCGTTCGCGCTCGCCGTCGAGCGGCTCGGCGAGGGCGAGGCGACCGCCGGGGTGATCAAGGACGCGGGCGACGACCCCGACGTCACCCACGGCGCGCTGGTGCTGGCCACCGTGCGGCACGGCGCGGCGGGGGCGGGCGTCGTCTTCGCGGCCGGCGAGGGCGTCGGGACGGTCACGCTCCCCGGGCTGCCGGTGGCGGTCGGCGAGCCCGCGATCAACCCCGCCCCGCGGCGGATGATGCGCGAGGCGGTCGCCCGGGTCGCCACCGCGCACGGCGCCGGCGGCGACGTCGTGGTGGAGATCGGCGTCGAGGGCGGCGCGGAGCTGGCGAAGCGCACGTGGAACCCGCGGCTGGGGATCGTCGGCGGGCTGTCGATCCTCGGCACCACCGGGATCGTCGTCCCGTACTCGTGCTCGGCCTGGATCGCCTCGATCCGCCAGGGCGTCGACGTCGCGCGCGCCGCCGGCCACCAGCACGTGGTCGCCGCCACCGGCGACACCTCGGAGCGCGCCGCGCAGGCGCTGTACGGCCTCCCCGACACCGCGCTGCTCGACATGGGCGACTTCGCCGGGGCGACCCTGAAGTACCTCGCTCGCCACCCCGTCGCACGGCTCACGCTGGCCGGCGGGTTCGCCAAGCTCTCCAAGCTCGCGGCCGGGCATCTCGACCTGCACTCGGCGCGCTCGCAGGTCGATCTGGAGCGCCTCGCCGCGCTGGCGCTCGCCGAGGGCGCGAGCGAGGAGCTCGCCGCGCGCCTGCGCGGCGCCAACACCGCGCTCGAGGCCCACCAGCTCGCCGCCGCCGCCGGGGTGCCGCTGGCCCAACGCGTCGCGCATGAAGCCCGGCGCGTCGCGCTCGAGGTGCTGGGCGGCGCGCCGGTCGCGGTCGAGGTGCTCGTGGTCGATCGTCAGGGTCACGTGGCGGCGCGCACGCGCGCGGCCGAGTAGAGGTGGCTGTCGCGAAAGCCCGTGGCGGCCAGCGCCGGCCCGACGACGATGGTCGCCGTCCGGCGAACCCCCGCGGCGAGCACGTCGGCGGCGATCGTCGCCAGCGTGCCGCGGAGCACGACCTCGTCGGGCCAGCTCGCGCGGGCCACGACGGCCGCCGGGCACTCGGCGCCGTAGTGCGGCGCCAGCGCGTCCGCGATCTCCTCGATGGCCTGCGCGCCGAGGTGGATCACCAGCGTCGCCCCGTGCACGGCCAGGCTCGCGAGGTCCTCGCCGGGCGGCATCGCCGATGCGCGCCGCCCGTAGCGGGTGAGGATCACCGTCTGCGCGACCTCGGGGACGGTCAGCTCGCGCCGCAGCGCGGCCGCGGTCGCGGCGAAGGCCGGGACGCCGGGGGTCACGTCCCAGGGGATGCCGAGCGCGTCGAGCCGGCGCATCTGCTCGGCGGCCGCGCTGTAGATCGACAGGTCGCCGGAGTGCAGGCGCGCGACGTCCTGCCCGCACACGTGCGCGCGCTCCATCTCGCCCACGATCTGGTCCAGGTCGAGGTGCTGCGTGTCCACCAGCCGCGCGCCCGGGGCCGAGTGGGCGAGCACCTCGTCCGGGACGAGCGCGCCGGCGTACAGGCACACCGGCGAGGCCGCGATCAGCCGCTGGGCGCGCAGCGTCAGGAGGTCCGGCGCGCCGGGGCCGGCGCCGATGAAGTGCACGGTCACCTGACGGCGCTCCACTGGACGACCGGCAGCTGCGGCCGCCACGCCTCGAAGCTGCCCAGCGGCTCGGCGTGGCTGACCGCCAGGCGCAGCAGGTCGCCGCCGCGTGCAGCGCGCGCGGCCTGCAGGGCGCGCTCGCCCTCCAGCGTGACGGCGTTGGCGACGAGCCGCCCGCCCGGGCGCAGCGCCGCCCAGCACCGGTCGAGGACGCCGTCGGCGGTCAGCCCGCCGCCGATGAAGATCGCGCCGGGCGCCTCGAGCCCCTCGAGCGCGGCGGGCGCTCGCCCCTCGCGGACCTCGAGCGCGGGGACGCCGAGCCGGCTCGCGTTGACCGCGATGCGCGCGGCGCGGGACGGGTCGGGCTCGATGGCCACGGCGCGCGCGGACGGCTCGACACGGAGCCATTCGATGGCGATCGAGCCGCTGCCGGCGCCGACGTCCCACAGCAGCTCGCCCGGGCGCGGGCCGAGCGCGGCCAGGGTGACGGCGCGAACGGCGCGCTTGGACAGCTGCCCATCGCTGTCGTAGGCGCCGTCGGGCAGGCCGGGCGCGCGGGAGAGCGGGACGGTCCCCGGCGCCGCGCGGCACTCCAGCGCGACCGCGTGCAGCGGGTCGACCGGGGTGCCGTTGAACGCGCCGGCGGTGCTCTCCACGATGCGCTCGGCGGGGCCGCCGAGCTGCTCGAGGACGACGAAGCGGCTCGGGCCGTAGCCGCGCTCGCACACGAGCGCCGCCAGGCGCGCGGCACCCTGCGCGCCGGCGGCGTAGGCGACGATCCGCCGGCCCGGCGCGAGCGCGAGCGCCAGGCCCTCCGCCGGCCGGCCGACGGCGCTGACGAGCGCCGTCTCGGCAGCGGGCCACCCCAGGCGCGCGCAGGCCAGCGAGAACGCCGAGGGATGCGGGTGGACGGCGAGCCGGTCGGGCCCGACGCGGCGGGCGAGCGTGGCGCCGATGCCGTGCAGCATCGGGTCGCCGCTGGCCAGGACGCAGACCGTCCCGGGCAGCCCCGCGGCGAGCTCGTCCACGAGCGGGTCGATCGGCGAGGGCCAGCAGCGGCGCTCGGCGGCGACGCCGGCCGGCAGCAGGTCCAGCTGGCGCGCCGAGCCGACGACCGTGTCGGCCTCACGGATCGCCGCGCGCGCCGCCTCGCCCAGCCCCGCCCAGCCGTCGGCGCCGATGCCCACGACCGAGATCACGCGCGTGCTCCGGAGGCCTCGGCGGCGGCGCGGTCGGCGAGCGCGCCGGCGAGGACGGCGCCGTGGACGGCGCGGGCGATGTCGCCGCCCACCCGCGTGGCCGGGCCGGCGAACGGAACGCCGCCGCCGGGGAGCGCCGCGACGCAGAAGGCGTCGGTCGCCGTTCCGGTCGCGAAGCCGGCGGCGTTGCCCGCCGGCACGCGGGCGTCGGCGAGCGCCTGCGCCTTGGCCTCGATGGCGGTCTGCGCAGCGCCCGCCAGCGCGGCGTCGTCGAGCGGCGCGTCGACGAGGACGAGGAGGTTGATCGTGCCGGCGGCCGGGGCCGCGCGCGGGCGGCGCCCGGCCGCGGCCAGCGGGTGGCCGATGCCGACCGTCGCGACGGCGGTCGCGGCGCCGTGGGTCGCGCGGCGGTGGGCGCGCACGTCGACCGCCGTCAGCATGCCCACGACGGGCGCCGGGAGGCCGAGCCGCGCAGCGCGTGCGGCGACGTCCGCGGCCGGGTCGAGCCGCCCGTAGTCGGCGGGAACGGTCACGTTGAGCCAGGCGCGAGCGTGGCGCAGCCCGCCGCCGAGGACCGCGCTGGACAGCACCCGTCGCCGGCCTCCGAACTCGACCGCCAGGGTCGCGTCGCCGACGGTCACGCGCACGCCGCCACCGCCTCGGCGAGCGCGCTGACGAGGCGCGCGTTCTCCGCGGGCCCGCGCGCGGTGAGGCGGAGGTGCTCGGGCCCCAGCCCGGGGAACGACGCGGCGGGCCGCACCGCGATCCCGCGCTCGCGCAGCGCGGCGACGACGCGCGGGCCGTCGGGCACCGCGACGAGGCAGAAGTTCGCGCCGGCCGGCCACGTCCGCAGGCCGGCGATCGTCCCCAGGCCGCGCTCGAGGTCCGCGCGCTCGGCCGTGGCGCGCTCCGCCGCCGCCGCGAGCGCCTCCGGCCGCTGCGCGGCCGCGGCCAGCGCGGCGAGCGCCAGCGCGTTGGCCGACCAGGGCGGGCGCACGCTCCGCAGGCGCGCCGCGAGCGCGGGCTGCGCCACCGCGTAGCCGGCGCGCAGGCCCGGGATGCCGAGCGACTTCGTCAGGCTGCGCACGACGATCACGTCCTCGAGCGCCTCGCGGACGAGCGACGCCGGCTCGCCGGGCACGAGGTCCATGAACGCCTCGTCGACGACGAGCACGCGGCCGGGGCGGCGCAGCGCGAGCAGCGCGCTCGCCGGGTCGAGGGTGCCGGTGGGCGACGCCGGATTGCCGACGAGCACGAGGTCCGCCCCGGCCGGCACGGCGGCCGGATCGAGCGCGAAGCCGTCTTCGGCGCGGCGCAGGATGCGAGCCACGGGGACGCCGTGGGCGCGCAGCGCGGCCTCGCCCTCGGTGAAGCTGGGGTGCACGCACGCGGCCAGCGCCGGGCGCAGCGCGGCGCCCAGCAGCCACAGCGCCTCGGCGGCGCCGTTGGTCGGGACGACCTCCTCGGGCGCGCGCCCGTGCAGCGCGGCGAGGGCGGCGGTCGCGGCACGCTCGTCCGGGTACCTCCCCGCGTCGCGCTCGAGCGCCTCGTGCAGCGCGGCGCGCAGCCACGCGGGCGGGCCGCCGGCGAGCACGTTGACCGCGTGGTCGGCGTCGCCGGGGCGCACGTCCACGTCGCCGTGGCGGCGCAGCGCCGCGATGCCGGCGGCGACCGGCCCGCCGAGCACCACCGATCGGCCGGCGACGACGAGCTCGACGCGGTCGGCCGCGGCGGACAGGCGCTGGACGGCCTCGCCCAGCAGGTCGAGCCACGCGCGGGAGACGGCGTCGGGCGGCAGCAGGCCGTGGCCGGCCTCCTCCGCCACGACGAGGACCTCGCGCCCGGCACGCGCGGCGGCGAGCACCGCGTCGAGGTCGCCCAGCGCGGCCTCGCGGGCGCCGCCGTCGAGCCGGTGCAGGAGCGCGCCGAGCCAGGGCCCGAGGCCGTCGATGAGCACGCAGGTCCCGTCGTCGCCGCCCAGCGCGCGGGCCAGGCTGGGGTGCTCGGCGCCCAGCTCGACGGTCGTCCAGCCCGCCGGCCGCCGCGCCGCGTGCTCGGCGATGCGCGCGCGCAGCGACTCGTCGGTCGCGTCCGCGGTGGCGACGTAGCGGACGGGTTGCCCGCTCGCCGCGGCCAGGGCCTCGGCGCGCGCGCTCTTGCCCGACCGCGTCCCGCCGACGACGAGCGTGAGCGTCATGCGGCCACCGGCCGTGCGGCGGCCGCGAGCGCGAGCCGCCGGGCGATCTGCGGGTGCGCTGCCCAGTGCACGTGCAGGTAGCTCGCCTGCACCGCACCGGCCACGAAGCCCTCCTCGCGCGCGCGCCCGCGCGCGCGCAGCGTCCAGGCGGGCGCCGCCGGGTCGCTGACCGGCTCGACCTGCGAGTAGTGGAACTCGTGACCGCGGACGCGCGCGCCCGCGGCGAGCCACGGCGTGGCGGTGGCCGCCGTCGCCTCGCGGTAGCCGAGGCTCAGCGAACCGGCCATGCGGGCGCGCGCCGGCACGACGCCGCACATCTCGCGCCCGTCGAGGTCGCGGCACAGGAAGAGCAGCCCGCCGCACTCGGCGAGGATCGGGCGCCGGGCGGCGGCGAAGGCGGCGACGGCGGCGCGCAGGCGCGCGTTGGCCTGGAGCTCGCCGGCGAAGACCTCGGGAAAGCCGCCCGCGAGCACGAGCGCGCCGGCGTCGGGCGGCAGGTCCTCGTCGGCCAGCGGGTCGAACGCGAGCAGCTCCGCGCCCGCCGCCCGAAGCAGCTCGAGGTTCTCCTGGTAGTGAAACGAGAACGCCGGACCGCGGGCGATGGCGATCCGCGCGCCGTGCGCCGGCGGCTCGCCGGCCTCGGGGCTCCACGCCGGGCCGGCCGACGGCGGCGCGGCGCGCGCCAGCGCGAGCACGCCGGCGAGGTCGACGTGGCGCTCGGCCGCGTCGGCCAGCGCCGCCAGCGCCTCCCGCGTGCGGCCCTCGCGCTCACCCGCCGGGACCAGCCCGAGGTGGCGCTCGGGCGCGGTCACGCGGTCGTCGCGGCGCAGCGCGCCGAGCACGGCCACGCCGAGGGGCGCCACCGCCTCGCGCAACAGCTCCTCGTGGTGGTCGGAGCCGACCTTGTTGAAGATGACGCCGGCGACGTCGATGCCGGGGTCGAACGTCCGGTAGCCGTGGACGATCGCCGCGGCCGAGCGGGCCATCGCCGCGGCGTCGACGACCAGCACGACCGGCGCGCGGAGCAGCTTGGCGACGTGGCCCGTGGAGGCCAGCTCGCCCCGCCCCGATGCCCCGTCGAAGAGGCCCATGACGCCCTCGACCACGGCGACGTCCGCGCCGGCCGCGCCGTGGCGCACCAGCGGCGCGATCAGCTCCGGCCCGCTGAGGAACGCGTCGAGGTTGCGCCCCGGCCGCCCCGAGGCGAGCGCGTGGTAGCTCGGGTCGATGTAGTCGGGCCCGACCTTGAAGCCCTGCACGCGCAGCGCGCGCCGGCGCAGCGCGCCGATGATCCCGCAGGCCACCGACGTCTTGCCCGCGCCGGAGCTCGTCCCGGCGATGACGACCCTCGCGGTCACGGGCCGGCCTCGCCCCGCGAACGCGAAGCGTTCGCGCAAGCGACCGCGAAGCGGTCGCCGATCACGCCGCCTCCGCGACGAGCGGGAGCAGCGCGACGGGCTCGACGACCCGGCATTCCCCCGCCGCGCGCTCGTCCAGGCGGTCCGGTCCGGACGCCGCGACGCCCGCGCCCCACAGCACGGCGGGCACCGGCGCGCCGTCGTGGGCGCCGGTCGCCGGGTCGGTGCCGTGATCGGGGCAGACGACGAGCCGGCCGCCCTGGGCGCCGACCAGGTCGCGCAGCGGCGCCACGAGCTCGGCGTCGAGGCGCTCGAGCGCGGCCACCACGCCTTCGGGGTCGCGGCGGTGGGCGGCCTCGTCGGGCGCGCCCACGTGCACGACGACCCGCTCGGCCCCCGCGGCGACCGCGCCGATCGCCGCCTGGGCCTTGGATCGCAGGTCGCTGTCGACGTCGCCCGTCGCGCCGCCCGGGACGACGACGCCGGCGCCGAGCAGCCGAGCGCACCCGGCCGCCGCGCCGCGGGCGGCGACCACGGTGGTCGGCACGGGCAGCGGGCCGGACAGCGAGGCGCCGTCGTCCCAGACGGTCAACCGCAGGCCGAGCGTGCGGCGGTCCTGCGGGCGCGCGGCCGCGACCAGGACGAGGCGGTGGCCGCCGATCGAGAACGCCCAGCCGCGCATGTGCGCGCAGACGTCGCGCGCCTGGCGCACCGACGCGCGCCGCCCGTTCGCGTAGCGCAGGTCGGCGCGCCACGCGATGAGCCCGTCGGGTACGTCGATGCCGTGCGCGGCGGCGTCGACGCGCCCGCGCCCGACCGGGGCAGCGGGCGCCGCGCCCAGGAGCGCCGGGATGCCCGTCTCCGAGCCCGCGGGCCACCCGGCGGGCGTCGTCGCCACGCGCAGGACGGTGCCGTCGGCGGCCAGGGCGTCGAGCACCGGCGTGCGGGCGGCCTGCAGCGCGGTCGGCACGCCCGGGCGGACGGGCTGCGCGGCGCCGTCGGGGATGACGAGGACGTCTACCACTCGATCCCCTGCTGCGCGCGGATGCCCGCGTCCATCGGGTGCTTGACCTTGACCACCTCGGAGACGAGGTCGGCCGCGGCGATCAACTCGGGGGCGGCGTCGCGGCCGGTGATGACGACGTGCTGGAAGCCGGGGCGCTCGCGCATCGTCGTCACGACGTCGCCGACGTCGATCCACCCCCACTTGATGGGATAGGTGAGCTCGTCGAGGAGCAGGAACTCGAAGCGCTCCTCGGCGATCATCCGCTTGACCCCGGCCCACCCCTCGCGAGCGAGATCGGCCGAGTGCTCGAGGTCGCGCGAGATCCACGACCAGCCGTCGCCCATCTTCTCCCACGTCACTCCGCCCAGCGCCGCGGCCGCCTTCGCCTCGCCGACCTTCCACTTGCCGGACTTGACGAACTGGAAGACGCCGCAGCGGTAGCCGCGCGCCCACGAGCGAAGCAGCATCCCGAACGCGGACGTGCTCTTGCCCTTGCCGTGGCCGGTGACGACGACGAGCAGCGGGCGGTCGCGCGGCTTGCGGCGCTTGGGCTCGGCGCTGCCCCGGTCGCCGGGGAGGTGGGGGACGTCGACGTCGATGGTCATGCGGCGCTCCTCGAGGTCGCGGGGACGAGCGGATGGACGTGGCCGCCGCCGGCGCGGGCCAGCGACGCGGCGAGGCCGAGCCGGACGGGGCCGTCCTCGGTGTCGACGACGTGGAGCGCGTCGGCCGCGGCGCCGAGCCGCGCGGCGGCGGCGTGCGCGCGGCCGTCGCGATCGGCGACGCGCCCGTCGGTGATGACGATCGCGATCGCGCGGCGGTCGGGCTCGCGCAGCGACTCGCGGCAGATCAGCTCCGCCGCGGCGGCGAGCCCGGCGGCGAGCGGCGTGCGCCCGCCCGTGGGCAGGCCGCGGACCGCCTGGGCGGCGCGCTCCAGCGGCGCGCCCGGGGCGACGACGAGCCGCGCGCCGCCGTCGCGGAAGGCGAGGATCGCGACGCGGTCACGCCGCGCGTAGGCGTCGCGCAGCAGGCCGAGGACCGCGCCCTTGACGCGGGCGAGCCGGCGACGGGCGCCCATCGAGCCGCTGGCGTCGACGAGCAGGCACAAGAGCGCGCCCTCCCGGCCGCTGCGGACGTGCTCACGCAGCGCGCCCGGCTCGGCGCCGGTGAGGCGCGCGCGCAGCGTCGCCACGATGGCCAGGTCGGCGGCGCCGGCGGCGGCCGCGCGGCTGTCGATCACCCCGGCGCCCGGGCCGGCCGCGCGGGCTCGGCGGCCGTGCGGGCCGCGCCCGGCGCCCGCGAGCCGCAGCGCGTCGAGCGGCAGCCGGGCGGGCGCCGGCGGGTCGCGGCGCGGACGGGCGGGGGCGGCGGCGTCGTCGGCGGCCGGCTCGCCGGCGTCGCCCGCTCGGCCCGGCGCAGCGCCGTGGCGCGCGTCGTGGTCGCCGTTGCGGGGCGCCGGCGCGCCGGACGCGCCGTCGTCGCCGGCGCTCCCCGCCGGCGCCCGCTCGCGGGAGCCGTCGTCGCCGGGACGCTCCGCCGGCGCCCGGCTGCCGCCGTCGCGGTCGCTTCGCCGCCGCGGCGGCCCGCCGTTGCCGCTCCCGCCCGGCCCGTCGTCCGGCGGCTCGTCGCCGTCGAGCGCGCGGTCGAGCTCGTCGTGCGCCGGCGTGTGGCCGTCGAGCGGGTCGCGACGGCGGCGGTGGGTCAGCGCGAGCGGCGCCGCGCGCCGGACGTGCTCCTCGCCGACCTCGCCGGCGCCGTCGAGCGCCGCGAGGGCCCGCGCGGCGCGCGCGCAGACGATGTCCCCGCGCACGCCGTCGACGCCCAGCTTCGCGCACGCCCCGGTGATCCGCAGCAGCTCGCGCTCGGGCAGCCGCACGGCGCCCAGACGGTCCCGCGCGACCGCGACACGCGCCGCGAGCGCGTCCTCCTCTGGCCCCCAGCGCGCGGCGAAGGCAGCCGGGTCGCGCTCGAAGGCCAGCCGCCGGCGGACGATCTCGGCGCGCACGGCCGGGTCCTCCGGCGTGCGCACGTCCACCCCGAGCCCGAAGCGGTCGAGCAGCTGCGGGCGCAGATCGCCCTCCTCGACGTTCATCGTCCCGACGAGCAGGAAGCGCGCGTCGTGCTCGACCGACACCGCGTCGCGCTCGACCCGGGCCACGCCCGAGGCCGCGGCGTCCAGCAGCGCGTCGACGAGGTGATCGGGCAGCAGGTTGACCTCGTCGACGTAGAGGATCCCCTGGTGCGCGCGAGCGAGCAGCCCGGGCTCGAAGGCCTGCTCGCCGGCCAGCGCCCGGCCGAGGTCGAGCGCGCCGACGAGGCGGTCCAGCGTGGCGCCCAGCGGCACCTCGACGAGCGGCGCCGCGCGCCGCGCGACCGGCGCCTCGAACGGGACCTGCCCCGCGGGCCCGCGCTCGCCCGGGGCGAAGGCGAACGCCTCGTCCGCGGCCGCCTCCACCGCGGGCAGCAGCGGCGCCAGGGCGCGCACCGCTGTGGACTTGGCGGTCCCGCGCTGGCCGCGCACGAGCACGCCGCCGACGTCCGGCGCGACGGCGTTGATGAGGAGCGCCTCGACCAGCGCCTCCTGGCCGACGATCGCGCTGAGCGGGAACAAGGTCACGCGCCCGCCTCCTCGAGCTCGCCCTCGAGGGCGAGGAACCGGTCGCGCAACCCGGCGAGCGTCGCCTCGCCGGGCTGCGCCCAGAGCCCGCGGTCCGCGGCCTCCAGCAGCCGCTCGGCGATCGCGCGCGCCGCCCATGGATTCGACCGCGTCATGAACGCCGCGACGTCGTCGTCGAGGACATAGCGCTCGGCGAGGCGCTCGTACATCCAGTCCTCGGCGACGCCGGTCGTGGCGTCGTAGCCGAACAGGTAGTCCACGGTCGCCGCCAGCTCGGCGGCGCCCTTGTAGCCGTGGCGGATCATCGACGCGATCCAGCGCGGGTTGGCGACCCGCGCGCGGAAGATGCGGCGCGTCTCCTCGGCCAGCGTGCGCGCAACCACGCGCGACGGGTCGGCGCTGTCGCCCAGGTACGCGGCGGGCTCGCGGCCGGTGAGCGCGCGCACCGTCGCGACCATGCCGCCGTGGTACTGGTAGTAGTCGTCGGAGTCGAGGATGTCGTGCTCGCGGTTGTCGACGTTCTTGACCGCGATCTCGACGCGCGCGTAGCAGTCGCGCATCGCGTCGGCGGCGGGCGCGCCGTCGAGCCCCCGGCCGTAGCCCCAGCCGCCCCACGCCTCGTAGACCTCGGCGAGGTCGGCGTCGCCGCGCCAGTCGCGCGCGTCGAGCAGCTGCAGCAGGCCGGCGCCGTAGGTCCCGGGCTTGGAGCCGAACACGCGCGTCGTCGCCCGCCGCCACGCGGCCTCCGCGCCCAGCTCGGCGGCGAGGCGCTCCGCGTCGGCGCGCGCGTGCGCGGCGACGTAGTTGGCCTCGGGCGGCTCGTCGAGCGCGGCCACGGTGGCGATCGCGTCGTCGAGCAGCCCGACGAGGTGCGGGAACGCGTCGCGGAAGAACCCCGAGATGCGCACCGTGACGTCCACGCGCGGGCGGCCGAGCTCCTCGAGCGGGACGACCTCGATGCCGGTGACGCGCCGCGACTCGCGGTGCCAGACCGGCCTGACGCCGAGCAGCGCGAGGATCTCGGCGACGTCGTCGCCCTGCGTGCGCATGGCCGACGTCCCCCAGGCGACGAGCCCGACCATCCGCGGCACCTCGCCGCGCTCGCGGCGGTGGCGCTCGAGCAGCGCGTCGGCGAGGCGCCGGCCGACGTCCCACGACAGCTCGGAGGGCAGCGCGCGCGGGTCGACGGAGTAGAAGTTGCGCCCGGTCGGCAGCACGTCGAGGCGGCCGCGCGTCGGGCTGCCGGACGGGCCGGCGGGGACGTGGCGCCCGCGCAGCGCGGCGAGCACGTGCGCGATCTCATCGTCGCTGCGCCGGATGCGCGGGACGACCTCCGCGGCCGCGAAGCGCAGGACGGCCTCGACGCCGCCGTCGGGCCGCCCGAGGACCGCCGCGCAGGCCTCGCCGGCCCTCGCCGGGTCCCACCCACGCTGCGCGAGCGCGTCGAGCAGCGCCATCTGCGCCGCCTCCAGGCGGTCGACGACGTCGCCCGCGCTGGACGCCGCCCCGTGGAACCGGGCGAGCAGCTCGTCCGGCACGCGCGGCGCCCGCGCGCCGGGCGCAGCCACGAGCGCGGGCTCGTCGAGGCCGAATGCGGCGCCCACCGCCGCGCGCAGCCCGGGCAGCCCGCGCGACGCGACGGGCAGGCGCAGCATCGCCGCGACCAGCCCGCGCAGCCGGTCGCCCTCCGGCGCGCGCCCGAGCACGTGCAGGCCGTCCTTGACCTGGATGTCCTTGACCTCGCACAGGTAGCCGTCGATGTGCTCGACGAGCGCGCCGACGTCGTCGGGGCGCTCGTGCACGCCGAGGTCGGCCTGCAGGTTGGCGCGCTCGATCGCCGCCCAGATCCGCGCGGCGAGCGCGGGCAGCTTGGGCGGGTCGAGCACCTCCAGGCGCGCGTACTCGTCGAGCAGCGCCTCGAGCTCGGCGAGCTCGTCATAGGTGTCGGCGCGCATCATCGGCGGGACGAGGTGGTCGACGATGACCGCGTGCGCGCGGCGCTTGGCCTGCACGCCCTCCCCCGGGTCGTTGACGACGAACGGGTAGACGAGCGGCACGTCGCCCAGCGCGGCGTCCGGCGCGCACGCGGGCGAGAGCGCGAGCATCTTGCCCGGCAGCCACTCGAGCGTCCCGTGCTTGCCCAGGTGCACGACGGCGTCGGCGTCCCACACCGCGCCCAGCCACCGGTAGCACGCGAGGTAGTGGTGGGTCGGCGGCAGCTGCGGGTCGTGGTAGATGCCGACCGGATCCTCGCCGTAGCCGCGCGGCGGCTGGATCGCCAGCACGACGTCGCCGAGCTCGAGCCCCGCGATCACGAAGTCGTCGCCGTCGACGTAGCGGTCGCCCGGCGGGGCGCCCCAGCGCTCCTCGATCGCGTCGCGCAGCGCCGCCGGCAGCGTCGCGTACCAGTCGAGGTAGTCGCCGACCGGCAGGCGCAGCGGCGCGCGCGCGAGCTGGTCGTCGGTGAGGAACTCGGGGTCGTGGCCGCCGGCGCCGATGAGCGCGTGCATCAGCGCGTCGCCGCCGGCGAGGTCGTGCTCGACCTCCAGCGCGCGCAGCAGCTCGAGCGCGCTGGCCGGCGTGTCGAGCCCGACCGCCATGCCCACGCGCGCGTGCCTGGTCGGGAAGCTCGTCAGCAGGATCGCCACGCGCGGACGGGTCGTGGAGCGCAGCCGCGCGTGGCGGACGGCGAGCCGCGCCACCCGCGCGCAGCGCTCCGGGTCGGGCACGTAGTGCGGCGCCGGGTCGCGCTCCTTGAAGGAGATGACCCCCGCGAGCAGCCGGCCGTCGAACTCCGGGATGGCGACCTGCGTCGCGGCGTCGAGCGGCGTGAGCCCGGCGTCGGAGGCCATCCAGGCGGCGCGCGTGCTCGTCGCGCAGACGGCCTGCAGGACCGGGACGTCGAGTGCGGCGAGCGCCTCCGCGTCCCAGTCCTCCGCGTCCGCGGCGCCCGTGCCGCCGGTCGCGAGCATGGTCGTCAGCAGCGCGTCGACATGCCCGTCGAGCAGCTCGAGCGCGGCCACCCGGCCGCCGCGGTCGCGGTCGCGGCGCAGCGTGTAGCTCCAGACGGCCAGCGCGTTGCCGCCCGCCTCCTCGATCGCCGCGGCGAGGGCATCGACGAACGCGGTGTTCCCGGTCAGCCGGTGCGAGCGGTAGAAGCAGATCCCGATCGTCGGCCGCGCCGGGTCGTGGCGCGCGAGCGCGTCCTCGAGCGCCACGTCGCCCAGACCCGGCACGTAGACCCCGAGGTCGGGCACCTCGCGCGGCGGCTCGAAGCCGTGGCCCTCGAGCAGGAACGTGTCGGCGAGGAAGCGCAGGAGCTGCTCGACGTTGTCGACGTCGCCGTGGCGCAGGTACTCGCCGGCCTGCGCGACGGCGCCCGCCCCGGCCAGCGACAGCGCGGTCATCTCGGCGTCGGGCTCGGCCTCGCCGCCCAGCGCGAGCAGCGCGATGCCGCGCTGCGCGCAGCGCTCGCGCAGCGCCTCGAAGCCGCCGGGCCAGCCCCGCCGGCCGCCGAGGATCCGGCACAGGACGACGCGGGCGCCGTCGAGCACCTCGTCGACGAAGGCCTCCTGGTCGACGGCGCCGGCCGGGTTCGCGCAGCGGACGGCCGGGAAGCCGGCGGGCAGCCGCTGCACCGCCGCGGCCGCCGCGAGGATCTCGGTGTCGGCGGTGGTCACGAAGCGCAGCACGCGCGGACCTCCGTCTCGACGGTGGGCAGGCCGGACGGCGGGCCGCTCTCGATGAGCGCGGCCAGGCGCTCGGTGTCGACGTGGCCGGCGACCAGGTCCCCGAGCGCATCGAGGTGCGCCTCGCGGACCGCCGCGAACGAGGTCGCGCCGGGCGTGAAGCGCCGCCCGCGCGCCGCGGCGACACGGGTCAGCAGGGCCCGGCGAAACGCGTCGTGCTCGAGGGCGCCGTGCCACGAGAGCCCCACGACGGCGCCGGCGCGGCAGCCCTCCTCCTCGCCGCCGTCCGTGACGAGCACGGGCGCGCCGCCGTGCCGCACCGGGCGGCCGTGGCGGATCTCGTAGCCGGTGACGTCGGTGCCGAGCCAGGTGCAGCGACCCGACGGGCGGCGCAGCAGCTTGTCCGCCGCGAACGCGGTCGTCACGGGCAGGAGGCCGAGGCCGTCGACGACGCCGCGCCGCGACTCGACGCCATCCTCGATGCGCTCGCCGAGCAGCTGGTAGCCGCCGCAGATGCCGAGGATCGGGCCGCCCGCCGCCGCCCGGCCGGCCAGCGCGCGGTCGAGCCCGCTGCGCCGCAGGCGCTCGAGGTCCTCGACGGTGGCCTTGGTTCCGGGAACGACGACCAGGTCGGCGCGCTCGACGTCGGCCGGCGAGCGCGTGAAGCGCACCCGCACGCCGGGCTCGGCGGCCAGCGCGTCGGCGTCGGTGAAGTTGCTCATCCAGCGCAGGCGCAGCACGGCGACGTCGAGCGTGTCGCCGTCGGTGGGCCGCTCCGGGCGCGGCGCCTCGAGCGCCAGCGAGTCCTCGACGTCGAACCAGAGGTCCTCGACATGCGGCAGCACGCCGAGGACGGGGCGGCCCGTCAGCTGCTCGAGGCGCTCGATGCCCGGCGCGAGGATCGAGGCATCGCCGCGGAACTTGTTGATCACGAAGCCGGCGACGTGGGCCTGGTCGTCGGGCTCGAGCAGCGCGAGCGTCCCGAACAGCGAGGCGAAGACGCCGCCGCGGTCGATGTCGGCGACCACGATCACCGGCAGGCCGGCCGCGCGGGCCAGGCCCATGTTCGTCAGGTCCGCGTGGCGCAGGTTGACCTCGGCAGGGCTGCCAGCGCCCTCGCAGACGACCACCTCGAAGCGCGCGCGCAGCTCGGCGAGCGCGGCGGCGACGAGCGGGCGCAGCTCGCCCTTGAGGTCCTGGTACGAGCGCGCGTCGGCGTCGGCGTAGGGGCGGCCCATCACGACGATCTGGCTGTGGCGCTCGCCCGACGGCTTGATGAGCACGGGGTTCATCGCCGCCTCGGGCTCGACGCCTGCGGCCGCGGCCTGGACCGCCTGCGAGCGGCCGACCTCGCTGCCGTCGGGCGCGGCGACCGAGTTGAGGGCCATGTTCTGCGCCTTGAAGGGGGCGACGCGCACGCCCGCGCGGTGCAGCCAGCGGCAGAGGCCGGCGGTGACCACCGACTTCCCGGCGTCCGAGTGCGTGCCGCACACGAGCAGTGCGCCGGTCACCGGCACGCCTCCCGCGCCGCGGCGCACAGCACGGTCGTCGCCGCGCCGACCGCCAGCGACAGGCGCACCGCCTGCCGCACCGTCGCCGTGTCGGGGGCGGCGCCGTCGCCCAGGCGGGGGCGCCGCTCCGGGCGGCCGCCGTAGCTGACCGGGCCGCCGAGCTGCACCCCGAGCGCCCCGGCGAACGCGGCTTCCAGGCGCCCGGCGTTGGGGCTGGGGTGCGCGGCGCCGTCGCGGCGCGCGGCCCGCCAGGCAGCGCTGCGCGAGCCCCCGACCGCCGGCGCGCAGGCGGCGGCCAGCGCCGCGCCGGCGCGGGCGCCCGGCCAGCTCAGGGCGTCGTCGAGCCTCGCCGCGGCCCAGCCGAAGCGCTCGTAGCGCTCGCTGCGGTGGCCGACCATCGCGTCGAGCGTGTTCGCGGCGCGGTAGCCCGCCACGCCGGCGGGACCGGCGACCGCGCCCCAGAACAGCACGCCCACGATCGCGTCGCCGGTGTTCTCGGCGACCGACTCGACGACCGCCCGGCAGACGCCCTCCTCGTCGAGCCGTGCCGTGTCGCGGCCGACGAGCGCGGGCAGGGCCGCCCGCGCGCCGTCGAGGTCGCCGCCGTCGAGCGCCGCGGCGATGTCCCCCGCCTCCCGGGCCAGCGAGCGGCCCCCGAGCGCCGCCCACGTCACGGCCAGCAGCGCGGCCGCGCGGCCCAGGCGCCGCGCCAGCAGCTCGCCGGCCAGCGCGGCGAGCCCCACGAGCCCGGCCGCGTAGCCCACGCCACGCGCCCGGCTGGGCGCGTACACCGCCCGCTCGACGCGCGCGGCGAGCCGGCCGAACCCGGCGACCGGGTGCGCCCGGCGCGGATCGCCGAACGCGAGGTCCGCCGCGTAGGCGCCGATGAGCGCGGCGCCGCTCACGCGCTCACCGCGACCATGTCGTTGAGGCGGGTGACCGTCCAGCGCCCGTCGTGCGCGTGCAGCTCGGTCACCGACAGCGGGGCGGCGTCGATCTGCCAGAACGCCTGCAGCGGCGCGCCGAGCGCGTGGACGACCGCCGCCTTGATGACCCCGCTGTGGGTGATCGCAGCGGCCGCGCCCTCGATCTGCGCCTGCGCGTCCAGCCACGCGGCGATCCGCGACGCGAACGCGCTCAGGCTCTCACCGCCGTGCGGGGCGGCATCCGGATCGAGCATCCACGCCCGCGCGCCGTCGCCGTCGACGTCCGCCAGCCTGCATCCGGCCCAGCGCCCGAAGTCGCACTCGGCCAGAACAGCGTCGAGGCGCGCGCGCAGCCCGGCGGCCTGCGCCGTCTGCCGGCAGCGCAGCGCCGGGCTCGACAGCACCTCGCAGCGCTGCGGCAGGGCAGCGGCGAGCGCGGCCGCCGCAGCCCGCCCGGGCTCGTCGAGCGGCTCGTCGACGGGGAAGGCGGTGGCTCGCGTGGCACGCGTCGGGGCGTGCCGCACGAGCAGCAGGCGCCTCAAGCGACGCCGGACGCCGGGCCTTGATCCTGCTGTGCGCGCATGGCTACCTCCTCGGGATCGTGCGTCCCGATGTGGAAGGGGTCGTGGCGGGGAGTTCCTGACTTCCGGGCCGCGCGGCCCGGTCACAGTGGCGCGACCGTCCCGGACTCTCACCGGGTTCCACGCACCGCCACGCTCGGACGGCCGGACTCTAGTGGGCCGCGCGGAAACGTGTCACACGCTCCCGCGCGACCCACTGACCGGTGCGTAGGCTTCGCGCGATGACCCGCCCGGAGCGCCTGCGCCGTCCCCCCACGCCGGCGGGCTTCGACCCGTCGCGCGCCGCCGAGCGCGCCGCGGATCCGGCGGGCTGGCGGTTCGCCGACGCCGAGCGCGACGCCGTCCGGCGGGTCATCGCCGAGCGGCGCGACATCCGCCGCTTCCGGCCCGACGAGGTGCCGGGGGAGGTGCTCGAGCGCGTGCTCGAGGCGGCGCACCGCGCGCCGTCGGTCGGGCTGATGCAGCCGTGGCGGTTCATCGTCGTCCGCGAGCTGGGCACGCGCGTGGCGATCCGCAGCCTCGCGCGACGCGAGCGGCTGCGCCAGGCGGACCGCTTCGCCGAGCGCGCGCGCCAGTTCCTCGACCAGAAGATCGAGGGCATCGTCGAGGCGCCGCTCGGCGTGTGCGTGTGCTGCGACCCCGGCGACCCGGGCGTCGAGGTGCTCGGCCGCGGCACGATCCCCGAGACCGACGTCTACAGCACGGCGTGCGCGGTGGAGAACCTGTGGCTGGCGGCTCGCGCCGAGGGACTGGGCGTCGGCTGGGTCAGCTTCTACCGCCCCGACGACCTGCGCGAGCTGCTCGGGATCCCGGCGCGCGTCGAGCCCATCGCCTACCTCTGCGTCGGCTGGCCCGACGAGCGACCGGTGCGGCCCGGGCTGGAGTCCGCGGGCTGGGCGGCCCGCGCGCCGCTCGATGCCGTCGTCATGGCCGAGCGGTGGTCGGACGACCGCGCGCCCGCGGCGCCCGCCGCGCCGCGCCCCCGCCTGGACCGGGCAGCGGCGATCGCCGCGCGCGACCGGCTCGACCGGCTCGTCAAGCCGGCCGGGAGCCTCGGCGCGCTGGAGGCGCTGATCGAGCGGTGGGCGGCGATCAGCGGCGGCCCGCCCCCCGCGTCGCTGCGCGCGGGCGTCCTCGTATGCGCCGGCGACCACGGCCACGTCGCGCGCGGGACGAGCCTGTATGGCGCCGACGTCTCGGCGCAGGTGGCTGCCGCGGCGGCGCGCGGCGAGACCGCGGTCGGCGTGCTCGCGCGCCAGGGCGGCCACGAGCTGCTCGTCGCCGACGTCGGCCTCGCGACGCCGGCGCCGGGCGGCGTGCGCGACGTCAAGGTCCGGGCGGGCACGGGCGACATGCTCGACGGGCCGGCGCTCAGCGAGCGCGACCTCGACGCCGCGCTCGCGGCAGGCGCGACCCTGGCCGCCGAGCTGGCCGAGCGCGGCGCGGACTGCCTCGTCCTTGGCGAGATCGGCATGGGCAACACGGCGACGAGCGCAGCGCTGCTGTGCGCGCTGACCGGCGCGTCGGCGGCGGTCACGGTCGGGCGCGGCACGGGGCTGGACGCGGCGGGCCTCGAGCGCAAGCGCGGGCTCGTCACCGCGGCGATCGCCCGCCACGGGGCGCCGCTCGCGCCGCGCGAGGCGCTGCTCGCGGTCGGCGGGCTCGAGCTCGCCGCGCTGGCCGGCGCGGCGGCCGAGGCGGCGCGCCGCGGGCTGCCCGCCGTCCTCGACGGCTTCGCCGTCGGCGTCGCCGCGCTCGCGGCGACGCGCCTGGACCCGGCGGTCGGCGAGGCGGTCATCGCCAGCCACCGCTCCGCCGAGCCCGGACACGAGCTCGTGCTCGCCGAGCTCGGGCTCGAGCCGCTGCTCGACCTGCGCCTTCGCCTCGGCGAGGCGTCGGGCGCGCTGCTCGCGCTGCCGATCATCGCGGCCGCAGGCGCCCTGCACGCCCAGATGGCGACCTTCGAGGAGGCCGGCGTCGAGCGGCGAGGCTAAGTGCCCACCACCACAAGCCACGACGCGACTTATGGCGGAGACCACTGACGCGCCGATGGCCGGCGTCCGCCGAGCGGTGGCCGGCGCCGCGCTGGCGCTCGCCTTCCTCACCGTCGCCCCGCTGCCGGTGCGCGAGCGCCCCGAGGGGATCGGCGCGGCGGCGGCCTGGTTCCCCGCGGTCGGCGCGCTCGTCGGTCTCGTGGCGGCCGGCGTGCGGGTCGCCGCGGACCCGACGCTCGGCGCGGGCGTGGCGGCGGTCCTCGCCACCGCGGTCATGGTGGCGCTGACCGGTGCGCTGCACCAGGATGGCCTGGCCGACTGCGCCGACGGCCTGGGCGTGCGCGGCGACCGCGCGCGCCGC
>VAWY01000206.1 GCA_005888335.1 Actinomycetota bacterium
CACGATGCACCATGCTCGCACCTTCGGTCGGCGAGCGTCTCCGTGCAAGCGACGCCGATGACCTCGCCCGTCAGGAGGTCGATGGCGACGAGCACTCGCATGGGAGAATGCCCCCAACGGGATTCGAACCCGTGCTACGGCCTTGAAAGGGCCGCGACCTGGACCGCTAGTCGATGGGGGCCTTGTCGGTCCAGGCTACAGATACATGATCCAGCGGGAAGTGGCCCCGCAGGAGCAGTCCTTGTGCTTCACCGAGCAGGCGCGGCAGCTCCAGTACTCCCACCAGATCCACTTGAGGTGGTTCACCTCGAGGACCAAGAGGGCGACGATCCAGAGGAGAATCTGCGTCCGCGACACGTCGTCCAACGTATCGGCCGCATCCCGCGGAGGGCAATGGGCCGGGTGGCCCACCCTCAGGGCCGCAGGGTCCTAGACCGCGCTGATTCGGGGCGGAGCGGTCCTCGGAGGAACCGCTCCGCCCCGAGCTTGCATCCCCGCTACAGCCGCGCGCCGCGGCCGACGCCGCCGGTGAAGAGGCTGATCAGCCAGATCAGCGCGAGCACGGCGGCGACGATGAACAGCCAGTGAATAACGAAGCCGGCGCCGAACGCCAGAATCGCCAGGATTGCCAGTGCAACGAGTAGCAGCATGGTGTGGAGTCGCCTCCTTTGTCCGCCCCGCAGGGGGTGGTTTCCCTCACAAAACGGACGAGCACGCGGGCCAGTTACGGGCGATGGCGGCCGTGGTAGCTCACGAGCGTGCACGCCAACCCGGTGAGCGCGAGGCCCGGGCCGACCTCGAGCAGCAGCCGTCCAGGGCCGCCGCGGTGCATGCCGGTGACGAGGCCGCCGACGCCGATCCAGAGTCCGCAAGCGATAGCGGGGAGGAGGAGCACGATCACGAGCGGGTCGTGCCACGGCTTGCCGCGCGCGCGCCACAGTGCGTAGTCCGCGGCGAAGAGCTGCGCCGCGATCAGCGCCGGGACGATCCCGGTCCATGCCTGCATCGACGCCGCCGCGACCCAGACGCACACCGCGACAGCGGCGGGGGTGAGTGCGTCGGGAAGGGCGACGCTACGCCGTGAGCGGGTCAAGCACGAGGATCGCGTCGCCCTGCTGCGCCTGCGAGAGGCTGAACTTGTAGACGCGCGCCTCGGTCACTGCGTCGATCGTCTGCTGTTCTCGCCTGTTGATCGCAGAGGGCAGCGGCACCTTCGGGTTGAGCGTCTGCAGCAGCGGCGTCTTCAGATTGGCTTCGACGTCGGACTTCTCGATGTAGACGACGTACTGCGGCTGCGAGCCGGGCGTCGGCGGCATGAAGGCGATCACGCTCTTCATACCGTCCACGTACTTGAACGTGTAGAGCGCAAGCTCGAGGATCTGGCGCCGCACGAGCGTGCCGCGCTCGACGGACGGCTTACCCGCGGCGATCGAACACGAGGTGCCGAGCCCGCAGAGCGAGTACATGACGCTGTCGGTTGACGACACCGGGACGATCTTGTCCTCGGCGCCCTTGGTTCCGCGCACGAGGACGTAGTGGATCGGAATCTGCTGGTTGGCCGGCGAGACTGACGGCGCCTTCGCGATCACGTCGACGAGCTGCTTGCCCGACGGCAGGCGATACGCCTTGGACACGTGCGCGGCGATCTGCTTCGCAGCGCCTTGCCCGCCGCCGCTCGGCTTCCACGACGACCACGTCGGGCCGGGGCTGATTGAGCGGCCGGCGAACACGGCGGTGCCCGCAATCCCGACGCCGAGCGCGGCGGCCAGCAGGGCATAGATGACGAAGAAGCGTTTGCGGTGAGGACGCACGAGCGCCTGAGGCACCACCGGCGGCTCATGCGCCGGCAAGAGAGGCGTCGCCTCGGAACCGGTCACATCCGCGGCCACGTTTCCTCCTTCGTCCAGTCGATCTCGGGTTTCTCGAGGTGTTGGGCGTCGAGGAGGCGGTTGAGCTCGTCGCCGAAGATTTCCATCTTCTCCTCGACCGTCGAGGCGATCTGGTCGATCTTGTCCTTGTTCGCGAGGCAGAACGCGTAGGCGGTCACGAACGCGCGGCCGAGGAACTGGGCTGCCATCTCCGATTTGAAGGGATCGCGGAGAACCGAGGCGACCGGATCGGCGTGGAAATCGGCCGAGCCGCGCGTGCGGTTCATCAGCCGCATGCCGATGTACCGGAGCCGCTTATCGACCTTCTCCCGCACCTCGTCGTCGGCGTGTCCGTTCAGCTCGAGCGGCGGCGGCGCCATGCCCCAGACGCCGACCATCGTGGCTGCGCGCGCGGTCGCCTGGCCGAGGTCGCCGCTGACACCGACTGAGTTCTCGCCGTAGAAGACGTGCTCTGCAGCCATCGAGCCGACAGTGTGGATCAGGTCGCCCGCCTCCTCGCTCTGCCAGCTGCTGAAGCGTTCCTCGCGATCGAAGAACTGGTGGTGGCCCAGCGAGCCGCCGCGCATGCGGATCGAGAGGCGGCTCGACTCGATCTCGGGACGGTACGCGTGGGCGGCTGCCGCATGGCCGGCCTCGTGGATCGCGACTGCGCGCGTCTCGCCCGGCGTGTACTTGACACCGATTGCAGTGCCCGACTCCACTACCGTCATCGCGTCGACGAGGTGCTGCCACGTGAACGAGGTCTGGTCCTCGTGATGCGCGTTGGTCAGCGCCATCGAGCAGATCTGCTCGATCATCGCCGGCGAGTAGCCGTTCGTGATCCGGGCGATCTCGTCGCGTCGCACCGGCGTATCGAGATCGGCCGCATGCGCGACCCGGCCGAGGTACAGGTCGAAGATGTCCTTGCGGTCTTCCTTCGTCGGCGTGCGGAACCAGACGTGGCGGCCCATGCGCCCCGGCCGTGTCAGCGCCGGGTCGAGCCGCTCGAACGGCACGTTCGTCGCGCCGATGAAGTAGATCTGTGCGCCGAGCGGGCGCGGCTTCGGCAGTCGCAGGCTAACGCGGCCGATCCGGCGCGGGGCAATGTAGATGGCGTCGAGGAACGAGTTGACCCTGTTCGTGAGGAACCGCCGCATGAAGGGCGGGTTGTCGATGCCGTCCATCGTCACGAGCAGCTGGTTGAGCGCGAGCTGGCCCTGGCCGCCGCCCATCATCCCGGGGAAGATGCCCTGGTTGACGATGTCGACAGCCTTGTTGACCCACGGCGGATACGGCGAGCGGCGTTCCGGCGCACGCATGTTGAACATGTGCTCGCGCCACGCGGCGCTCTCGTGAATCAAGTCGCCGCTCGAGTTGATCGCGCCGAACGGCCCGTAGAAGCTCGGCTCTACCGTGTCGAGCGGCAGCGCCATGGATGAGCCCTGCAGCGCCTGGCGGCGAAGTCCGACGGCGTCGATCTCGTCGATGAAGACGATGCACTGGCCGCCCCACTTGCGCGCGAGCTTCTTCGCCTTGCGCGCGAGCCAGCGCACGATCAGCGCGTCGATGCCGATGAACGTCTGCGCGAAGCCCGAACCGGGAATCGAGACGAACGGCGAGTTGAACCCCGTCGCGATCGCCTTCGCGAGCATCGTCTTGCCGGTGCCGGGCGCGCCCAGGAACAGAAGCCCGCGCTCGCGCTTTCCGCCGGCGCGCTCGAACGCCTCCCCCGACTGCCAGAGGGTGACGATTCGCCGCACCTCCTCCTTCGCCTCGGCCTGCCCGCGGACGTCGTCGAGCTTCACGCCCCACTCGGCGTCGCCGGGCTCGTAGCCGCGGATCTGCGAGATCCCCATCAGCATCATCGGCCCCATGAAGATGAGGAAGTTCGCCATGAAGAGGAAGAAGACGAAGATGACCTGGATCCAGAGGGACGGCGTGCTCAGCACGTGGCCGATCCCGTTCAGGATGCTCGTCGCGGCGCCCGGCCAGGTCGCGTCGGGCTTGTTCTTCGCCAGGCGGAAGAGCCAGACGATGGTGATCACGCTCGTGAGCCAGATGCCGACGCGGAAGTAGAACCGCCAGGTCCAGGCGCGGCGGCGGTTGACGACGTCCTCCTCGCGGAGCCGCGTCTCCTCCGTACCGAAGAGGCTCGGCCACGGGATGAGGCGGCGGATGACCAGGTCGACGAAGCCCCGGAAGGCGATCACGACGCCCGCGGTAGCGGCGATCGATTCGCCGACGCCGAGGCCGACCTGCTTGTGGAACCAGAAATACGCCGCCGGGCTCGTGAGCACGGCGATGAAGGTCGCGATCCGGGCCAGCCGGCGCAGCTGCGACGCCAGCGCGACCGACTCTGCGCTCGACCTCAGCGTCCCCGTAACTTCCGCTGTCGCCATCCGTTCCTCAGTGTAGTCGTGCCCGAACGTACCCTCGTTACGCTGATTCCCACTACTTAGATTTCTCTCACCGAACGTCGGCCAGTCACGAAAGGGGGCAATGGGCGACCACCACCACCACAGCCGAACACACGACGTCCGCCTCCTGGGCGTCGCGCTCGCGCTGATCTTGGCCCTCATGGTGGCAGAAGTGGCGGCCGGACTCCTGGCCGGCTCGCTCGCGCTTCTCGCCGATGCCGGGCACATGCTGACCGATGCTGCGGGGCTGGCCGGCGCGCTCGTGGCGGCTCGGCTCGCGACGAGGCCGGCGCGGGGCGCGTGGACCTTCGGCCTGGGGCGGGCGGAGATCCTCGCCGCGCAGGCGAACGGCATCACCCTGCTGCTCGTCGGGATCTGGATCGTCTACGGGGCGGCGCGCAGGCTCGCCTCGCCCTCGGACGTGCACGGCGGGGTCGTGCTGGTGGTTGCCCTCGCCGGCGTCGCCGTCAACCTCGCCGCGACTCTCGTGCTCGCGGGCGCCGACCGGCGGCGCCTGAACGTGGAGGGGGCGTTCCTGCACGTCGTCACCGACCTCGCCGCCTTCGTCGGCACCGCCGTTGCGGGTGCGCTCGTGCTCGCGACGGGCTGGGACCGCTTCGACCCGATCGCCGCACTGCTCGTCGCGGCCCTGATGATCCGCTCGAGCTCGTACCTGCTGCGGGAGTCGGGCCGCATCTTCATGGAGGGCTCGCCGCCCGGAATCGACCCGCCGGAAGTCGCGCGGGCGCTCGCTGACGACTCGGAGGTCGTCGAGGTGCACGACCTGCACGTCTGGACGGTGACGAGCGGCTTTCCGGCGCTTGCCGCCCACGTTCTCGTCTCTCCCGATGCCGACTGTCACGCCGCCCGGCGCCGGCTGCAGCACCTGCTCGAGGACCGGTTCCACCTCCGTCACGTGACGCTCCAGGTCGACCACGTTGCGCGTCGGTCGCAGCCCGTCGAGTTAGCATCGCCAGGTGTCGACGTACGACCTGAGCGGTAAGACCGCGATCGTCTCCGGCGCGTCGTCCGGAATCGGGGCGGCCACGGCACGCCTGCTCGCGGCTGAGGGCGTGCGGGTCGCCGGTGGGGCACGGCGCGTCGACCGGCTCGAGACCGACGTCAAGCTCGAGCTCGACGTCACCGATCCGGCCAGCTCCGAGCGCTTCGTCGCGGAGGCAGTCGAGCGCCTCGGGGGCATCGACATCCTCTTCAACAACGCAGGGCTCGCGCTCGGCCGCTACCCGTTCGACGAGTCGAACGAGGAGGACGAGTACACGGTCTTCAACACGAACGTGAACGGGCTCGTGCGGATGACGCGGCTTTGCCTGCCGCACATTCGCGCCGGTGGGCACATCGTGAACATGGGCTCCGTCGCCGGGCGGCAGGCGTACGAGAAGGGAGCGACGTACGTCGCCTCCAAGTTCGCCGAGCGCGGCTTCACGTACGCGCTCCGCGAAGACCTGCTCGGGCGACCCATCCGGATCACCACGGTCGACGCAGGGCTCGTCGAGACGGAGTTCTCGATCGTGCGCTTCAAGGGCGACACGACGCAGGCGGCGGCCGTGTACCAGGGCATCGATCCGCTGACGGCCGACGACGTCGCCGACTGCGTGCTGTGGGCGCTCACGCGGCCCTGGCACGTGAACGTCGACGAGATCGTCGTCAAGGCGCGCAACCAGGCCTCCGGCGCGCGCGTCCATCGCGAGCCGTAATGGCCCTCGCGTCCGGGCCTACGTAGCCGCCGGCGCCGGCACTGCCTCGACGGGCGGCTCGGACACGAACCCGCGAATGCTCGGCAG
>VAWY01000058.1 GCA_005888335.1 Actinomycetota bacterium
GTGCAGGTCGCCAGGCCGTCGACCTCGGCGGCGAGGCGCTCCAGCCGGTCCGCCCGACGTGCCGCGCCGACCACTTGGGCGCCGGCCGCCGACAGGACGCGGGCGAAGCGGTCGCCGAGCCCGCTCGAGGCTCCGGTGACGATGGCGACGCGGCGGTCGAGCCCGAAGATCTCGGCCGGGCCGGTGACCTCGTGCGCGACCGGGCTAGACACGCTGGATCAGCATGCCGGTGCCGAGGCCGCCGCCACAGCACATGGTCGCGTCGATCACGATCACTTCAGACATACGTATCTCTCATTCGCGGGTTGGTGTCCTCAGCGCTTCATGAACCCGAAGAGGTGCCCGGCGACGTTGCGGATCTGGATCTCCTCGGAGCCCTCGGTGATGCGGTAGCGGCGGTGGTGGCGGTAGATGTGCTCGAACGGCTTGTGCCGGGTGTAGCCGACGCCCCCGTGGACCTGCATCGCCCGGTCGGCGGCCTCGCAGACGAGGCGGTTGGCCCGGAAGTTGCACATCGAGACCTTGTCGCTGATGCCGGTCACCCGGCTTCCGCCTCCATCCATCTCGCTCGCGGTCTTGCGCACGAACGTCCGCAGCAACTGGACGTCGGTCGCGAGCTCGACGAGCGGCCACTGGATCGCCTGGCGCTCGGCCAGCGGCTTGCCGAACGTCACGCGCTCGCGCGCGTATCTGACGCTCTCGCGCACGCAGTAGTCCGCCGCGCCCACGCCCGAGGCCGCCTGCCGGATCCGGTTCTCGTGGACGAAGAACAGCGCGGTGTCGAGGCCGCGGCCCTCTTCGCCGAGGATCGCGTCGGCCGGGACGCGGACGTCGGTGAGCTCGACCTCCGCGTGGTCGGTCGGCATGTTGAACGTCCAGTGGAAGTACGGGATCTCGAAGCCCGGGGCGTCGGTCGGCACGATGAACGCGGTGATGCCGCGCCCCTTGCCGGGCTCGCCGGAGGTCCGGGCGAAGATGATCGAGTGCGACGCCAAGTTCACGCCGCTGGCGAAGCGCTTGGCACCGTTGATCACCCAGTCGCTGCCGTCGCGAACGGCGCGCGTCTCGAGCCACGTCGCGTCGCTGCCGTGCTGCGGCTCGGTCAGGTTGAACGCGAAGTCCAGCTCACCCGAGAGGACGCCCTCCAGGAACTGCCCCTTCTGCGCCTCGGTGCCGAACTCGTCGAGGATGAGCGGGAAGACGAGGTTGCCGACGACCGAGGTCTCCATCTGGAGGTCGTTGTGCAGGCCCAGGCCCTTCGCCGCCAGGTGGTCGCGGATCACCGCCATGCCGAGGTTCGTGCCGTCGAGCCCGCCCATCTTCTTCGGGAGCGCGTAGCGCAAGAAGCCCGCCGCGTCGGCGCGCCGGCGCATCTCGTCGAGGAGGTCGAGCCACTCCTGGCGATGGACGCCGTCGTTCTCGAAGTCGGTCCGCGCCCATTCGCGCCGGTGATCGAAGAACTGGATGTTCTCGGCCTCCAGCGGCTTGATCTCGCGCTCGATGAACTCGTCAAGCCGCGCAATGAAGTCCTGCAGGTCCTCGGGAAGCCCCTCCAGCTCGGGGGCGAGCGTCATCTCCATGGTCGACCGCCTGGTCTCGTCGCTTGTCATGAGTTCTGGTCCGCGGAACGCAGGTGGCGCGGGTTGGCCACGCGCAGCTTGTCCACGACCTTCGCGCGCGTCGCCGCGACGACCTCGTCCATCCGGTCGTCGAGCGATCCCTCGCGGATCGCCCGCGCCAGCTCCACGTCGTTCGCGACGCCGAGCGTCGACAGGCGCTCGGCGTGGGCCTGCGCGTGCTGTCCTCCGAGCGCGACCTCGCGCTCGATCTGCGCCACGACGTTGGCGGCCACCCGGGTGAGGAAACGCAGCCGTCCGTCGGCGGCGGGCATCACGTCGCGCTCGAGAAACTCCCGGACGGCCTCCGCGAGCTCGCCGGTCGTGGGGATGCCGTGCGCCATGTCACGCGCCTCCCAGCCGACCCTCGAGCAGCAGCAGCACGTCGTACTCCTGCTCCCATACGCGGCGACCGATCGCCGCCAGCTCGACCGAGCGCTCGTCGCCCGAGAGATGCCGCCACGCCTGGTCCATGCAGCCGCCGCCCCACCAGACCGTGCCGAAGACCTCCCAGTAGCGCACGACCTCGGGGTCGACGCTGCGACCGCTGACGCGCTCGTAGCCGCGGAAGAGGTCCTCATAGTCGCCGAACCCGCCGACCGGCCGGTCGACCCCGAAGCGCCATGCTCGCACGCAGAGGTAGCCGAGGTCCTGCATGGGGTCCCCGCGATGCACGAGCTCCCAGTCGAGGACGGCGCGGATGCCGTCCGGCCCGATGATGAGGTTGCCGTTGCGAAAGTCGCCGTGGACGACGACCTCGTCGGTCGGCGGCGGCCGGTGCTCGTCGAGCCAGCGCAGACCGAGCTCGAGGGCGGGGCTCGCGTCGTCGTAGGACCGGATCGTCTCGCGAACGTCGGCCACCACGTCGGGGTGCTCCAGGCCGGGAACCTCGTCGAGGGGGATGCTGTGGATGCGCGCCAGGATCTCCCCGCACTGCTCCGCCAGCCGCGGTCTGACCTCCGCGTACGCCTCGTCGCGCAGGATCCGCCGGGCAAGGGTCTCGCCCTCGAGCCGCTCCATGACGATGAACGGCGCGTCGAGTGCCGCGGGGTCGTCGCCGTAGGCGATGATCTCCGGCTCGGGCACGCCCGCGCGCCGCGCGGCCCGGATCGCCCGCGCCTCGATCGACATCCCTTCGCCGTGGGCCTCGGGAGGGTCGCGCCGCAGGATCAGCGGCCGGACGCTGCCGTCCGAGCCCACGGCGTCGAACGACCATGTCTGGCGACTCGCACCGCCCGTCAGCTGCCGCAGGTCGCGGACGGCCATGTCCTGCGCGAGCGCCTCGCAGAGAACGGCGCGCAGCTGATCCTCGAGCACGCCGACGGCCGCGCCGACGCCGGTCATCGCGCCGGTCGGAGCCGATCGTAGCTGCGGCCGTGGCCATTGCCCGGCGACGGTCCGAGACCGCCGCGCTCGGCCTGCCAGCGTCCGAAGAACGCGGGCATGTCGCGCGACACGCGCAGCGGGAACGCGGCTTCGCGCTTCTCCAGGAACGACGCCACGCCCTCGCGTACGTCGGCGCTCGAACCCAGGAAGTGCAACGCCTCGGAGTCGACCTCGTGCGCCTTCGCCGGGTCTCCGTCGGCGAGCATCTGCCACAGCATCCGGCGCGCGAGTGCGATGGCCACCGCGGACGTGCCCTCCGCCATCTGCGTGGCGAGCGCTCGAGCGGCCGGCAGGAGCTCGTCCGGCGGGTGGAGGCTGCGGACGAGCCCGCCGGCGAGCGCTTCGTCGGCGCCGAAGATGCGGGCGGTGTAGACCCACTCGGCGGCCCGCGAGATCCCGACGAGCCGCGGCAGGAAGAAGCTCGACGCGGCCTCCGGCACGAGGCCCCGCCTGGCGAAGACGAACCCGAACCGCGCGCTGTCGGCCGCCAGCCGGATGTCCATCGGGAGCGTCATGGTGATCCCGATGCCGACGGCCGCGCCGTTGATGGCGCCGATGACGGGCTTTGCGCTGTCGAAGATCCTCCGCGTCAGGACGCCGCCTCCGTCCGGGTGGCGGTCCATGCTGAACGGCTCGGCGTCGCGCGTGAAGGTGGACCCGCCCGCCTCGAGGTCGGCTCCGGCGCAGAACGCCCTGCCGCTGCCGGTCGCTATCCCGTCGGCTCGCTCGAGGCAAATCGTGTTGTAGCTCTTCACCTGCGATCGCTCGGCCATCGCGCTGCAAGGCTAAAGACGCCGGTATGGGCGGCCGCCGGGGCGCTCGCCGTCCGCTGTCGAATGTCACAACGCCGCAAGGCGACGCGCGTCGTGATCCCCGGCCCGGCCTCTAGCGTCGAGGGCATGAACGGCTGGAACGTCCTCGAGGAGTCAGACGTCCTGCGGCTCCTCCACCAAGACGGGGCGGTGCGCGTCGAGCTGCGCCGGCCCGACTCGCTCAACGCCTTCGACGACCGTCTCGCGGTCGAGCTGCTCGACGCGCTGCGCCGCTTGGCCGCCGACCACGCCGTCCGGTGCGTGGTCCTGACCGGAACGGGGCGCGCCTTCTCGGCCGGCGCCGACATCAAGGGACCGTCGGTCGGAGATCGCGGCGAGAACACCAGGCGGGTGCTGCGCGAGCAGATCAACCCGGCCGTGCTCGCGCTCCGCGAAATGCCGAAGCCGGTCATCGCTGCCGTGAACGGGCCCGCGGCCGGCGTGGGCTGCTCGTTCGCGGTCGCATGCGACCTCGTCGTCGCCGCCGAGTCCGCCTACTTCCTTCTCGCGTTCGCGAACATCGGGCTGGTCGGAGACGGCGGAGCGACGATCACGGTCCCGGCGCGCGTGGGACTCGGGCGTGCGGGCGTCCTATCGCTGCTCGCCGAGCGATTGCCGGCCGACGAGGCGCTGAGGTGGGGCCTCGCCGACCGCGTGGTCCCCGACGCCGAGCTCGACGCAGTAACGACGGAGCTCGCGCTGCGCCTGGCCGCGGGGCCGACCCGCTCGTACGCCGCGACCAAGCGCGCGCTGAACGCGAGCATGCTGCCTGGGCTCGCCGAGCAGCTCGAGCTCGAGACGGGGTTGCAGGCGGAGCTCGCGGTGAGCGCCGACCACGAGGAGGGCATCGCCGCCTTCGGCGAGAGGCGTCCCGCGGTCTTCCGGGGGTTCGAGGCGCCGCAGCCGGCGGTCGCGCGCTAGTGCTGCGTCAGGCGCGGCGAGCGCCCGCCGAACGGGGCGAACGTCGCCTGACGCGGCACTAGGTGGCGGCCTCCGGGAGCGCGGGGAGCGCGCCCCCGAGTCGGAGCACGAGCAGCGCGAGCTGCGCGCTGAGCTGATCCTCCGAGCTCGTCGCGACCGCAAGCCCGGTCGCCTCTTCGATCTTGGCGAGGCGATAGCGGATCGTGTTCTCGTGCACGCCGAGCACAAGCGCCGAGCGCCGGACGCTGCGGCCCGAGTCGAAGAAGACCTGCAGCGTCTTCAGCAGATCGCGCGTCCCATCGTCGTTCGTGAGCAGCGCGCCGAGCGCGTCGTGCGAGAAGCGCAGCGCATCCGCCCGGTTCGAGGACGCGAGAAGGAGCCGGCCGGGCCCGAGATCGTCGGCGGTCAGCACGCGCATCTCGCCGCCTTGGACAAGTGACCGCAGGCAGCTCATGACCTGCCGCGCTTCCCCGTAGGCGCGGACGTAGTCCGCCGGCTCGACGCACCGAGTCGAGATCGCGGCGGCCAGACCGGAGCCACCAAGCGCCTCGAGCGCGCGCTCGACAACGCCCCGCGCGTCGGCGATCGCCTCCAGCGTGGAGGTCTCGGCTTCCAGGTCCAACAGCGCGACGACGCCCTCGGCAACGCTGGCGGCGAGGACGCCGGTGCCGTTCGCCGTCCGGGGAAGGACCGCCGACACCGCCTCGGCCGACGGGGCGCCGTCGGCGCTCGACGCATCGCCCGTGATGAGGCACAGGACGCGCGGCACGGCGGGATCGACCCCGAGGTAGCGCGCCCGCCGCTCGAGCGAGGCGGCGTCGCGCGTCCCGCGGATCAGATCGGCGGTCAGCGAGGCGCGAGCGTCCCATTCGGCTGCCACGGCGCGTCGCTCGGCGGCGAGCTCGAGCGCGACGTTCGTGGCCGCGCGACGCGCGATGTGCAGATCGAGCGCGCCGAACCGGCTCCCGTACTCCATGATCACCAGGCGACCGCAGTCCTCGTCGCGCATCGTGACCGGCGCGACGAGGAAGCGCTGGGGCAGCCCGGCGGCAGGCAGCGGACCGATCACGCCGCCGCGCGTACCGCTCACGCCGTCGAGCGCCTCGGCGACCGACGGATGCGTCCGATACGCCGGCTCAAGCAGCCGTGGCAGGACCTCGTCGTCGAACCAGGGCGGCACGGCGGCCGCGAGCCGCCGGTGCTCGGCGTCGTGGATCGCCGTCGGCTTCCCCGTCAGCTCGGCGACCGCCACGGCGATGTCTCGCAGGTCGCCGCCCTCGAGAACCAGGCTCGCGAGGCGGTCGTCCATGGCGGCGGCTCGGCGCAGGAGCTGGTTCTGCAGCGCGACCGTCGCGACGCTCTTGCGCAGCTCCGCCGTCATCCTCGCCTGGGAGATGGCGACGGCGGCCAGGTCGGCGAACGTCGACGCGATCTCGCAGACGCTTGGCGGGAACGCGTGTCGCTCATCCTCGTTGTCGAGGAAGACGATGCCGATGACCTCACCGCGCAGGACCATCGGGACGCCGAGCATGGAGCGGATGTTCCACGCGCGCATCGTCGAGCGGATCGGACGCGGATCGTCCAGCGCGTTGGGGATGACGACAGGCCGCTTCGACTCGACGATCTCCTGGGTGAACCGGTCGGCGGGCACGCCGGCGACGAGCCGCTTGATCCGTTCGTCGCCGACCCGGCCCGGATGACCGACCTGACCTCGGAAGAGCCCGGTCTCCTCGTCGCGCAGGTAGACGCTGCAACGCTGCACGCCGGTGAGCTCGCAGATTCGCATCGCGATGAGATGAAGGAGCCCGTCGAGGTCCTTGACCTCGCCGAGCGCCTCCGCGACGTTCCCGAACGCCCTCAGCGCCGCCCGGTACGCATCCCTCGAGGTCGAGCTTCCACCGGCCGCAGCAGTGGCCGGCTCCAGCAGTCCGCCCGTTCCCACCTGGTTCCCTCCTCGCGTCACCGTAGCGATACCCAGTGTCGATCTCGCCAGTCGTTGGGGACTTCTACAGCCAGGAGTCCGGGCATCGCCGCCGTCGGCGCCGGCGAGTCGTACGTTCCGGCGCGACCGGCACACCGTCGACCGAATGGAGCCTCATGGGACGCGACGCTGCGGGCAACTTCACCCCCGGTTGGACCCCGCCGGACTTCACCGTCGACGAGAACGGGAAGGTGGTCGGCTACGTCAACGACCGCCAGCCCAACAACTGGGGACGCTGGGGCGACCTCGACGAGCGCGGCACCGTCAACTTCATCACCCCGGAGATGGTCCGCGAGGCGACGGCGCTCGTCCAGACGGGCGAGGTCATCAGCTGCGCGATCCCTCTCGACGCGACGGGGCCGGTCCATCCGACACGCACCGGGATCACGCATTTCTACAGCTACACGGGCACGGACTTCGTGTCGGGCACCGTCATGTCGGAGCTGTACCCGAACTTCCAGGGCACGGACGACTACATCGTCATGCCGCTGCAGGGGTCGACCCAGTGGGACGGCCTCTCGCACTTCTTCTACAAGGACGTGATGTACAACGGGTTCTGGATCGGCAACGTCGAGCAGTTCGGGGGCGCGCGGCGGTGCTCGATCCACCAGCTCAAGGACACGCTGTGCGCGCGTGGCGTCTTCCTGGACATGGCGCGCCACAAGGGCGTCAAGCGGCTCGACCCCGGCTACGGGATCAAGGTCGACGACCTCGAGGCGTGCATCGAGGCCCAGGGCGTGGAGGTCCGCACCGGCGACATCCTCATCGTGCGGACCGGTCATGTCCCGTTGTGGTACGAGCTCGAGGACAAGATGCAGTTCTGGACCATCGGCGCCCCGGGGATGTCGATCACCACCGTGGACTGGCTCTACGAGAAGGAGATCGCCGCGCTGGCGCTGGACAACATCGCCGTCGAGGTCGAGCCCTTCGAGGAGCCGTACGAGCACGTCTATCCGATGCACTCGCGGCTCATCCGCGACCTCGGCCTGACGCTCGGCGAGATCTGGGACCTCGAGAAGCTCTCCGAGTCCTGCGCGGCGGACGGGCGCTACGAGTTCTTCGTCGCCGCGCAGCCGCTCAACGTGACCAACGCGTCCGGCACGCCGCTGAACCCGATCGTCATCAAATAGCTCCGCCCGGGCTGAGGCGTGCGCCGCGCGCCTCAGCCCTCGGCCGTGCGGACGATCACCAACGCTGCACGGAGCGTTGGAGATCCCGACGTGCTCCTCGTGGTCGCCGCCTCTGCGGCCCGGACGCAGCGGGTAGCTTCACGGCGACCACAGCGGAGGAACACCATGCACCGGATGAGCCCACTCGACGCGTCCTTTCTGCACATCGAGGACCGCGTCAGCCACATGCACATCGGCTCGGCCGCGATCTTCGAGGGACCGGCACCCAGCCACGACGAGATCCTCGCCGCGATCGCGGCGAAGCTGCCGCTCGTGCCACGCTACCGCCAGAAGGTCCGCTTCGTCCCGCTCTCCGTGGGCCGGCCGGTGTGGGTCGACGACCCGCACTTCGTCCTCGACTACCACGTCAGGCACACGGCGATGCCGCAGCCGGGCGGGGACGAGCAGCTGCGCAACCTCGTCGGCCGCGTCATGTCCCAGCAGCTCGACCGCACCAAGCCGCTGTGGGAGCTGTGGATCGCCGAGGGGCTCCAGGACGGCCGCTGGGTCATGATCTCCAAGACTCACCACTGCATGGTGGACGGGGTGTCGAGCAGCGACCTGCTGAGCGTGCTCATGGACGAGACGCGCGAGGCGGGTCCGGCCCCGGCCGATCCCTGGCGTCCCGAGCCCGAGCCGAACCCCGCTCAGCTGGTGACCCAGGCGCTCGCCGAGCGGGCGGCCAGCCCGTACGAGGGGGTCCGGACCGTGGCGTCCGCCGTCCGCGGCCCGCGACGCCTCGTGCGCAATCTGGTGCAGGGCGCGCGCGACGTGTCGCAGACCCGGTCGGTGCTGGTGCCGACCGCGTCGATCTCGCTCAACGGGCCGATCGGGCCACACCGGCGGTGGGACTGGGCGCGCGGCAGGCTCGCGGACGTCAAGGTGATCCGCGACGGCCTGGGGGGCACGGTCAACGACGTCGTCCTCACCGTCATCACCGCCGGCTTCCGCGACCTCCTGCAGCAGCGCGGCGAGGACGTCGAGGACCGCACGATCCGCACGCTCGTCCCCGTCTCCGTGCGCAAGGGCTCGGAGCGCGGGACGTACGACAACAAGGTCTCGGCCATGTTCGCCGAGCTGCCCATCGGCATCACCGACCCGCTCGAGCGCCTCGACGCCGTCCGCCGGCAGATGGAGGGACTCAAGCAATCGCGGCAGGCCGTCGGCGCCGAGGTGCTCACGTCGATGACCGGGTTCGCGCCCGCGATGCTGCTCGCGCTCGGCGGGCGACTGGCGATGCGCGTGCCACAGCGCAACCTCAACACCGTGACGACGAACGTCCCGGGTCCGCAGCATCCCCTCTACCTGGCGGGCCGACGCCTGCTCGAGGTCTTCCCGTACGTCCCGCTGGCGAGCAACGTTCGCGTCGGCCTGGCGATCTACTCCTACGACGGCGGGTTGAACTTCGGCGTCACGGGCGACTACGACACCGCCCCCGACATCGGCGTCCTCGCGGACGGCATCGAGCACGGCCTCGCGGAGCTCGTGCGGCTCGCTCAGAAGGGCGCGGCTTCGAAGCGCGCGGGCACCCGAGCGCCACGGCGCCACACGGTGCAGGCGGCGTCGCCGGTCGGACGGTCGACGGGCGGCGAAACGGCGTCCTAGGGGCGGCCCGCGCCAAGCGGCGACGGCGCCTTCCGCCCCGCCATGGTCACCGCAGGCCGAGCGACCGGCCGACGATCTCCTTCATGATCTCCGTCGTCCCGCCGTAGATGCGCGTGACGCGCGCATCGCGCCACATCCGCGCGATCTCGTACTCCTCCATGTAGCCGTAGCCGCCGTGCAGCTGCACGCAGCGGTCCATCACCCGGAACTGGAGCTCGGTCGTCCAGAACTTCGCGCCCGCAGCCTCGACGTCCGACAGCTCGCCGGCGCTGTGCGCCGCGATGCAGCGGTCGATGAAGACGCGCGCGACGTTGACCTCGGTCGCAAGCTCGGCGAGCGCGAACCGGTTCGCCTGAAAGGAGCCGATCGGCTTGCCGAAGGCGTTGCGGGTGCGGACGTACTCGAGGGTGATCTCGAGGGCGCGCTCGGCGGCGGCCACCGCGTAGACGGCCATCGACAGCCGCTCCTGGGGGAGATTGCGCATGAGGTGGTGCAAGCCTCGGCCCGGCTCGCCGAGGACGTTCTCGAGCGGCACGCGGACATCGTCGAAGAACAGCTCCGCCGTGTCCTGACCGCGGTGTCCGACCTTGTCGAGCTTGCGGCCCTTGCTGAAGCCCGGCATGTCCTTCTCGACGACGAACAGCCCCAGGCCGTCGACGTTCTCCTCGCCCTTGACGTAGGCGGCGACGATGACGAGGTCGGCGGTGATCCCGCTGGTCACGAACGTCTTCGAACCGCTGACGAGGTAGTGGCCGTCCTGGCGCCTCGCCGTACTGGACATGCCGCGCAGGTCGGACCCGGCGCCCGGCTCGGACATCGCGATCGCACAGATGGTCTCGCCCGCGGTGACGCCGGGGAGCCAGCGCTCACGCTGCTCGGCGGTCGTGAGATCCAGCAGATAGGGCGCGATGATGTCGTTGAGCAGGTTCAGGTAGTCGCCGACCGCCCCGGTGTAGGCGATCTCCTCGTCGAGCACCGCGTTGAAGCGAAAGTCCGACAGCCCCGCCCCACCGAGATCCTCGGGAGCGGCGAAGCCGACGAGCCCCTGCGCCGCGGCCTTCTTCCAGAACGCGCGGTCCACCGCGCCCGCGGCCTCCCAGTCCTCGGTGTGCGGGACCGCCTCCTTGACCAGGAACCGGCGCACCGACTCCCGGAAGTCGTCGTGGACGTCGTCGAAGATCGTGCGTTGCAAGGTCAGTGCTCCTGGTGATCGATGGAGGTCGCCGGCGCCAGCTCGTCGCGGATCTCGGCGGTGTGCTCGCCGGGCGCCGGCGGGCGACCCCGGATCGCCCCCGGCGTTCGGTCGAAGCGCGGCGACGGCGCCGGCTGCAGCACGCCCCATTCCTCGACGTATGTGCGGCGCGCCGCCACATGCGGATGACGCGCGGCCTCGTCGACGCGCACCGACGGCGCGAAGCACACGTCGGTGCCCTCGAGCTCCGCGCGCCACTCGTCAAGCGTCCGGCTTGCGAAGATCTCCTCGAGCCGCGTATGCAGCTGCGGCCAGCGCCCCCGGTCCCACTGCGGCCACGTCGCCCGGTCGAGGCCGAGGCGCTCGAGCAGCTCGGCGTAGAACTTCGCCTCGAGCGCGCCGACTGTCAGGAAGCGGCCGTCGGCCGTGCCGTACGCGCGGTACCACGGCGCAGCGCCGTCGAGCCAGTTCGACCCTCGCTCGCGCGACCATTGTCCGTGGGCGTCGAGCTGGCACACGACCGCGAGCAGCGTGGCGACGCCGTCGAGCATCGCGACGTCGATGACCTGGCCGCGCCCCGACCGCTCTCGCTCGAACAGCGCGCAGGCGACGCCGAAGCCGAGCAGCATGCCGCCCCCGCCGTAGTCGCCGACGAGGTTCAGCGGCGGGGACGGCGGGCGATCGGGGTCGCCCATCGGGTGCAGGGCGCCGGCGAGGGCGATGTAGTTGAGGTCGTGGCCGGACGCGTGCGACAGCGGCCCGTCCTGCCCCCACCCTGTCATGCGCGCGTAGACCAGGCGGGGATTGCGCTCCAGGCACGCGTCGGGCCCCAGCCCGAGCCGCTCGGCCACGCCCGGCCGGAACGGGTCGATGAGGACGTCGGCGCGATCGACGAGTTGACGCGCCACCTCGAGGTCGCCGGTGAGCTTGAGGTCGAGCAGGATCGACCGCTTGCCGCGGCCCGTCACATCGCCGCGGTGGTCACCGGCCGGCGCGCCGTCGCCCGTGGCCGCGCGGTCGACGCGTACCACGTCGGCCCCGAGGTCGGCCAGCAGCATGCCGCCGAACGGTCCCGGGCCGATGCCGCCGAGCTCGATGACGCGGACGCCGGACAGCGGACCGGCCACTTACACCGCCTCGAAGCGGGTCACGGGTCCGCCGTCGTCCTCGACGACGCGGCCCGCCTCGATCAGAAGGTCGACGTGGCCGAGCACCTCGGACAGCGTGAGATAGGCCTGCGTGATCGCCACATCGCCCCACAACGAGGTCGCGAGCTCGTGCGCCGAGCGCGGGCCTTGCGACAGCAGGCCGAGCAGATGATCGGCGCGCTCGTCCTGCCGGCGCACGCGCTCGTCGATGAGCGACGCCGGCGCGGTGACCGGTTCACCATGGCCTCCGAGCACAATGGCAGCGTCGAGCGCGCGCGTGGCGAGCAGCGATGCGCGGTACTCGACGAGCGGGCGCGGCCGGCCGTCGGTCGGGGAGCCGTCGAGCGGGTACGAGATCAGGGCGTTGGACGAGACGCGGCTGAGGAGGTGATCGCCGCCGATGACGATCCCCCGCTCCTCGTCGTGGAGGACGGTGTCCGACGGCGAGTGGCCCGGCCGGTGCAGGACGCGAAGCGTCCGGCGGGCGAAGCGGAGCACATCGCCGGCGGCGAGCGGGCGGTCGACGTGAGCGGCGGCGCCCCATCCACGCACCATCCGTGCGACCGAGCGCAGCGCCTTTGCTGCGCGCGGCTCGAGGCCGTGGCGCAGCATGAGGTCGTGGGCGAGGTCGTCGTCGCGTGCCGACCACTCGTCCCAGCCCTCGAGGTACGGCGCGAGCAGCCCAAGGCACGCGATCTCGGCCCCCGATCGCTGGGCGACCAGTCCGGCCAGGCCCATGTGGTCCATGTGCTGGTGGGTGACGACGACGAGGTCGATGTCGGCGATGACGCGGCCGTGGTCAGCGAGCAGGCCCTCGAGCGCCGCAAGCGCGGTCGCGGAGTTCGGCCCGCAGTCGACGAGCGTGAGCGGCTCGTCGTCGACGAGGTACGCGTTGACCGCCCCAACCGCGAACGGCGTCGGGACGGGGAGGCAGTGGATGCCGGCCACGGTCGTTCGGGCGACGATCGCGGCGGGCTCGTGCGACCGGACCATGCCGGCATCATGCGGCCGCGGCGCCAGTCGCCGGGACCATGGATTCCCACACCGTTGGCCATACCTCCAAAGGCGATGTCCCGGGTCGACCGCCCGTCGGCGCCGGCGCCCGTCATCCTGCGCCGACGATGTTGCGCGACCCGCAGCGGCCGTTCGCGCCGCCCCCTGACGCCACCGAACTCCTGCTCGTCCGCCACGGCTCGGCCGGCGGTCTGGCGTCGGGCGAGCCGCCCGACCTCGTCGGCGGCCACACCGACGTCCCCCTGGCCGCGCTGGGCCACGTGCAGGCCCGCGCCCTCGCCGCGCGACTGACGGCGGTGACCCTCACCGGGCTCTTCGTCACACCGCTGCGCCGCACCGCCGAGACCGCGGCGCCGCTCGCCGCGTCCACCGGCCTGGAGCCGGTCGTCGTGCCCGAGCTGCGCGAGGTCTTCCTCGGCGACTGGGAGGGCGGCGAGTTCGCGGCTCGCATGGAGCGCCGCGACCCGGTGATGGTCGAGGTCTTCACGCGGCAGCGCTGGGACGTCATCCCGAACGCCGAGCCCGCCGAGGACTTCGCGGCGCGTGTCCGGCGAGGACTCGAGACCGTGGCGTCCGCGACGGGTCCCGGCGCCGCCGCGGTCGCGGTGGTCCACGGGGGGATCGTGGCCGAGGCGTGCCGCCAGGCGACGGGCAGCGAACCCTTCGCGTTCATCAACGTGGACAACGCCTCGATCACGCGGCTCGTTCGCCTGGCAACGGGGCGCTGGCTGCTGCTCGGATTCAACGACACCGCGCACCTCGCGCATGTGGACGCGGAGGCGCTGACGGACGGGCGCCTGCGTGCCGAATGAGGCGGGCGCTGAACATCGGCTGCTGGGGCCTCGGGCTGTTGGGCGGGCGCGTCGCGCGGCTCGCCGAGCAGGCCGCGTAGGCGGCCGTCGCGTCGTGCCCGCGCAGGCCTTCCCCGACTGGCACGCCTCGCTCGGGCGGCGCTGTCGCTGGCGGCGAGCGTCGCGCGCTACAAGCGGCTGCTGCGCGATCGCTACGCGTAGGCGGTTGGAAGTCTCGACAACGCCGCGGGGCGCAGCGGCGCCGGTCGTCGCGCGCGGGTACGGATACTCGCCGGTGCGCGCAAGGCGAAAGAAAGGACCTGTCCCATGAGCGTCACCGTGGAGAAGGAAGGCAAGGTCGGCCGCATCCAGCCGTACGACATGAGCGGCGTGTTCCGCGGCGACGACGGCATCCTCCATTACGAGGGGCTGCACCAATCGCTCGTCGAGATGCTGAAAGAGACCACGGAGCGGGTGCCCGATCGCGAGGCGGTCACCGAGATCGGCGGCCCGTCGCTGACCTACCGCGAGTACTTCGACCGCGCGGCGCGCGTGGCCGGCGGTCTCGCCGCGGCCGGCGTCGAGCGGGGCGACCGCGTGGCCATCCGCCTGCCCAACGGCGTGGACTGGGCCGTGGCGTTCTTCGGGAGCCTGATGGCCGGCGCGATCGTCATCCCGGTCAACACCCGCTTCGCGGAGCCGGAGATCAAGTACGTGCTCGAGGACTCGCAGGCCAAGCACGTCTTCATGCCGGGCGAGGACCTGCCCGACGGCGACCCGCTCGTGTTCGACGACCTGGCGCCCGACGACGTGGCGGCGATCTTCTACACGAGCGGCACGACCGGTCAGCCCAAGGGCGCGATGACGACGCACGAGAACTTCCTCTCGAACATCGAGACCTGCCTGCGGTCGTCGTTCCAGGGAGCCGACGAGGGCGTCCGCATGCTCATCTCCGTGCCGCTGTTCCACGTGACCGGCTGCAACAGCCAGCTGCTGGTCACCGCCCGCCTCGGGGTGCCGAGCGTCATCCTGCCGGTCTTCAACGTCAAGGACCTCCTCAAGGCCATCGTCGAGTACCGCACGGACTGCGTCGTGGGCACGCCGGCCATCTTCTGGCTCGCGGTCAACCAGCCCAACTTCAAGGACCTCGACGTGTCCCACGTGCGCTGGGCCATCTACGGCGGCGCGCCGATGCCGCCCGACCAGGTCATCCAGATGATGAAGGACTTCCCGAACGCGCGCCTGGGCAACGGCTATGGCCTGACCGAGACATCCTCCGTGACGACGTTCCTCCCCCACGAGTCCTGCAAGGACAGGCCCGAGACCGTCGGCTTCGCCTCCCCGGTGGCCGAGCTGCGCCTCGAGGATGCCGGGTTCGAGGGCGGCGCCGGCGAGCTGCTCGTGCGCTCTCCCCAGGTGGTCGCGGGCTACTGGCGCAAGGAGGAGGAGACGGCCAAGGCGCTGGTCGACGGCTGGTTGCACACCGGCGACGTCGCCACGATCGACCAGGACGGGTTCGTCGAGATCGTCGACCGCATCAAGGACCTCATCAACCGCGGCGGCGAGAACGTCTACTCGATCGAGGTCGAGAACGCGTTGGCGCTGCACCCCGCCGTCGCCGAGGTCTCCGTGGTCGGCGTCCCTGACGAGATGATGGGCGAGAAGGTCGGCGCCGTCGTGGTGGCGCGGGAGGGCATGGACCTCGAGCAGACCGACCTCATGGACTTCGCGGCCGAGCGTCTGGCGGACTTCAAGCTCCCGCAGTACCTCGTCATCCAGCGCGAGGCGCTGCCGCGCAACCCCGGCGGCAAGATCATCAAGCACGAGATCCGCAGCGGCACCGACTGGGGCTCGGAGCTGCCCCGGCGCCGCACGAAGGCGAAGAGCGCAAGCTGAAAAGCAGGCCGGGCGCCGCTCGGGCGAGCGGCGCCCGGCCCTCCGCGGGCTCAGGCCTGCGCGGGAACCTTGGGCACGTGCCTGGCGAGCTCGAGCCGCCCGAGCGTGCGGCGATGGACCTCGTCGGGCCCGTCGGCCAGACGCAGCGTCCGCTGGTGCGCGTACATCTGGGCGAGCGGGAAGTCCTGCGACACGCCGCCACCGCCGTGGACCTGGATCGCCCGGTCGATGACCCGCGTCGAGACGTTGGGCACGGCGACCTTGATCGCCGCGATCTGGTTGCGCGCCACCTTGTTGTCGTAGCGGTCCATCAGCCACGCCGCGTGCAGCGTCAGCAGGCGCGCCTGGTCGATCTCGATCCTCGAGTCGGCGACCCACTCGCGGACGACGCCCTGCTCGGCCAGCGGACGGCCGAACGGCGCGCGCTCGTGTGCGCGGCGGCACATGAGCTCGAAGGCCCGCTCCGCGACGCCGATGGCTCGCATGCAGTGGTGGATGCGCCCCGGGCCGAGGCGGGCCTGCGCGATGGCGAACCCGCCGCCCTCCTCGCCCAGCACGTTGGTCCGGGGGACGCGGACGTCCTCGTAGACGATCTCGCAGTGGCCCTCCGGATCGTTGAACCCGAAGACGAGGAGGTCGCGGACGACCGTGACGCCCGGCGTGTCCATCGGGACGAGGACCATGCTCTGCTGGCGATGGGGCGGCGCGTCGAAGTCGGTCTTGCCCATGAGGATGGCGATCTTGCACCGCTCCCTGGCGGCGCCCGAGATCCACCACTTGCGCCCGTTGATGACGTAGTCGTCGCCGTCCGTCTCGATCCGGCACTCCACGTTGGTCGCGTCCGAGCTGGCCACCGCCGGCTCGGTCATCGCGAAGCACGACCGGATCTCGCCCTCGAGCAGCGGACGAAGCCACTGCTGCTTCTGCTCCTCGGTCCCGAACATCGTGAGGATCTCCATGTTGCCCGTGTCCGGAGCCGCGCAGTTCAGCGCCTCGGGGGCGATGCCGCTGCGGCCGGTGATCTCGGCCAGCGGCGCGTAGTCGAGGTTGCTGAGACCGCCGCCCCACTCCGTCTCGTGGGGCAGGAACAGGTTCCAGAGGCCGCGACGGCGCGCCTCGGCCTTCAGCTCTTCCATGATCGGCGGATGGAAGTGGGGGTCGCCGGACTCCTCGATCTGCTTGTCGTAGATCGGCTCGGCCGGATAGACGTGCTCGTCCATGAACTCCAGGAGCCGCTCTCGCAGCGCCTTGGCCTGGGGACTGAGATCGAACTCCACGGCGGTTACCTCTTTTGAGCTTGCATGCGGGTTTTCCCTCAGGCTCCGCCATCGAGCCCCGCGGCGGGCGCGAGGATCGCGGGCCCGCTGTGGGGAACTCCAGCGCGGTCCTCCCGCGGGCCCCGAAGACGCAGCGGCTCGAGCGTACGGTCCGGGCATGGGAACCGAGACGGTCAGCGGGATCGCGCGCGACAAGGTCGACCCCTGGCTCGCCGACCACGTGGCCGGCGCCGTGCCGCCGTTCGACTACCGGCTCATCGCGGGCGGTCGCTCGAACCTCACCTACGCGGTCGGCGACAGCGACGGCCGGCGCTTCGTGCTGCGGCGGCCGCCGCTGGGCCACGTGCTCCAGTCCGCGCACGACATGGGCCGTGAGCACCGGATCATCTCCGCGCTGGCGGCGACGGCGGTGCCCGTGCCGCAGCCGCTGGCCTTCTGCCAGGACTCCGCGGTCAACGACGCGCCCTTCTACGTGATGGACTTCGTCGAGGGCTTCGTCCTCGACGACGCGCAGGACGCCGAGCGCCATCTCGACGAGGCGGCGCGCGCGCAGGCGAGCGGGTCGCTCATCGACGTGCTCGTGGAGCTGCATGCCGTCGACCCCGACGCCGTCGGGCTCGGCGACCTCGGCCGCAAGGCGGGCTACGTCGAGCGCCAGTTGCGCCGCTGGCACGCCCAGTTCGAGAAGTCCAAGAGCCGGGATATCCCGGCCATGGATGAGGTGCACCGCCGCCTCGCGTCGCACGTGCCGCCGCAGCGGCGAACCGGCATCGTGCATGGGGACTACCGCCTGGGCAACTGCCTCGTCGGTGCGGACGGGACGATTCGCGCGGTGCTCGACTGGGAGTTGTGCACGTTGGGCGACCCGCTCGCCGACCTCGGCTGGACTGTCGCGTGGTGGATCGAGGCCGGCGAGAGCTCCGACCACCTGCGTCGGAGCGTCCCCAGCATGGCGCCTGGCTTCGCGACGCGCGCGGCCCTTGTCGAGCGCTACGCCGAGCGCAGCGGCGCGGACAGCGGCGAGCTGGACTTCTTCGTGGCTCTGGCCCTGTGGAAGCTGGCGTGCATCGCCGAGGGCGTCCACGCGCGCTACGGCGCCGGCGTCATGGGCGACGACGCAACGGCGACCGACATGCAGGCCTTCGGCGAGCAGGTTGAGAGGCTCGCCGACGCGGCGCTCGCGCGGTGCGAGCGGATGGAGTGAGCGGGCCCCTCCGCGTCTCCGAGAAGGGGCCCGGCGCCGGGCTGCCTACTTGATCGCGATCGGGTTCAGGGGTGAGCCCGAGGCGTTGGTCAGGTTGAGCGGCTGGGCGGCGACGAAGAACTCGTAGCGGCCGTCGTTGGCGCAGTCCTCGGCGATCGCGTCGAGGTGCCAGATCTCGCCGAGCGACAGGCCGAGGTCGCGGATCAGCCGCGCATGGACGGGATAGGCGTGCTCGAACGGCTCCTCGTGCGGCTCGACCTCGATGGCGATGTTGTCCATCGCGACGGCCGCGATGGACTTCTCGTAGATCCAGTCGACGCAGCGCATCGACAGCCCCGGGGCCGCCTCGAAGAACTTGAGCTTCTCCTCGCCCGTCTGCAGCGTGTACCACCACGGCACGTGACCGGTGCGGACGATCATGATGTCGCCCTCGCGGATCTCGACGCCCTCGGCCGCGATGACCTCGTCGAGCTCCTCGGGCATGATCGCGTAGCCGCCCTCGAGCCGGTCGACGCCCTTGTGGCGGGCGACGTCGAGCAGCACGGCGCGGCTGCAGAGCGTCTCCTTCTGGTTGTGGATGGAGCAGCGGTGGGCGCCGCCGATCGTCTCGACGTTGCCGAGCCAGAAGCCGTTGAACATCGCGTCGGCGTAGGCGAAGTGCGACAGGCCGTCCCACTGGGTCGACCCCTGGATCGCCATGTTGATGTAATCGTCGGTGGCCTGGGCCTTCGGATAGACGTCGCTGAGCGCGGTGCCCGCGATCATGTCGGCGCCCGTGTATCCCCAGTAGTGCTGGATGCCCGGGCGGGTGGGATGGACGGGACCGGTGGCGTCGAGCGGGATCGCCATGCTGATGATCCGGCCGTCCTGGATCAGGTCCTTGGCCTCTCGGACCTTCTCCGGCGTGATGAAGTTCGTGGTCCCTCGCTGATCGAGCTCGCCCCACCGGCCCCAGTTGTTGGGCTCGCGGTCGTTGACGAGCCCGACGATCTTGCCGTCGTCGTCGACCTCGTAATCGGGCGGCTTGTAACCAAGCGACCAGGTTCCCCATTCCTTCCGTCCCACGGGCACCGCCTCCTTCGATCGAGATGGGCACTGGGCAAAACGAACACGCGGCGTGGCGGCCGGCGGCAGCCCGTTCGCCGGGGCGGAACCTACGCCGGGGCGCCGCCCGGCGGCCGGCGCGAGCGAGGCCGCGATGTCGAAACCTCCAAACCGAACAGGCGCGTTACGGCGGCGTCGAGCCCGTCGTAGGAGCGCTGGAGGCAGTCGCGGTACATGTCGGGATCCGGCGCGGCGACGTCCGCTGAGGGGGTTCGAGCCTGGCGCGGGCTCCTACCCGCCGCCCTGCCGCGGCAAGCGTCCCCGCACCTCCTTGGCGGATCCGACAAAGGACGTCGCCCAGTCCCGGCCGGGCGGGAGCGCCGTCACCCAGACTGGTCACCATGTTCACCTCCGACCCCGTGCGCACGAGCGACTGCGTCACCTACCACGTGGATGACCATGTCGCGGTCATCACGATCGACCGGCCGCAGGCGCGCAACGCAGTGAGCCCCGAGGTCGCTCAGGGCATCGAGGCGGCGATCGACGCCGCCGAGGCCGACGAGGACGTCTGGGTCGCCGTGCTCGCCGGGACGCCGCCCGTGTTCTGCGCCGGCGCCGACCTCAAGGCCATCCACGAGGGTCGCGCCGCCGACCTGTCGACCGCGCGCGGAGGCTTTGGCGGCGTCGCCCGCCGCGAGCGTTCCAAGCCGCTCATCGCGGCCGTCGAGGGAGCAGCGCTCGCCGGCGGCACGGAGATCGTCCTCGCGTGCGATCTCGTGGTCGCCGCCGAGGACGCGCGCTTCGGGGTCCCCGAGGTCAAGCGCGGGCTGATCGCCGCGGCGGGCGGGCTCTTCCGCCTCGGCCGCAAGATCCCGCTGAACCTGGCGATGGAGTGCGTCCTCACCGGCGACCCGATCGACGCGCCGTTCGCCCATCGCCACGGGCTCGTCAACTCGCTGTGCGCACCCGGCGAGGCGCTCCAGACCGCGGTCGGCCTGGCGCACCGAATCACCGCCAACGCGCCGCTGGCGGTCCGCGAGTCGCGATCGATCGTCCTGGACTGTACGGGCGTCGACGACGCGGAGGCCTGGCGGCGCAGCGAGGAGAGCGCTGACCGGGTGTTCGCCTCCGAGGACGTCCGCGAGGGCGTCGCCGCGTTCCTCGAGAAGCGCGCGCCGGCCTGGACCGGGCGCTAGGCGGCCCGCGGTGCGCGCGCTTCAGCTGCAGGCCCTCGAGGGACCCGCCGGCTTCGCCGTCGTCGACCTACCCGCCCCCGCCGACGACGAGTGGGTGACGATCGACGTGCACGCCGCCGGCGTCAGCTTCCCTGATCTCCTCATGAGCCGCGGGCGCTATCAGCTCCGCCCGGACCTCCCGGCGGTCCTCGGTTCGGAGGTGGCCGGAACCGTTCGGTCCGCACCGCCCGGCCACCCCCTGGGACCCGGCGATCGGGTCTGGGCGACGATGGAGCTCGGCGGCTTCGCGGAGGTGGTCGCGGCGCCGCCGGACCAGGTCTTCCCGCTGCCCAACGACCTGAGCTTCGAGGAGGGCGCCTCGCTCGGGGTCAACTTCCTGACCGCGGTGTTCGCACTCGGGCGGCGCGGCGCACTCCGGGCCGGCGAGACCGTCCTCGTCCTCGGCGCCGCCGGCGGGCTCGGGACCGCGACCATCGGCGTGGCCAAGACGCTCGGCGCGCGCGTGGTGGCGGTCGTGTCCACGCCGGAGAAGGCAGCGACGGCGGAGGCCGCGGGTGCGGACGAGGTCGTCGTCGGGAAGGATTGGCGCGACGCGGTGCTCGAGCACACAGATGGTCGTGGCGCCGAGCTCGTGGCCGATGTCGTCGGGGGCGCCGCGACGCTCCAAGCGGTCAGGGCGGCCGCCCCGGAGGGACGTGTGCTCGTGCTCGGCTTCACGTCGGGAGAGATCCCGTCGATCGCGACCAACCGGCTCCTTCTGCGCAACGTGAGCCTCATCGGCGTCGGCCTCGGTGCGCTGACGACAACGCTTCCCGATCTCCTTGCCGAGACGGTCGCCGAGCTCCGCCGGCTGCTCGAGCGCGGCCTGCGCCCGGTGGTCGGCGGAACGGTGCCGCTCGAGCGCGGCGCCGACGCGGTCCGGCGGCTCGAGGACAGGACCGCGCAGGGGAAGATCGTCCTGACGGTCGGATGACCGCCGACCGCCTGCGGCGTTTGGCCGAATGAACAATGTCGGCGCACGCGAGGCGTCCGCGCGCCGCCGGCCGCCGCTAGTGAAAGCGCCCATGACCGTCACCGCCGATCCCGCCATGGCCGCGCTCGAGCGCTCGCGGCGCCTGGTCCTGCCCGAGCTCATCTCGCGCAGCGCGCACCTGCACCCGGACAAGCCCGCGCTGATCTTCCGGGACGACGCGCTCACCTACGCGCAGCTCGACGAGCGCACGAACCGCCTTGCCAACGCGCTGGTCGAGCGCGGCGTCCGGCGCGGCGACAGCGTCGCGGTCCTCATGCTGAACCGGCTCGAGTTCGTCGAGGCCTTCTTCGGCTGCCACAAGGCCGGTGCCACCCCCGTCCCCGTGAACTTCCGCCTCGTCCAGGACGAGGTCGACTACATCATCGAGAACTCGGGCGCGGTCGGGGTCATCGCCGACGAGGACCTCGCCGAGCGTGCCGCCTCGGCCGCGGCCAACGTCGACGCCGTGCGCTTCCACCTGGCCGTCGGCGCCGCGCCGGCGAGCGCGGAGCCGTACGAGGACGTGCTCGCGGCGGCGTCCGCCGATGACCCGGCGGTGCTCGTGGAGGAGGACGACGTGGCGTCGCTGATGTACACGTCAGGGACGACGGGGCGGCCGAAGGGCGCGATGCTGACGCACCAGAACCTCTTCGCGCAGACCGTCAACTGGACCCACGAGGTCGGCGGCGTCAGCCACGAGGCCGTCTGGCGCGCCGGGGCGCCGCTGTTCCACATCGCCGGCGTGGCCGGCATCCTCCCGTTCCTGTGGCTCGGCGGCACGGCGGTGCTCGCGCCGGCCACCGAGTTCGACGCCGGCGCGGCGATCGAGGAACTGCGCCTGCGGCGCGTCACGCACACGTTCTTCGTGCCGACGCAGTGGGACATCGTCTGCCGGCACCCGGAGGCCTCGTCGCTCGCCTCGACGCTGCGGGTGGCGATCTGGGGCGCGTCGCCCGCCACGCGGGCGACGCTCGAGCGGATGAGCGAGACGCTGCGGGGCGTCGACATCCTCTCGAACTTCGGCCAGACCGAGATGTCGCCGAGCACGACGTGGCTGAAGGGCGACGACGCGATCCGCAAGATGGGCTCGGTCGGGCGGCGGTCGATCAACGTCGAGGTGCGCATCGTCGACGACGAGATGCGCGACGTGCCGCGCGGGGACGTCGGCGAGATCGTGTACCGCGGTCCCACGGTGATGAAGGGCTACTTCGGCAACGAGCAAGCCACGGCCGAGGCGTTCGCGGGCGGCTGGTTCCACAGCGGCGACCTCGTCCGCGAGGACGCGGATGGCTACATCTACGTCGTCGACCGCAAGAAGGACATGATCATCTCGGGCGGCGAGAACGTCTATCCGGCCGAAGTCGAGACCGTGCTGCGCGCCCATGGGGGGGTCGCCGACGTTGCAGTGATCGGGCTGGCGCATCCGAGGTGGGTCGAGACGCCGTTCGCCGTCGTCGTGAGGGCCCCGGGGTCCGGGGTGACCGAGCGCGAACTCATCGATCACTGCCGCGAGCACCTCGCCGGCTACAAGAAGCCGTCCGGCGTCGTGTTCGTCGACGAGCTGCCGCGCAACGCCGGCGGGAAGGTCCTCAAGCGCGCCCTGCGCGAGACGTACGCCGACCGGTCGGCGAGCTTCGGTGCCTGACGCCGACATCGGCGCTTGGACGGACCGACAACGGCCGCCGCGTCGACAGGTCTGCGCGGCCCCGGTTCCACCTAGCGTTGCTGCCGCCGTGCACCAAGCGACCCGGAGCATCGGAGGCATCGACCGCGAGCGCGTGGACGCGTGGCTCGCCGAGCACGTCGCGCACGCGGTGCCGCCCTTCTCCTACCGGCTGATCGCCGGCGGGCGGTCCAACCTGACGTATCAGGTCGCCGACGCGGGCGGGCGGCGCTTCGTCCTGCGGCGGCCGCCGCTGGGCAACGTCCTCGACTCGGCCCACGACGTGGGGCGCGAGCACCGCATCATCTCGGCGCTGCAGTCGACGCGGGTGCCCGTGGCGACGGCGCTGGCGGTCTGCGACGACCCGGCGGTCAACGGCGCCCCGTTCTACGTCATGGCGTTCGTCGACGGCGCGGTCCTGCGCAGCGAGTCGGACGCCGAGCGCTCCTTCGACGAAGCGGGGCGCGCGGCTGCCGGGCGCTCGCTGGTCGACGTGCTGGCGGAGCTGCACGGCCTCGACCCCGACGCGGTCGGGCTGGGCACGCTCGGCCGCAGGGAGGGCTACGCCGAGCGCACGCTGCGCCGCTGGTACGCGCAGTTCCAGAGCTCCAAGGAGCGCGACATCCCGGCGATCGACGAGGCCCACCGCCTGCTGGCGGCGAACGTCCCAGAGCAGCACCGCACCTCCATCGTCCACGGCGACTACCGGATCGACAACTGCATCCTCGGGCCGGATGGATCGATGCGCGCGGTGCTCGACTGGGAGCTGTGCACCCTCGGCGATCCGCTCGCCGACCTCGGGTTGCTCATGGTCTACTGGGTCGAGGCGGGCGAGGACGCCTCCGAGGTCCTCACCGGCTCGGCGACGGCGGCGAGCGGCTTCCCCGGCCGCGCCGCGATCGTCGAGCGGTACGCCGCCCGGTCGGGCGCCGACGTGTCGGATCTGGACTTCTTCGTCGCGCTGGGCTACTGGAAGCTGGCGTGCGTCTTCGAGGGCATCCGCGCCCGATACGGCGCCGGGGTCATGGGCGACGACTTTTCGGTTGAGGACTCGGCGCGCCACGTCGTCTCGCTCGCCGAGACGGCGTTGCGGCTCTGTGAGGGGCTGCGTTGAAGGAGCTCGAGGTCGCTCGCGCGCACCCGACGCGGACGGTCGCCCCGCTCGCGCTCGCGACGCTCGCCTTCTCGCTGCAGCAGACGATGATCCTGCCGGCGCTGCCGGCCTTCCAGCACGAGTACGGCGTGTCGGCCACCACCTCGACGTGGCTGCTGACGGCGTTCCTTCTCAGCGCCGCGATCACGACGCCGATCCTCGGCCGGCTCGGGGACATGTACGGCAAGGCGCGGACGCTGCTCGTCGCCCTCGGCATCTTCGCCGCCGGCAGCGCCCTCGCCGCGGTCGCCGGCTCGTTCGCCCTGGTCCTCGCCGGCCGCACGGTCCAAGGCACGGGGGCGGCGATCATGCCGCTGGCCATCGGGATCGTTCGCGACGAGCTGCCGCGCGCGCGGGTGGCCGTGGCCATCGGACTGCTGTCCTCGATGCTCGGGATCGGCGGTGGCGCGGCGCTCGTGCTCGCCGGCGTCCTGGTCGACCACGTCGGTCTCAGCTGGCTGTTCTGGTCCGGCTTCGCGGTCACGGCCGTGGCCGCGGTCGGCACGTGGGCCTACGTGCCCGACTCGCCCGTCCGCTCCCCGGCGCGCATCGACTTCGCCGGCGCCGCGCTGCTCTCGATCGCCCTCGTGATGCTGCTGCTCGGCGTCACCGAGGGCAACCGCTGGGGCTGGGCGTCGCCGGGAACCCTGGCGCTCCTCGCCACCTCGGTGGTCGTCGGCTACGCCTTCCTGCGCTGGGAGCAGCGGACTCCGGCGCCGCTCGTCGACATCGCCCTGATGCGCCGGCGGGAGGTCTGGACGCCGAACCTCGTCGCCGCGGCGGTGGGCGCGGCGATGTTCGGATCGTTCGTCCTGATCCCCCAGCTCGCGCAGACGCCTGCCAGCACCGGCTACGGCTTCGGCGACAGCGTCGCCGCCGCGGGGCTCGTGCTCCTGCCCAGCGCCGTCCTGATGCTCGTCGCCGGCCCGCTCGCCGGCATGTTGGGCGACCGCTTCGGCGCGCGCCTGCCGCTGCTCATCGGCTGCGTCGCCGCGGCCGTGAGCTACTTCTGGTTCGCGCTGTTCCACGCCGCTCAATGGCAGCTGTACGTCGGCAGCGCGTTCCTCGGGCTCGGACTGGGACTGTCTCTCTCGTCGATGGGGAACCTCGTGGTGCACTCGGTGCCGCAGGCCCAGACCGGGATCGCGACGGCGATCAACATGATCGCGCGCTCGATCGGCGGAGCGGTCGGCGCGCAGCTCGCGGCGGCCATCCTCACCGGCTCGACGATCACTCGGGGCTTTCCGGCCGAGGGCGGCTACTCGACGGCCTTCGTGGTCAGCGGCGCCGCGGCGCTCGTCGCATGGCTCGCGGCGGTGGTCGTTCCCCGCCAGGTGCGCGTCGCGCGCCGCGCGGCGGTCGCGTGATGACCGCACCGGGCCGCAAGAAGGTCCTCGTGGCCGGGGCGTCCGGCCTCATCGGCCATGCGGCGGTCAACGAGTTCGCGCGCCGCGGCGACTGGGACGTCGTCGGCGTCTCGCGCCGGACACCCGGCGACGTGGACGGCGCGACGCTCTTGTCAGTGGACCTCATGGACCCGGGCGCCTGCCGGCGCGTCTTCGGCGCGATGTCCGACGTGACGCATCTGGTCTACGCCGCGCTGTACGAGCAGCCCGGCCGGCTGCTCGAGGGCTGGCTGGAGCGCGAGCAGATGGAGCGCAACGACGCCATGCTGCGCAACCTCTTCGAGCCGCTGGCGGCGGCCGCGGCGAATCTCGAGCACATCTCCGTCCTCCAGGGCCTGAAGGCCTACGGCACCCACGCCGGCTTCCTGCCGCCGCCGATCCCGGCCGTCGAGCGCTCGCCGCGCGTCGAGCACGAGAACTTCTACTGGTTGCAGGAGGACTACTTGCGCGGCAAGCAGGCGACGGAGCGCTTCAGCCTGACCATCTGGCGCCCGCACATCGTGTTCGGCGCCGACGTCGGCAACAACATGAACCCGATGGCGGCGCTCGGCGCCTACGCCGTCCTGCTCCGCGAGGAGGGGCGGCCGCTGGACTTCCCGTGGGGCGAGCCGACCGTCTTCCAGGCGGTCGACGTCGAGCTGTTCGCGCGCGCCCTCGTGTGGGCGGCGACAAGTTCGGCCAGCCACAACGAGACGTTCAACTTCGCCAACGGCGACGTGTTCACGATCCGCGAGGTCTGGCCGGCCGTCGCCGACGCGATGGGCATGGAGGTCGGCGAAGACCGACCTGCCTCGCTTGCTGCGTGGCTGCCCGCGCAGCGCGAGACGTGGGCGGCGCTCGTCGACCGCCACGGCCTGCGCGCGCCGCGCAACCTCGACGCGTTCCTCGGCCAGTCGGCGATGTACTGCGACGGCCTCTTTGGCCAGCCGTACGGGTGGCCCCTCCTGATGAGCACCATCAAGCTCCGTCAGGCGGGGTTCGCGGAATGCGTCGACACCGAGCTGATGTTCCGCCGGCTGCTCGCGAAGATGCAGGACGACCGGCTCCTGCCGCCGGTCGACTCCACGCGGGGCGCGCTTGCCGGCTAGGAGCGCGGGTCGAGGACGAGCTTGCCGGTGGTCCGTCGCGCGCGGAGATCCTCGTGGGCCCGACGCGCGTCGGCCAAGGCGTAGGTGCCGCCCACGATCGGCCGCAGCTCGCCCACGGCCACGAGGTCGAACAGCTCAGCGAGTTGGGGGGCGAGCATCTCGTTCGGGCGCGCCGCCGCGTGGGCGAGCCAGAGGCCGATGACGCCGCGGCTGCGGCGCATCAGCGCGCCGGGCGCAATCGGCTCGGTCTCCTCGCGCGAGGCCATGCCGTACGTCACGACGCGGCCGAAAGGGGCGACCGCCGCAAGGCTCGCGTGAAACGTCTTGCCGCCGACCATCTCGAGGACGACGTCGACCTTGCGACCGCCGTTGGCCGCCTCGATCGCGGCCTTGAGGTCGCCCACGTTGCTGTCGATCGCGGCGTCGGCGCCAAGCTCGAGCGTGAGCGCGCGCTTCTCGTCCGTCGAGGCGGAGGCGATGATCCGCCCCGCGCCCCACCGCCGCGCGAGCTGGATGGCGAGCGACCCCACGCCCCCCGCACCGGCGTGGACCACGACACTCTCGCCGGCCTGCAGGCGGGCGGACGTGCGGAGCAGGTGCCACGCGGTCGTGCCTTGCGCCGCGAGGGCGAGCGCCTGCCCGTCGTCAACGCCCTGGGGGATGGGGAAGACGAGCTCCGGACGCGCCGCGGCGCGCTCCGCGTACCCGCCGGAGTCGAGCAGGGCGAGGACCCGCTTGCCGTCGGGCGTAGTCCCGGCGACCTCGGTGCCGGGGACGATCGGCAGCTGCGTCGACGTGAGGTACGTGTCCTCCGCCTGGTGGGTGTCGGCGTAGTTGACGCCGGCGGCCGTGACGTCGATCAGGACGCGGCCGTCGTCGGGGCTGGGATCGTCGAGCTCGCACAGCCGGAGGACTTCCGGGCCGCCGAACTCGGTCACCTGGATCGCTCTCATCGGCGCATCATCGAGGTGAACCGCCCGGCGGTGGCGCGCGGGGGGCGGCATCGTTGGGCAAGGCCACAACGACGCCGCCGCGAGACGCGCTATGCGGCGCGCTCGTGTGGCTCGGCCGCGCCGGTGACGGCATCGTCCCGCGGCTCGCCGTAGAGCATCTCGCGGAGGATCGTGAACATCGCGTCGTGGGGGACCGGATGTACCGGACCTTGTGTCGGCGTGGGTTACCTGCCTGTTCAGTAGACCCGATAGCCCCCATCGACGATCAGCTCGTCACCGGTGTGATACGCGCTGGCGGGGCTGGCGAGGTAGACGGCGGCGCCGACGAAGTCGGCCGGCTGCCCCCACCGGCGTTCGGGGATGCGCTTCAGGACGTTCTCACGCAGCGACTCCTGGGCGAAGGCGCGCTCGGTCGCCGGCGTCTCGATCCAGCCGGGGAGGATCGCGTTCGCGCGAATGCCGTGGCGCGCGAGCTCGACCGCGCACGACCGTGTCAGCGCGACGATTCCCGCCTTGGCCGCGGCGTAGTGCTGACCGCGCGCCATGCCCTCGACGGCGGCCAGGCTCGCGATGCCGACGAGGCTCCCGCCGCCGCCCCGGTCGATCATGTGGCGGGCGGCGCCTTGGAGCGTCAGGAACGCGCCGTCGAGGTTCAGGGCGATGATCTTGCGGAACTGGTCGAGCGTCATGTCGACGAAGGCCGACTGCAGATCGCCGCGACCCGCGTTCGCGAAGCACGAGTCGACCCGGCCGAGCTCCTGCAAGGTGCGCACGAAGGCGTCGCTGACCGACTGCGAGTCGCTGACGTCGCAGACCACGTCGAGGATGCGGGTGCCGTATCGGGAGAGCTCCTCGGCCACCTGTGCATTGCGCTCGGCGTTGCGGCCCCAGATGGACACGTCGGCCCCCGCCTGCGCGAGCCCCTGCGCAATTCCTCTGCCGATGCCGGAGTTGCCGCCGGTGACGACGGCGACGTGACCGCTCAGATCGAAGGGACCCGGCACGGCGAGCGCCTACGTTGTCGCGCCTTGCAGACCGTGAGGGCAACGAGCGAGCTCGCGGGTGAGAGCCAACGCCTTCCAGACGAGCTGGCTGCCGAGGCCCTCGGCGGCCACCCAATGCCGCACGGTCTCAGGATCGCCGACGTCCTCCTTGAAGAAGCGCTGGTCCGCCTCCGGAATGCGCTCGAAAAACGCCCGCGTGGCGGCCTCGTCGCCCGCCTCGAGCCTGCGGATCACCATGGTCGCCTCCTTCTCGTGCTCCGTCTTCGTACCGACGCTCGTGGCCTCGGCCGTCGCAGTATCGAGGACACTGTCGGCTGTCTCGACGCCGGCGGCTCGTCCGATTGGGGAACTGAACAACTGCGCCCGAGCCTCCGTGTCGTGTGCCGTTGAAGTCCGCATGCGGCACGGGTACTCGTTCCGTGCGGCAGAGACGGTGCGGACGGCCCGGCGAAGGAGATGAGCATGGCTGACGACGCGATGAGCGGACTGAACACGGCGCGGCGACTGTCATACGGCGAGCAACTCGCCCGCGCCGCGCGCAAGTCTCCCGACGAGCGGGCCCTCCGCTTCGAGGACAGGGAACTGACGTTCGGCGAGCTGGACGACCGGGTCACCCGGCTGGCGAATGCGCTGGCCGAGCGCGGCGCGTCGAAGGGCGATCGCGTCGCGACGCTCACGTACAACGGCCTCGAGATGGTTGAGACGTACCTCGCGTCGGCCAGGCTCGGCGCGATCTGCGTGCCGATCAACTTCCGCCTCGTGGCCGACGAGGTCAGCTACATCGCGGACGACTGTGGCGCCACGGCCATGATCGTCGACTCGAAGCTCGCCGAAGTAGCCGGGCAGGTGCGCGCACGCGTTCCCCGGCTGAAAACGTGCCAAGGACATGATCATCTCGGGCGGCGAGAACATCTACTGCGCCGAGGTCGAGGCAGCCATCGACGCCCACGCGAAGGTCCGCGAGGTCGCCATCATCGGCGTGCCACACGAGAAGTGGGTGGAAACGCCGCTGGCGGTCGTCGTGCCGCAGGACCCGAGCGACCCGCCGAGCGAGAGCGAGATCATCACCTGGTGCCGCGAGCGGCTCGCGTCCTACAAGAAGCCGTCTCGGGTCGTGCTCGTCGAAGAGCTGCCGCGCAACGCCAGCGGCAAGGT
>VAWY01000233.1:0-486 GCA_005888335.1 Actinomycetota bacterium
ATCAGTCCGGCGCGACGGCCGGTCGGGCCGTCGCGGAAGGTGATCATCGGGTGCTCATCGCGCCGCGCGCCCTCCTCGGCGTAGCGGCGTAGGCGATCGGAGAGGCTCTCGCCGGCGGCCCGCGCGCGGAGGCGCAGGCGTTCGGCGAGTTTGTCGTCGAGCCGGACGGACACGTTCACGGACATGCCTACAGTGTCGCACATTGTCAACAGTAGGAGGTGGAGCGATGCAGCCCATCGCTGTCGACGCCGCCGGCCACCGCCGCTCGCCAGCCACGATGCCCGGCTACCACCAAGGTCGCCCGCCGCGCAACAAAGGCATGCGGTATCCGGCCGACCCGCCGACGATCGACGAGATCGTCGCCGTCATGCGGGCCGCCGGCGAGCGGCCTGACGGCTTCCGGCTACGCGCCCTGATCGTGCTCCTCTGGCGCGCCGGTCTCAGAATCGGTGAAGCGCTCGCTCTCGCCGAGACCGACCTCGACCG
>VAWY01000233.1:504-6577 GCA_005888335.1 Actinomycetota bacterium
GAGGTCGGGATGGACCGCTGGGCCTGGCAGCAGCTCGAGCCGTGGCTTGAGATCCGATCGAGCCTGCCGGTCGGCGCGCTGCTCTGCGTGATCCACGGCCCGACCAGCGGACGGCACTGGGAACCGTCCGCGGCCCGCAAGCAGCTCAAGCACGCCGCCACTGCGGCCGGCGTTCGGCGACGCTTCGCCCCCCACCAGCTCCGCCACGCGCACGCGATCGAGATCGCACACGAGGGGATCCCGCTGGTCGTGATCCAACGACAGCTGGGGCATGCGAACCTCGGGATCACCTCGATCTACCTGCAAGGGATCGACAGCTCCGAGATCATCGACACCGTCCACGCGCGTCCCGCCCCGACGATCAGCGCCACCGCGGGCTCACCGCGTTGTAGAGCACGCAGGCCGCCCGGGGGCGCGTCTCCGCGAGCCGGCGGCCGAACCCTCGGCTGGCGATTTGCGGGACGCAACCCGCTGACGCGGCACCGGTCGTGCTTTCGATGGTCCGCGGTCGTCGCGCGGGAGTCCAGGATGACGATCGGAATCTTGCGGTCTCCGGCGAGACGCTGCCAGAACTCGTAGTCGGGACAGAATGCGACGAACTGGGGCCACAGGCGGTCGCGTTCTTCGTCGCTCGCGAGGCGGGCGCGGACGTATCGCTTCTCGCCACCGACTTGAATGCTGGTGTCTGGGTTGGCTCTGAGGTTGTGGAACCACGCGGGGTTGGTGGGCTGCCCGGCTTGGGATGCCGCCACCGCGATGAGATCCCCGTCCTCGTAGTACATCACCGGGGAGGTGCGCCTGACCTTGGTCTTTGCGCCTGTGTGGTCCAGCAGCAGGATCAGTGCCCCGGGCAGGCCGGGGAGGTGGTTGCCGACTCTGCCGCGTGATAACCGGTAGACGGCCACGTGGATCTTCGTCGCCCGCCGCCCCATGTAGACCCCGCGCTTGTTTGCGAACCGGGAGCCGGCCATGACGACCCGGGCCAGTAGAGACATGCCGCGGCTCGAGCTCATTCGATGCTGTCGGGAAGCACGAGACGCAACGGCAGGCCCGATCCTACCCGCGCGCAGTCCCGCCCGTCGATCACCACGCGACCATAGTCGACGGTGCCCGGTGCCGTCAGTTCTGGTTCCGCTGTGCCGCAGGCATCCCACTCTTCGCCCCGACTGCCCTCGTTCGCGCGGATACGAGGGCAGGAGAGGGCTTCGTCGGGCGTCGACGCGGTCGCGATGCGTGACGATCGATGCGCGGCCGATCGAGTGCGCCGCGCACGCCTAGCGGATAGGGTCAGGCTGAACCCGGACGGAGCACCCAAGTGCGGCGGTGGCTCGGGAGAACGCGGTGAAGGCGATCGTCCAAGTGCGATATGGCTTGCCTGATGTCTTGCAGCTCAAGGACACAGACAAGCCGCGTCCTGAGGACGATGAGGTGCTGGTACGTGTGCACGCGGCGGCGGTCAATATCGGCGACTGGCATCTCCTGAGGGGTGTTCCGTACGCCATGCGCCTAGTGTCCGGCGTGCTCAAGCCCCGGCGGCAGATACCAGGGCTCGATATAGCCGGCCAGGTTGAGTCAGCCGGCAGAAACGTCAAACAGTTTCGGCCGGGAGATGAGGTATTCGGGTGGTGCAAGGGCGCCTTCGCCGAGTACGCGTGTGCCGCTGAGAGCAATCTCCTGCCCAAGCCAGCCAACCTCACCTTTGAGCAGTCGGCCGCGGTTGGAGATTCCGCGTTCACTGCGCTCGCTGCCGTTCGCGATCACGGGAAGGTGCAGCCGGGGCAGAGGGTGTTGATCAACGGTGCCTCCGGCGGCGTCGGTACGTTCGCGGTGCAGATCGCGAAGTCGTTTGGAGCGAGCGTGATCGGTGTCTGCAGCACCGACAACGTCGACATGATCCGATCAATCGGCGCGGACCAGGTGATCGACTACACCAAGGAGGACTTCTCCCAAACCGGGCAGCGTTACGACGTGATGCTCGACCTGGTCGGGACCCGTTCGTTATCGGACTGCTTGCGGGTGCTGACCCCTCGGGGAACCTACGTCGTGGTCGGCGTGAGGGACATGGGCCGTTGGTTTGGACTCGGTCGTCAGACCAAGGCGCTCTTGCTATCGCCGTTCGTGCGCCAGCGGATGCGTGTCTTCGTCGTGAGGCACAACCGAGAGGACCTCGCTGTTTTGAAGGAGCTCGTTGAAGCCGGAAAGGTCGCCCCGATCCTCGATAGGCGCTACGCCTTGGGCGACGTGCCTGAAGCTCTCGGGCACCAGGGAGAAGGACACTCCCGAGGAAAGATCGTCATCGGCACCGGCGAAGCGGCAGTCCCGTAAAGCCAGCCCCCACCGGTTGCTGCGCCGACTCCTCGCAGCGAGACCCGCTTCCGTCCGAGCAAGGTACTTGCCAGCGACCCGCAATGAGCCCTCGTTCGCGCGGCGAGGAGGGCCCGAGCGTCGTGACGCGTCCCGACCCAGGGCGTCCGGACCTACGCCGCCTGGTGAGCTGTCGGCTGGTTCCTGAGTGCTGGGAGGAACAGCGAGGTGATCTCGCGGGACGCGGCGTGCATCGCGACCGCGAGACCCAGCGGCTGATCGCGCACGTCGAGCTCAACCATCCGGGCCTTCAGGATGTCGCTCAGCATCTGGCCGGTGCGGCGCGTCACGAACGCGACCGGTCCCCACACGGACGGGGCCGGCGGACCGGCCATCACGCGGCCCACGACTACATCGCCGGGCCGGACAGACCGCGACAAGTCGTGGCTGATCACCGATACGAGCTCCGAGCGAGTTAGATCGTGAAGCTCGATCCCGCGTCCGGGCTTGAAGCTGATCACGCGCAGCAGCCCGAGCCGCGCGTCGGCGATCCGCTCCGCGATGTCCCGCTCGCTTGACGGCAGATCCAGGCGCCGGGCGTAGCGCTGCGCAATGGTGCCGCCTCCGGGAAGCTCACGGTCGCTCAGCACCCAGGTACCGGCGAGCTGCGCGTCGGCGTCACCGACGACGACGCCCGTGCGACCCCCCAAGAGCTCCTCCAGACCGGCCTTCATCTCCTCGGGGTAGGTCTCAAATGCCCACGCCTGAACCCGAGCGCCGACGGCGCTGTGCTCGTTCGCCAGGCCGACCGGATCGTCGAGCAGCGGGCCGCAGCAGCGCTTCAACTTGCGACCACTTCCGCACGAACACCGCTCGTTGCGGCCAGCGCCACTCATCGAGCGGAACCCTACGAGCGACGCCGGACGGCGCCTGCCCTGCACGCAGCGGAGCCAGATTGGCCGCGCGCTGAGAGCGCAACGTGTTGCGGGGCCAGCCGCGACTGCTCCATCGGCAGCACCGAGCGCCACTCCACTACCTCGCGACCGCCGCCGGCCGCGCCCGTTCCCGACCGCCAGGGATGGGCGCCGGACGAACTGCCGCTCCTCGGCGCCAAGCGGAAGCTGCCGGCGCCTCGAAGAGCGATTCCTGGCCGCTCCTCCTCGTGAATTCCGCGCGTCTCTCAGCCGTTACCCGCGACCGCCGCATCCGCGCGGAAGGGAGAGCCGGCCCAAGGCCGGCGAGTCCTTGCAAGACCACGGCGGATCCGGCTGCAAAGCTAGCCCTCCGCGCCGATCACGCTGTTGAGCTGCGCGGCGATCCCGAACGGGCGATAGGACTGCGGCCCGTAGACCCAGACGCGTTGGCCAACGCGGCGGGGCTCGACGCCAGCCCCGACGGCGTCGATGACGCTGGAGCGATCGCTGTGCGGAACGACGCGCGGGAAGGGCATCCCGTAGCCCAGCCGTCGCCGCGTTCTTGGTATCGCCGGCGTTCACGCCCTGCAGGATGACCGCTGCCCAGATCGCCACAGGCGGGTGGTGGCGTGGCCCGCCTCCGGGCTGATTGACTTTTCACGTGTCGGAAGTTCGGTCGTCGGAGGAGCGGCGGCTTCGCTCGGTCACGGAATCGATCAACGATGCGGTCATCTCGGCCGACCGGGCGAGCCGGATCGTCTTCTGGAACGCGGCGGCGACGTCGATGTTCGGCTGGAGCGAGGAGGAGGCATTGGGGCGGCCGCTGACCGAGCTCATGCCGCCCGCCTATCGAGAAGCCCATCTCGCCGGGATGGCGCGTCTTCGGCGGACCGGCGAGGCGCGGCTGATCGGTCGTGGGACGGTGCGTCTGGAGGGCCTGCGGCGCGACGGAAGCGTCTTCCCGATCGAGCTCTCGCTCGGGGCGTGGCGCAGCGAGGGGGCGCAGTTCTACACGGGCATCGTCCGCGACATCACCGAGCGCGAGGCGGGGGCAGAGGCGGTGCGCCGCCTGGCGGCGATCGTCGACGGATCCGAGGACGCGATCCTCGGCGTCGCGCCCGACACGGTCGTCATGAGCTGGAACGCGGGCGCCGAAAAGCTGTACGGCTACACCGCGGCCGAGGTCGTCGGCCGGCCGCTCGGAGTGCTCGTCCCGCCCGACAGGGCTGGCGAGGACCGCGGCATCGTGGACCGCGTGATCGCCGGCGAGACGCTCAGTCACGTGGAGACCGAGCGGGCCGCTAAGGACGGGCGGCGGATTCCGGTCTCGCTGACCGCGTCGCCGATCCGCGACGGGGCGACGATCGTCGCCGTTTCGCTGATCGCCCGCAACATCACCGAGCGGCGCCGTGCCGAGGAGGCGCTGCGGCGCTCCAACGCCGAGCTCGAGCACTTCGCGGCGGTCGCGTCCCACGACCTGGTCGCCCCGGCCAACGCGATTCGTGGCCTGGCCGACGTGCTCGAGCGCCGCTACGGCGACCGCCTCGATCGCGACGGGCGCGAGATCGTCGCCGCCATCAGGGACTCCGCCCTCGGCATGCGTGCACTCGTCGACGACCTGCTGGCCCACGCCCGCCTCGGCGGTGAGCGCCCGCGGCGCGAGCCGGTCGATCTCGAGACCGTCCTGGCCGAGACACTCCAGGGACTGGGAACGGCTATCAAGCAGAGCGGCACGACGGTCACCCATGACCCGCTGCCCACCGTATCCGGCTCGGCGCAACAGCTCGGGCAGCTGCTGCAGAACCTGATCGACAACGCGATCAAGTTCCGCTCAGCCGAGCCGCCCTGGATCCACCTCTCCGCGCGCCGCGAGGCGACGTTCTGGGAGCTCGCGGTGACCGACAACGGAATCGGTGTCCCCGCCGGCGCCGAGACGGAGATCTTCGAGATGTTCAAGCGCGGTCCCGGCGACATCGCCGGGACCGGAACGGGCATCGGGCTGGCGATCGCCAAGAAGATCGTCGAGGCGCACGGCGGACGGATCCGGGCCGAGCGCCGCGAGCACGGCGGAACACGCGTGTCGTTCGTGCTGTCCGCCTGATGAGCTCCTGGTCCGGCCGAGCGACTCGGGCTGCCCTGACGAGACGGGGTGTTTCGAAGCGACGTCAGGGCGCCGCCCGCGCCGTATGAAGCTATCTCGGGATCCGGACGTCAGTGACGCCGGGTCGTCCTCGGCGAAGACATCCCGCGCTCGCCGGCGACGTACGCCGTCGAGACGTCGACCACGCGGCAAAGACGGCAAAGCCTGTCGCCGCGCGCCTGGAAAAGCTAGGCGAACTGCGCCATCCGCCGCGCGCCAGCGACGTTGACCGCGTGAGCCTCCGCCGGGGTTGGCCCGTGCCCCGACCGTTGTGGACCTGCACGGAGAACCTCGATCCGGCGGAGGACGACGACCAGGGCGTTCTCGAAGGCGGGAAGGGCGCCTCCGTGAACACCGTGGCCGAGGCCGGCGACACCGACGACTTCCGTCGCCGCGTCGAGCGCGCCGCGGCCGAGCTCGACTTGAACGTGGCCGGGCTTGTCGACGTCGGCCTGGCGATGCGCCCTGCGGGCGCGCGGGGCACGCGCGCTGCGCCGGCTGATGTCCGATGCGCGCATGTCCAGGCGCGTCGAGTGGGGATGTTCCACGTCTATGAGTCCGATGACGGGTAGACGCGGCGCGGGCGCCGTTCACGTCCTCGTGCGGTAGTGCACGTGGACCACGCCGTTGCCGAACCGGCGCTCGTCGAGCAGCTTGAGCCTCAGACGGGCGTTGTCGGGAAGGGAGCCGTTGCCGCCTCCCACGACGACCGGCG
>VAWY01000234.1 GCA_005888335.1 Actinomycetota bacterium
GGATGTGCTCGAGCCGCAGCGCGACGCGATCGCCGGCGAGCTCGCCGAGCCGCGCGCGCAGCGCCGGATCGGTGCACTCCCCGGCCACCGTGAGCTCGACGCCGGGCACGCGCTCGACGGCGGCGAGCAGCTCCTCGACGCCCTTGTAGGCGATGACCTTGCCGAAGAACAGCAGCCGCCGCCGGCCGGCGCCCGATCCGGGGGCCGGCAGCGCGCCGGCGTCGACGGCGGCCGCGAACGGCCCGGGCGGCACCACCGCGCTGCGCCGCGGCGGCGCGCCGATCCCGGCGAGCGCGTCGCGCGTCTGCGCGGAGTGCAGCACGACCAGGTCGCTGGCCCGCACCAGCGCGCGGCGCGCGGCGACGTCGTCGTGGAAGACGCGCTCGTGCGGCAGCACGTTGTGCGCCGTCCAGACGATCTTGAGGCCCAGCCGCGCCGCGACCCACAGCACCGCGACGAACCACGCCTGCGCGACGCGCCGCATGATGGGCAGCCGGCCGGCGCCCGGCAGCTGGAAGCCGAACACCCAGTGGACGTGGAGCACCCGCCAGCCCCGCGCGCGGCACGCCGCGAGCTCGAGCGGGAGCGCCAGCAGGTTCAGCGTGCGCGAGGGCGTGAGGTCGCCCACGTAGCGCACGTCGGCCCCGTGGCGGGCCAGCTCGCCGTAGAGCAAGCGCTGGTACGGGTTGGGATCGCGCGGGAGGGCGAGGATCTTCACGGGCGGACCGCCTGCGAGAGGACGCCGGCGCCGAAGGCGAGGTGGTCGGCGAGCACGCGCAGCGGCCCGTCGGCGCGATTGCGCCATGCCGGGATGGCCAGCAGCGCCGGGTAGAGCGGGAAGCGCAGCGTCAGCGGCAGCCCCAGCAGGAACGTGGGGTAGACGAGGACCATCGGATCGGCGCGCCAGGCGGTCGCCAGCCGCCGCCGGTGCTTGGCGTACAGCCGCGCCCGGGCCCGGCCGTAGAAGTACGCGCGGCGCAGCCGCCGCCGGCGCGAGCCCCAGTCGTGCTCGACGACGGCGCCCGGCGCGCTGCGGATGCGCAGGCCCGCCCCGACGAGCCGCCACGAGAAGTCGATGTCCGAGCCGTACTCGAAGCGCTCGTCGAAGCCGCCCACCGCGTCGAAGGCCGAGCGCCGGAAGGCCATGTTGATCGTCGGGCACTCCGGCAGGTACTCCGAGCCGTCGACCGTCTCGTGCCAGGACTCGTAGAGGTCGCGCCGGGCGCCCGGCGACCCGACCCGGCCGGCGACGACGTCCTCGGCGCCGTCGGCGAGCGGGCGCAGGAGCGCGGCCAGCCACCCGGGCCGCGGGCGGCAGCCGGCGTCGGTGAACACGATCACGTCGCCGCGCGCCTGGCGAACCCCGGCGTTGCGCTGATGGGGGATCGAGACGCCCACGCCCGGCGGGCGCGCGTAGTCGAGCCAGCGCACCTCCGGGTGCGCGCGCTGCACGGCCGCGAGGCGCCCCTCGGAGGCGTCGACGACCACGACCTCCCAGTCGCGCCCGAGCGCGCGCGCCTGCTCGGCGATGCCGGTCAGCGTCTCGTCGAGCGCCGGCTCGTCCTTGCTGATGACGACGATCGAGACCATCACGGCCGGTGGTAGACCTTGGCGGCGCCGTTGGCGTAGACGGTGTCGTAGCGGGCGGCGACGAAGCTGGGCCAGCGGTACGTCGTGTACCGGCTGCCGGTCCCGCCCCGCGCCCGCCCCTGCTGGACGTTGGTGCGGCTCGCGTAGATCCACGCGCGGCGGTCCAGCGTGCGCGGCGTCACGTCGAGCAGCAGCCCGTCGGCCCGTCCGGTCGCGCCGAGGATGCGCAGCTGGCCGTACCGGTCGGCGTAGACGAGCGCGCCAGGCGGCGCACCGTTGACCCAGCGGGCCGCCGCCAGCTCGGGAGCGGTCACGTAGAAGCGCTCGTAGTCGCCTCCCGCGTCGGCGAGGTTGGTGGGCGTCCCGCCGCCGACGGCGACGCCGCGCAGGCCGGACGTCGTCACGAAGATCACCGCGAGCGCGGCCGCGGCGAGCACGGAGACCGCGCCGCGCGACCACCGCCATCGGTCGCCCACGGTCTCGAGCACCCAGGCCATGCCGACGGCGAGCGGCACCATCGTCTGCACGAACGCCCGCTCCTGGTTGTACGCGTTGGCCGTCGTGCCGCTGAGGCGCACGACGGCGAGCATCATCAGCGTGGCCAGGCCGAGCAGCCCCAGCTGGCGGGCCAGGGGGTTGGTGTGGCGGCGCAGCACGAGCGCCAGCGCCCCGACGATCGCCAGGAGGTTGAGCAGCTGGGCGGCCGCCACCTGCGCGACGCGCAGCGCCTCGAAGGCCCCGGGCGACCGGATCGCATCCGCCCGGACCGGCGAGCCCCGGAGGTCGTAGCGCGGCGCGCGGGCCACGCGCAGCGGCCGGACGTACGGCCGGTAGCGGGCGTAGTCGCCGGCGACGACGCGCTCGTACGCGTTGGGGTCGATCGGCGCAGGGGCGTTGCCGGACAGGTACGAGGTGACCAGGCTCTGGCCGCTGTGGGCGTTCGGGAGGATCGCGAGCCCGTGGGCGCGGATGTCCTCCGCGAAGGCGCCGACGTTGTCGGCCGAGTGCGTGACGGCGCCGTACCACACCGCCGCGCCGCCGCCGGTGGCGAGCAGGGCGACGACCATCGCCAGCGACACCGCCCGCAGCGCACGGAACCGCGACACCGCGAGCTGCAGCACGACGGCCAGGGCGAAGACCCCCGCCGCGAGGTACGTGGTCGAGTAGTGCGCGACGACGACGCCCGCGCCGAGCGCGGCCACCAGCAGCGCCTGCGCGCCGCGCGGCAGGCGGCGGTCGACGACGGCCGCCACCAGCGCCACGAAGAACAGCAGCCCGATCTCCTGGCGGGCGATCGCGGGCAGCTGCTGGAAGAAGTAGCTCTGCACGACGACGAAGGCCGCGGCCACGAAGGCGTAGCGCCGGCTCAGGAAGCGGTTGGCGATCCCGAACAGCGCCGGCGGGAAGAGCGCGAACAGCGCCGGGTAGACCACCTTGAGCGCGACGAGCGCCGAGATCCCGGCCAGCGCCTGCAGCGAGGCCGGCAGGACGGTCAGGCTCAGCATGGCCCCGTACGCGTCGTGCCGATGCGACGTCCGCCAGACGCCGTCGGCGAACGTCTTGGCCGCCACGTGGAACTCGCTGTTGATGTCGAACCCGTAGAGGAAGTGGCCGCGCAGCGAGAACGACCAAAGCGCCGCGAGCCCGGCGCCGTACAGGACGAGCCCGAGCTGCGGGGCGCTCAGCCGGCCGGCGATCAGCGCGCAGACGAGGATCGTCGCGACCGACGCGCCCATCGCGCCGATGGCCACCGCCGGCCCGTGGCCGTTGGTCAGCAGCAACGCGCCGGCCGCCGCGGCGAGCGGCAGCGCAAGCGGCCACGCCCGCGCGAGCCGTTGGCGCAGCTGCGCCCACGGGACGTCGGCCTCGGCGCGTGCGGTGGCGCCCACCGCGACCAGCGCGAGGCAAGTGACCTCGAGGCCGATGAGCAGCGGCCAGGTGCGCAGCGGCGCTGACGCCTGCGCCGAGAGCCCCTCGAGATCGACGACGAGCCCGGAGGCGAGCAGCACGACGAGCGACGCGCAGGGCACGTAGACGGGGAACCTGACGATCGCCTCCCCGGGGACCCGCATCGCCCGCAGCGCCAGCAGGCCGGGCACGGTCAGCAGGATCGCGGGCGGCGACGAGCGCGGGCAGGACGGCGAGGGCGGCGAGCTCGGCGAGCCGCGGGCCCCGCGACCGCCCGCGCGGCGGCCTCGGCGGCGCGACGTCCAGCGCGAGCAGGTCGTGGCGTTCGTCGAGCATCGTCATGTCGCGGCCTCCGGCTCCAGGTCGCGGTACACCCACAGCCCCTGCAGGAAGCCGACGTCCTCCCACGTCTCGCGCGCGAGCTGCACGTAGGCGTCGAGCGCGCGGGCGGGCTCGCGGCGCGCGAACGCTTCGCGCAGTCCGCGCGGCGCCACCGCGTGCGGCGCGGCGAGCGCGGCCAGCAGCGCCAGCGGCTGCACGGCGGCCAGCGCGAGCAGCGCCGCCATGGCGACGGGCAGCGGGAAGAACGTCGGCCTGACCGCCGACCACTTGCGGTACATGCGCGCCGACCCGCGGCCGTAGGCGCGGCTGCGGCGCAGCATGTCGCGCAGCGAGGGCTCGAACTCGTGGACGACCCGCGCGCTGGGCTCGAGGACGAGCTTGGCGTCCGGATGCCGCCGCGCCAGCCGCCGGCAGAGGTCGAGCTCCTCGGCGCCGAACGTGAAGCGGGTGTCGAACAGCTCGACGTCGAGCAGGGCCTGGCGGCGGAACGACATCCCCGCCCCGACGAGCGAGTAGACCGCGCGGCGCTCGCCCGGCGCGGGCGACGCCCAGCCCCGGCGCAGGTAGAGCAGGAAGCGGTAGGGCAGCGACTCGCTGCGCCCCAGGTCGAGCTCGAGCGGCGACAGCGGGTTGTTGCGCTCGAGGTAGCGCCCCAGGATCCCGGGCCCGGAGGTCGGCACGATGCGGCTGCCGACGCCCATGACGTCCTCGTCGTAGGCCGACAGCAGCCGCTCGGCCCAGTCGGGCTCGGGCCGGCAGTCGTCGTCGAGGAACGCGACGATCGGCGCGCTCGCCGCGCGCACGCCGGTGTTGCGCGCGGCCGACAGGCCCCGGTTGACCTCGTGGCGGATCACGACGGCGCCGTGCGAGCGCGCGACCGCGGACGTGTCGTCGGTCGAGCCGTCGTCGACGACGACGATCTCGAGCGCCGGGGCGATCGTCTGCGCCGCGAGGTCGCGCAGCAGGCGATCGACGCCGCGGGCGCCGTTGAGCGAGCAGATGACGATGGAGACGGAAGCCTCAGGCATAGATGGCGACGGTCGCGTTCGCGAAGGACTCGAGGTCGTGGCCGGCCTCGCGCGACGGCCGCGAATCGCCGCGGCCGTCGCGCCAGGCCAGGAAGTCCTCGAGCCCACGGGCCAGGCGCTCGGGATCGCGCGCGGGGAAGCGCCAGCGCGGATCGCCGATCTCGGTGATGCCGCCCACCTCGCTGGCGAGCACCGGCGTCCCGGCCGCGACGGCGAGGTTCGCCACGCCGCTCTGCTCGATGCGCCGGTAGGGCAGCACCGCCGCGGCGGCGAGCTCGAACCACGCGCGCACCTCGCCCTCGGGCACGTAGCCGGCGAAGACGACGCGGTCGTCGAGCCCGCACCGGCGGATCAGCCGGCGCACGCGGCGCAGGTGCGCGCGGTCGCGCAGCTCGAAGACGCGGAAGACGCCCTGGCGCCGGCGCACCGTCCCGGCCACCGCGAGGCGCACGTCGCGGCGCCCGAGCCGCGCCAGCGCGTCGACCAGGTCGTCGAGCCCCTTGTCGACGTGGATGAAGCCGAACGAGAGCAGGACGGTTCCGGCGCCCAGGCCGTGGCGCGCGCGCAGCTCGCTGGCCGACGCCGTCGCCGGCGGCAGCTCGCGGCGCGGGTGCGCGACGACCACGGGCTCGACGGCGGCGCCGACCGGCCCGGTGAGCGCCGCGCGCGACTGCTCGGTGTGCACGACGACCCGGTCGGCGAGGCCGGCGACGCGGCGGTAGATCGCGCGTCCCGCGGCGCGCAGCGAGCCCGTGTCGCGCGTGACCTCGTGCAACGTCACGACGACGTTCGCCCGCCGCGCGCGCAGCGCGTCCATCAGCCGCACCAGCGCGCGCAGGCGCGTCCCGAACATCGCCACCGCGAACTGCACGTGGACGACGTCGGGATCCCACGCGTCGATGCGCTCGAGCAGGTCGGCGAGCGCGCCGCGCGAGCGCGGCAGCGCCCCGAGCACCTCGTTCGGCGCGCCGTCCACGGGCCGCGCGGTGACGACGCGCACGTCGTGGCCGTCGTCGCGCACCGCGCCGGCCAGCGCGGCGGTGTAGTCGCCGATGCCGTCGACGGCCGGCGGATAGGCGCTGACGTACAGGATCCTCACGCGAGCACCACCTCGGCGACGCGCGCGGTCACGGAGTCCCAGTCGAAGCCCGAGATCCAGGTCGGTGCGTCGATGCTTGGCCGGCCGGCGAGCATCGGCTCGACGCTCGCGGCGATCGCGTCCGCGCTCGGCTCGCAGACGACGCCGTCGGCGGCACGGGCGACGAGATGGCGCGCGAGGTTGTCGGGCGCCGACGTCGTCACGACCGGCAGGCCGCAGGCGATCGCCTCCAGCACCGCCACGCCGAAGCCCTCGCGCGCCGAGGGGAACACGAAGACGCGGCCCGCCTTGAGCAGCGAGTACAGCTCGCGCTGGGTGCCGACGTCGTGGCGGAAGTCGATGAGGTCGGCGACGCCGACGCGCTCGGCCTGCGCGTGCAGCGCCTGGCGCTGCGGCCCGTCGCCGATGATGCGACAGCTCGCCTCGACGCCGCGCTCGCGCAGGCGCGCGACGGCGTCGACGAGCAGGTCGACGCGCTTGTGGTCGAGCAGCCGGCCGACGACGACGAGGTCGGTCCGCTCGGCCGCGGCCGGGGCGCGGCGGATCTCGTCGAGGTCGACGCCGTTGGGCGCGACCGCGATCGCCGCGCGGTCGCCGAGCCGCTCGCGCAGCCGCTCGGCCGTCTCCGGGGAGGCGGCGATGATCACGTCGGGCAGCCGCATCGCCAGGCGCTCGAACCACCAGCCCACGCGCCCGAGCCGCCCCAGGTAGCCGCGCCAGTACGCCGGGCCCCAGACCTCGTGCCAGGTGACGACCAGCCGCTTGCGCCGCAGCGTGGCGACGAGGCGCAGCGGCACGAGCTGCACGTAGGGCATGTGGTCGGCCTCGATCACGTCGAAGCGCCGCCACAGCAGCGTCAGGCAGCCGAGCGCGAAGACCAGCGCCTGGCGGATCGAGCGCCGCTCGCGCGAGTACAGCGGCACGAGCGGCGAGAGCGCGTGGAACGTCACGCCGCCCTCGCGGGGCTCCGGCGCGCCGGCCCACCAGCGCATCGTGTAGACGTGGACCTCGGCGTGGTCGGCCAGCCGCCGCGAGATCTCGTGGTAGCGGGTCTCCTTGCCGCCGCGGTGGTACGGGAAGATCGCGTCGGTCACCAGGGCGACCACGGGGCGCCGGCGGTCGCTCATACGCACTGCGCCCAGAACCCGATCGACTCCGCAGGCCGCGCGAGTCGCACCTCGACGCGCGTGCGCCGGTCATGACACGGCGCCACGAAGCGCCCGCGCACGGACGCGCGCTCGCCCGCGGCGGTGCGCAGGCTTCCGCGGGCCAGGACGGTGCGGCCGCTCCGGATCGTCCATGCGTACGCGCGCGGGCCGCCCTCCGCGTTGTGCAGCGTGAACGGCACCGAGAGGCGGTTGCGCCCTGTGCGCAGGCGCTGGGGCAGCTCGGACGGGCGCGCGAAGGCAAGCTCGGTATAGGGCTCGGCGCGGCCGAGCAGCCCGGCGTGCCGCAGCGCCGAGCGGCCGGGGGCCGTCTGGGCCGCGCCGAGCAGCACGACGACGAGGGCCGCGGCGGCGGCCATGCCGAGGAAGCGCCCTCGCATCAGGCCGCGGCGCCGTTGCGGGACTTGACCGGGTTCGCGAACTCGCGCGACGGCTGGTGGTGGAGGACCTCGAGGACCGTCTCGCGGCGCGTCGCGTCGGCGTCGGCCGCGCGGCCGCGCAGCGCCCGGCGCGCGCGGCCGCGCACGCTGCCGAAGCGCACGCGGGCCAGGACGTGCAGGCACTCGACGCCGTGACTCGACGTGATCTTCTTGCCCTCGTCGTAGGAGCGGCTGTGGTAGGAGACCGGCACCTCGAACGGCCGGATGCCGGCCTTGAGGATCCGCGCCGTGATCTCGGTGTCCAGGCCAAAGCCGTTCTCCTGCAGCTCGAAGCTGCGGAACAGGTCGAGCGGCATGAGCTTCAGGCACGTGTGCAGGTCGCTCAGGTAGGCGTCGAACATGAGGTTCGCGGCGAACGTGAGCGCCCGGTTGCCGACCCCGTGGCGGTAGGACTGGTAGCGCGTGTTGACGCCGAACAGGCGGGTGCCGTAGACGACGTCGCAGCGCCCTTCGAGCACGGGCTCGAGGAGCTTGGGGAGGTCGCTGGGCGAGTACTCGAGGTCCGCGTCGAACGGCACCATGTGCGTGCCGCCGGCGATCGCGGCGGCCGTCTGCAGCGCCGCTCCCTTGCCCAGGTTGCGGGGATGGCGGTAGGAGACGACCCGCGGGTCGTCGAGCTCGCCGAGGATCTGCGGCGTCGCGTCCGTGCTGCCGTCGTCGACGATCACGAGCTCGATCTCGCACGGGTACGCGGTCGCCAGGACGGCGTCGACCGCGTGCGCCAGCGTCGCCGCCTCGTTGTAGGCGGGCATCAGGATCGAGAGCTTGAGCGCGCTCGCACGGAGCCTCCCGTGCGAGCGGCGTACAAAACGTGTTCGGCCGTTGTGAGGGGTGTGGCGGATCGTCACGTTGGTGTCTGCCCTTGGGGATCGTGGGTTGGTCCACGGCAGCAGTCTGGGGTGGTGCCTGCCCGGAGTCGATCGACCGGCGGTCCAAGACTCCCGGCTGCGGCGGTGCGTCGGCCTGCCTTCCGACGACCGTGCCGTACGGCGTATGGCGCCTCCGACGGCGCCCCGGACCTAACCGGCCGCAGCTCAGCCCGAGTTAAAAAGACCGTTATCCCGAGCGGCCCCCCGGCCGGCTTTGGCGGGAGTAACCGCTCTACCGCCGGTCGAAACGGGGCGCCGGGCGCTGTGTGACGATCGTCAACCAGCCGAGACGCCCTCACTAGGGTGCTCGCGATGCGTCGTCCGCTCCGAGGCATCGCCGTGCTCGCGGCCGTCGCGCTGCTGCCGTGCCTCACCGGCTGCGGCGCGCAGCCCTCGCCGGCGTCGACCGAGCGCTATACCGGCGTCCGGCCGGGGTCGGCGTGGAACGCGCCGCTGCCGCCGTTCGGGGGCAGCGTGCCCTGCCGCACGCGCCGACCGGCGGGCGCCTCCGGCGCGGCGCGGCCGGCCGCCGGGCTGGCTGTGTCGCTGAACTTCAGCAGCGGCAAGGCGCTGTGCCGCCAGCTCGCGCGAGCCCGGAGCAGCGGCGCGCGGCTGATCCGGGACGATCTCGTCTGGGCCGACGTCGAGCCGTCCGCGGGGGAGGACCGCTGGGCGCGCTACGACGCGATCGTCGCCAACGCGGCGCGCTACGGGCTGACCCTGCTGCCGATCATCGACCGCAGCCCGCCGTGGGCGGCCGAGGCGCCCAGCGCCCTGCCTCGCGATCCGGCGACCTACGGCGACTTCCTCGCGAAGGTCGTCGCGCGGTACGGCCCCGGCGGCTCGTTCTGGCGGCGCCGACGGAGCCTCGCGCGGTTCGCGCCGCGGTGGTTCGAGATCTGGAACGAGCCGTACTTCGGCCCGTTCGCCAACCTCCGCCCCGACCCCGG
>VAWY01000128.1 GCA_005888335.1 Actinomycetota bacterium
CGTCGAGGACGACGCGCTCCCACGGGACCTTCGCCAGCGCATCGCGGTCACGCAGGGCCAGCGCATATGTGGTCACGACCAGATCCGCCGCGCGCGCCGCGCGCGCGAAGGCAGCTCCCTTCAGGCGCTCGCGGCCGTGGTGAACGTGCACGGTAAGGTCGGGCGCGAAGCGCTGCGCCTCGCGCTCCCAGTTGCCCGCTACCGACATCGGGCAGATCAGTAACGTCGGGCCGAGCCGCGGTGGGCGGCGCCGCATGGCGGCCCCTGCAGATCGCTCGCGCTCGGCCAGCAGCAGCGCCAGCAGCTGGATCGTCTTGCCCAGGCCCATGTCGTCGGCCAGGCACGCGCCCAGGCCGACACTCGACAAGAACGCCAGCCAGGCCAGACCGCGCTCCTGGTAGGGCCGCAGCTCTCCCGCGAACGCTCGCGGCGTGGGAATCCGCTCCAGCCTGCGATCGCCGTCGGCGCAGAGCAGGTCCCCCAGCCAGCCGCTGGCGTCAAGCTCGACCACGGGCTCGTCCGCGCGGCGCTTGGCGCCGTCGAGACCGAGGCCCTCGCGCAGGAGCTCACCGGCCGGGGCGCGGCCACGCTGGCGCCGGCGCGCCAGGAAGCGCAGGGCCGCCTCCATGTCGTCGGCACGAAGGGTGATCCAGCGTCCCCGGGCCTTGACGAGCGGCACCTTCAGCGACGCCAGCGCGAGCAGCTCGTCCGCCGTGAGCGTCACGTCGCCGATGGCGACCTGCCATTCGAACGCGCATAGGCCGTCCAGGCCGAACAGCCCGGTCGACTCCTCCCACTCGCCCGCAGGATCGACGTGCAGCCTGACCCGCAGGCGCTGGCGCCACCAGGGTGGCACGACCACGGCGAACCCGCCCTGCTCGAGCGCCGGCGCCGCATCGCGCAGGAAGCGGTGGGCGCCGTCGGCGTCCAGCTCCACGTGCGTCGGAGTCGCCTCCCGCAGCGCCGGCTCGAGCTCCGGCCAGAGCCGCAGCGCGTGGCCCAGGCCGCCCAGCAGCCGTTCCTGTGGGTTCTCGAGCATGCGCCCGAGCGCCGTCAGCCGCTCGCTGCGCGACCACACCTCGGCCGCGGGAACGAGGACGCTCGGGTCCTCCTTGGACTGCAGCAGGATCTCCACGCGCCACGGCGCGTCCGGGTCGGGCGTGACGTTGACAGGCTGCGACTCCGCGGGCTCGTCGCCGCCTGCGGTCTCGCCCGGCGGCACCAAACGGAAGCACGTGCGGAACATCCGCTGCGCGGCATAGCGCTCGGCCTGTGCCCACCACTCGTCGAGCTGCTCGGCGAGTGCCGCGAGCTCCCAGGGATCCCCGGGGACCACGGGATCATCCGCGGCCAGGGCGGCCAGCCACGCGTCGACGGGTGACTCGCATGGCGCGGCCGATGCCTCGTCGAGGAGATCGCGGGCCAGCGCATCGACCAGGGCGGCGAGCGCGTCGCCAACAACCGCAGCCGCCGTCTCGGCGGGACGCGGTGCGGCGACGGCTGCCGGCGCGGCGCGCGTCAGCAGCGCGACCCGCGCGGCGTCCTCGGCGTCGTCGGTGACCGGCAGCCACCGCGCGACCCAGGCGTCGCCGCGGCGCACGAGCCCCGCGCGCACGCGCCCCCGCGCGACCAGCTCCAGCGCGAGCTTGGCCGTCTCGGCCAGGAACCCCAGCGAGTCGCCGACCACGACCGACGCCTCGGGGTGGGCGCCGCGCGCGAAGCGCGTGGTTGGCAGCGCGAGCGCGACGTCGAGGACGGCTGCTCCGGCGGGGAGAGCGAGGACCGGGACGTCCCAGGCGCCGACGCCGTCGCAGCGGTCAGGGGCGTCATCGTCGCTCACCGAGCGGAGCAGCCCCGGCGACGCCTGCGGACCGTGCCTCCAAGACGGCAGCGTGAGCGTCAGCGAGTCGTGCCTGGCCGAATCCGGCAAGGGCACGCCGATGTGCTCCAGCGCCGTCTCGAGCGCGCCGGCGCTACTGGCGAAGGGGTGCCGCCGCAGCTTTGGCACCGCTGCCGGGCGACCCGGCCGTCCACGAGCCCGCGCGGGCAGCGACGAGTCCTCGCCCCACAGGCACACCCGGGAGTCGCGCGACCAGACGGCGTGGACGACGATCATGGCGGCATCCTTGCGAGCCGACCGGACGCGACCGCGCCGCGGGCGGTAGCGTCCGTCGCTCGTCCGGGGGATGACGACCGACAACGACAAGCGGCTCGAGCAGCGCGTGATCGCGGCGGCCGAGGCGGCGCTCACGGCGCGCGGGTTCGTCACCGCCATCGACGTCTTGACGAGCCTCGGCTGGCTGCCGGTCTCCGGCGAACGGGCGTGGCGTCAGGGCCGTGTCCCGTACCTGGAACGCGCGGTCACCGCGAACCTCAGCAAGACCTCCAAGGCGATGGGGTACTTCCGCCGCTGGGCGAAGCGCCGGGGCCTGAAGCCCAGCGAGACCGCATACGTCTCGCGCTCGCGCGATCGGCGTGCGCTGCGCTTCAGCAAGAGCGGCAACCCGAGCATCGAGCACGCGTACCGCACCCACTGGGTCTCGCCGAAGCTCTCGGAGCGCAAGCGCGAGCGGCTCGCCGAGCGCCAGAGCAAACCGCCGGACCTCGTCGTCATCTCGGCGATCCGCGACTGGACGTGCAGCACGTGCGGCGGCACAGGCGACCTGCTGATCATGGACGAGCCCGGCCCGCTGTGCTTGACGTGCGCCGAGATGGACCACCTCGTCTACCTCCCCGCGGGCGACGCCGCGCTGACCCGTCGCGCCAAGGGCGCGAGCCGCCTGTCCGCCGTCGTCGTGCGGTTCAGCCGCGCGCGCAAGCGCTACGAGCGCCAGGGCGTCCTCGTCGAGGAGGACGCGCTGGCCAGCGCCGAGCAGCAGTGCCTGGCCGACGAGGAGGCCCGCGCCCGGCGCCGCGAGCGCGACGCCCTGCGACGGGCCGAAGAGGACGTCGAGCTCCAAGTGCACTTCGCTGCCCAGATCGTGCGGCTCTTCCCCGGCTGCCCAGCGGATCGCGCCGACGCCATCGCCCGCCACGCCGCGCTGCGCGGTAGCGGGCGGGTCGGACGCAGCACCGCTGGGCGCGCCGTCGAAGCACGCGCCGTCGAGCTGGCCGTCATCGCATCGATCCGCCACCGCGACACCGCCTACGACCAGCTGCTCATGAGCGGCGTCGATCGCTCTGACGCCCGCCAGCAGGTGCGCGACGACGTCGATGACGTGCTCGAGCGCTGGCGGTCTCGATGAGCACGCCGAAGCGGACCGCGAACGCATAACCACGCCTCCGAGTGGCTCCACACCACGCCACGGCGGTCGGGGGAATGCGAGCGGATCTGGCTCTACAGCCAGCGGAGGGGGAGGGATTCGAACCCTCGAGCCGCTTGCGCGACCAACGGTTTTCGAGACCGCCCCGTTCAACCACTCCGGCACCCCTCCGAGGCGGGCTCTCAGGCTAGTGGGTCTGCGGCGAGCCCGCCGCGGAGCCACTAGCGCCGGGAGCCGAAGAACGCCGTGAGGAGGGCGGCGCACTCGGGAGCGAGCAGGCCGCCGGCGACCTCGGGGCGGTGGTTGAGGCGCGGCTCGGCGAGAATGTCGAACACCGAGCCCGCCGCCCCGGCCTTCGGGTCGGGCGTGCCGTAGACGACACGAGGGAGGCGGGCGAGGACGATGGCGCCCGCGCACATGGCGCACGGCTCCAGCGTCACGTACATGACCGATTCCAGGACCCGCCACGAGCCGAGCGCGTGGGCCGCCTCGCGGAGCGCGAGGATCTCCGCGTGCGCCGTGGGATCCTGGCGCAGCTCACGCTCGTTGCCTCCCGCGCCGATGACCTCCCCGTCGTGGACGACGACCGCGCCGATCGGCACGTCGTCGTGTTCAAGCGCTCGCTCGGCCTCGCGCAGGGCCAGGCGCATGAAGTACTCGTCGCGAGCGAAGAACCGGTCCTTCATACAGTCCACCATGATGCCTCGTCGCGCCGCCCTCGCCGTCCTCGCTGCCGCGGCGCTCACAGCCCCTGCCGCCGTCCCAAAACCGGCACGCGCGGCCGGCGCGATGCCCGGCGAGCTGGTCGTCGGCTACCGCGACGGGCACGAGCGGGTCCTGCACAGCGCCGACCCGGCGGCAGCGATCGCCCGCCTGCGCGCGCGGCCCGGCGTCGTCTACGCCGTCCCCAACGTCGTCGCTCACGCCAGCCAGCTGCCGCTGCCCGACGACCCCGGCCGCGGCACGCAGCCCGGCGGCTGGCAGGAGGTGCAGTGGAACTTCCTCGGCACCGGGTTCGGGATCGACGCGCCGACCGCCTGGCAGCACGCGGCCGCCGCGGGACATCCCGGCGCCGCCGGCGTCACGGTGGCGGTGCTCGACACCGGCGTCGCCTACAAGAACGCCGGGCGCTACCGGCGCTCGCCCGACCTGGACGCCGCTCGCTTCGTGCGCGGCTTCGACTTCGTCCGCCACGGCGCCTCGGCGCTGGACCGCAACGGCCACGGCACCCACGTCGCGTCGACGATCGCCGAGGCCACCAACAACGGGATCGCGCTGACCGGCCTCGCCTACAACGCGAGGATCATGCCGGTGCGCGTCCTCGACAGCCAGGGCGAGGGCGACGCCGCCACGATCGCCCGCGGCGTGCGCTTCGCCGCCCGGCGCGGCGCCCAGGTGATCAACCTGTCGCTGGAGTTCTCGACCGACGTCGGCGCGTCGGAGATCCCCGAGCTGCTCGACGCGCTCGAGTACGCGCACCGCCGCGGCGCGCTGGTCGTCGCCGCCTCGGGCAACGAGGCGCACCGGTCGGTCGCCTACCCGGCCCGCGCGCGCCACGTGATCTCGGTCGGCGCCACGACGATCCACGGCTGCCTGTCGGACTTCTCCAACGACGGCCGCGGCCTCGACCTCGTCGCGCCCGGCGGCGGGGCCGATGCCGAGATCCCCGACGACCCCAACTGCAAGCCGACCGAGCCGCCGGGGCCCGACATCTTCCAGATGACGTTCCTGGGGACGTCGGCGGGCCGCTTCGGCATGCCCTCCGGCTATGAGGGGACATCGATGGCCGTCCCGCACGTCGCGGCCACGGCCGCGCTGATCATCGCCTCGCGGGTCCTCGGTCCGCACCCGACGCCCGACCAGCTCGAGGCGCGCCTGAAGCAGACGGCGACCGACCTCGGCCCGCCCGGCTACGACACCCGCTACGGAGCCGGGCTCATCAACGCGGGCCGGGCGACGGACCCGAGCATCGCGCCGGCCGGGACCGCGGTCAGGTCGTCCGGATGATCAGCATGCTGCAAGGCGCGTGCGCGCCCAAGTCAGGTGGTTCGGATAATCAGCACGCTGCAGGTGCGCGTGCGCGCCCAAGTCAGGTGGTTCGGATAATCAGCACGCTGCAGGGCGCGTGGTGCGACACCTTGTTCGGCACCGAGCCGAGCAGGAACCGCTTCGCGCCCGTCATCCCCTTGTTGCCGACGATGATCAGGTCGGCGTTCTGCTCCTCGGCGACGTCGAGGATCGCGTCCGCCGGATCGCCCTGGCGCGCGAACTTCTCGACCGGCACCCCCGCATGCTCGGCGATCCCGGCCGCCTCGCGCAGCGTCGCGTCGACGTCCTCGCGCGGGTTGACCATCCACTGCAGGTCGTCGGGCACCTGGGTGCTCTCCTCGCGCAGGCGCGAGTCGGACACCGGCTCGTAGGCGCTGACGAGCTCGATCTTCGCGTCGATCTGCTTGGCGAGCTCGACGGCCTGATGGACCGCCTGCGTCGCCGTTTCCGAGCCGTCAGTGCCGACCACGATGGACTTGAACACCCGAGCTCCCCTCGTCGCCTGCGAACGGCGCGATCATATGCGAGCGTGATCGACCTCCACTGCCACATCCTCCCTGGCGTGGACGACGGGCCGCCCACCCTCGACGAGACACTCGCTCTCGCGCGAGCGCAGGTGGCCGCCGGCGTCACGCGCGTGCTCGCGACGCCGCACGTGACGTGGGACATCCCGACGACGTCGGGGCAGGTCGCCGACGGCGTGGCGCACGTCAACGCCGCGCTGGCCGAGGCGGGCCTGCCGCTCGAGGTGCTCCCGGGCGGCGAGATCGCCGTGACCCGGGTCGCCGACCTCGACGACGCCGAGCTGCGGGCGCTCAGCCTCGGCGGCGGGCCGTGGCTGCTCGTCGAGTCGCCGCTGACGCCGTCGGCGGCCGGCTTCGACAACGTCCTGCACCACCTGCAGGCCCGCGGGCACCGCGTCGTCCTCGCGCACCCCGAGCGCTGCCCGGCCTTCATCCGCGAGCCCGAGCGCCTCGCCGCGCTCGTCCACGCCGGCATGCTGACCTCGATCACGGCCGGCGCACTCGTCGGGCGCTTCGGCGGCACGGTCGAGCGCTACGCGCACGAGCTCGTCCGCGACGGCCTGGTCCACAACGTCGCCTCGGACGCCCACGACACCCGCCGCCGCCCGCCCGGCCTGCGCGAGGTGCTCGACCAGGCCGGCTACGGCGAGCACGTCGACTGGTGGTGCGACGAGGTGCCGGCGGCGATCCTGTCCGGCGAGCGCATCCCCCATCCCCCGCCGGCGCCGCTGCCCCAGCGCCGCCGCCGCGGGCTCGCCGGGCTGCTGCGGCGGCGTTGATCAGAAGAGCTTGATCACCGCGATGATCATGCCCGCGACGACGAACGCGACGATCGCCGCCTGCGTCCAGATCCAGAACGGCGACATCAGCCCTTCCGCAACGCGCGGTTGATCGAGTCGATGGTCGCGTTGACCTGGCCGGACACCCTGCTGGTCGCGACGAGCAGCCGCTGCTGGACCGCCACGAGGCGGCCGGCGTCGTTGGCGCGCAGGACGCTCGTCTCGCGGCGGACCCGGCGCCCATAGGCGTCCATCTGGCCGACGAGGCGCCGGTGCAGCCCCGCCACGCGGTCGGGCGGGGTGATCTTGCGCAGGTCGCCGACGACGCGCGTGATGGCGCTGTCGAACGAGCGCAGCACGCGCCGGTCGGCGGCCGCGTCCGAGGTCGCGCCGATGCGGCCCGACAGCCGCTGCACGCTGGTCGCGAAGCCCGCCTGCGCGCGGTTGACCGCGTGCACGTAGGAGTTCGCCTCGCCCGCCCCGCGGTCGGAGCCGCACCCGGCGAGCGCGACGGCGACCGCCAGGCTGGAGACGACCCCTCGCATGCGGGCCCGCACGCTAGCGGTAACGTGACCGCATGACGCTGCCCGGCCGGTCGCGCACGATCGTCGTCGAGCCGCTCCGCCACCCGGCCCAGCGACCCGCTCCCGCGCCGCCCCGGCCCGTGCCGCGGCCCGCACGCGAGCGCGACCGCGAGCCCGAGCCCCAGCCGGCTCGCCGTTGAACAACGCGCCCGACCTCGTCGAGCCGGTCACCGCCTTCCGCGCCTGGCGCATCATCGACGACCGCCTGCTGTCGCCGTACATCCCGTGCCGCTGGGACGGGCCCGTCATGCACGCCGTCTGCTACCCCGCCAACCGCAGCCTGACCTTCGCCCGCGGGTGGCTGGCCGCCCCGCACGCCTCGCCGCACCCCGAGTGCAAGTGCGGGATCTACGCCTACCACCGCCCCGGCGCGCAGCAGTACTTCGGCGAGTGGGAGTGGGTCGAGGGCATCGTCACGGTGTGGGGGCGCATCGAGGCCCACGCCGACGGCCTGCGCGCCGAGCACGCGCGCGTCGAGGCGCTCGCCGGCCGGCCCGAGATCGCCCGGCGCCTGGGCGTCGACGTCGTCGCGCGCGAGAACCTGCCGACCGCCGCCGCCCGCTACGGCGCGCCGTTGCCGCCGGGGCTGCTCCCCCAGGCGACCGGCAGCGCGTCGAGCCCGTAGACGCCGTTGACGCTGCCGTAGACCGGCTCGCCGTCGAGGCGTAGGCCGGCCATCCGCGGCGCGAGGAACGCGAGCGCCTCCTGCAGTTCGGCCCGCGCCAGGTTGGCGCCGAGGCAATAGTGCACGCCGGCGCCGAAGGTCAGCGGCTTGTGCGTCCCCCGGTCGGCGGTGATGTCGAGCTCGTCCGGCGCCTCGATGACGTCGTCGGCGCGATTGGCCGCGCAGCTGGCGACCATGACCAGCGTCCCCTCGGGGAACGTGACGTCGCGATAGACGACCTCCTCGCGCGTGATGCGCGCCGTGAACGGCGTGATCGGCTCGTAGCGCAGGACCTCGTCGACGGCCTGCCCGACGAGCTCCGGTCGCGAGGCGAGCAGCGCCCACTGGCCGGGGTGCTCCGCGAACAGGCGAATCGCGTGGGCGAGCTGGCTCTGCGTCGTGTCGACCCCGCCGACGAGCACGTTGAGGACGAGGTTGACGAGCTCGTCGTCCGACAGCCGGTCGCCCTCGTAGCGCGCGGCGATCAGGGTCGAGATCAGGTCGTCGCTGGGCGTCTGGCGACATCCGTGTCGCCGGCGCCGGTGCGCGAGCAGCTCGCCCGCCCACTCGTAGAACTCCGCGCACGCCTGCTCGATGCGCTCGCGCTCGGTCATCAGGCTCGGCCCGTCGAACTGGCGCTGGATCCAGTTCGACCACTCGTGCAGCCGCGGCGCGTCGGACAGCGGCGCGCCCATCACCGTGGCGATCGTCAGCGACGGATAGGGCTTGGCGAAGGCCTCGACGAACTCGCACCGCCCCGCCGGGGCGACGGCCGCGAACAGCTCCTCCAGGAAGCGGCGCATCGCGCCGCGCCAGCGGTCGGCCGCGCGCGGCGTGAAGGCCGGGTTGACGAGGTTGCGCAGCCGCGAGTGCACCGCGCCGTCGAGGTGCAGGATGTTGCGTTCCATCTCCTCGCGCAGCGGCCCCGACTCGACGCCGAACAGCTCGGCGATCTTCATGCCGGGAAACGTCGCCGCGCGCGTGCGCAAGAAGAACGCGCACGACTCGCGGTCGAGCACCACGTAGCCGAACGGCGCGGCCGCCAGCCACGTCTGCGCGCGCAGCTCGCGCATCGTCTCGTGGAAGCGCGGACCCCGCAGCGCGGGATCCATCACGTCGAGCGCCGGAAGCTCCAACTCGGTGACAAGTGCCATCTCCAGGGAGTTTCCCAACCGCCAACACGGGCCGTTCCATCATTGCTACGGTCGCTCGTCGAGGGAGCAGGCCCCCAACCCCCCTGGAGGGAGGCACGATGGCGGATGCACGTCTATCGCCGCTCGACGCGTCGTTCTTAGAAGTCGAGAGCGCGACGGCCCATATGCACGTCGGCTGGGCCGCGGTCTTCGAACCGCCGGCGCACGGCCCGCGCCCGAATTTCGATCAGCTGCGCGACCACATCGCCTCGCGGATCGGCCGCGCGCCGCGCTATCGCCAGCGTCTGGCGCCGGTCCCCCTCGGCGTCAGCGAGCCGGCGTGGGTGGATGACCCCGACTTCGACATCGACCGCCACCTGGTGCACGCCCGCTCCGGCGACCTCGACGCGATCGTCGACGCCGTGATGTCGGTGCCGCTGGAGCGCAAGCGTCCGCTGTGGGAGATGTGGATCGCCGACGAGCTCGACGACGGCACGATCGGGCTGGTCGGCAAGGCGCACCACTGCATGGTCGACGGGATCGCCGCCGTCGAGCTGGCGACGCTGCTGCTCGACGCCGAGCCGGTGCCGCCCGTCGTCGACGGCGAGGGCTGGTCGCCGCGCCCGGCGCCCGGACCCCTCGAGCTGCTCCTCGACGGGCTGGCCCACCGCACCATCCAGGGCACCCGCCTGGCCTTCGCGCCGCTGGCCCTCCTGCGCAGGCCGGGCCGCGTCTTCCAGCTGCCCGACCTCGGCGCGCGGATGGCGCGGACGTTGTCCCGCGTGGCCTTCCCGCTGGCCCCCGCCAGCGCGCTGAACCGCCCGAGCTCGCCGCTGCGCCACCTGGCCTCGCTGCGCCGGCCGCTCGACGACCTGCGCACGATCAAGGAGCGCACGGGGACGACGGTCAACGACGTCGTGCTCGCGGCGTGCGCCGGCGGCCTGTGCGGCTACCTGTCCGAGCGCGGCGACGAGCCGATCTCGCTGAAGACGATGGTCCCGGTCAACGTGCGCGACGACGGCGCCGAGGGCGCCCTGGGCAACCGCATCTCGTTCATGTTCGTCGAGCTGCCGTGCCACGACCTCGACCCGCTGCGGCGCCTGGCATCCGTCCACCAGGCGACGTCGCTGCGCAAGGCCGAGGGCGATCCGCGCGGGACCGACAAGACGCTGCAGGCGCTCGCGTATGCACCCTCACCCGTGCAGAAGATGGTGTCGCACCTCGTATCGAGCCCGCGCACGTTCAACCTGGTCATCTCGAACATCCCCGGCCCGCGCATCCCGCTGTACCTGCGCGGCTGCCAGCTGCTCGAGAGCTACCCGGTCGTCCCGCTCGCCCAGGATCACGCCCTCTCGATCGGGATGACCACCGTGCAGGACGACGCCTGCTTCGGCTTCTACGTCGACCGCAAGGTGCTGCCCGACGCGGACGATCTGCCCGCGCACGTCGACGCGGCGATCGACGAGCTCCTCGAGCTGACCGACCGCTCGCCGGCGCCGGCGCCCGCGGCGGAGGAGCCCGAGCGCGCGCCCGAGCCCGAGCCCGAGCCCGAGCCGGAGCCCACGCCCGAGCTCACACCCGTGTAGCGCTTCGCACCAGCTACTCCTCGTGCTGCGGCACGACGAGCACCGGCAGGTGCGCGTGGCGCAGCACGGCGTGCGACGTGCTGCCCAGCAGGCGCGAGCGCAGGCCGGTGAGCCCGCGTGAGCCCAGCACCAGCACGTCGGCGCCGCGCTGAGTCGCGAGGTGCACGAGCGTCTCGGCGACGTTGACCTCGTCGGCCACGGCGATCGGCTCGGCGTCGAATCCGAGCGAGCGGGCGAGCTCGGCGCCCTCGGCGGCGACGCGCTCAGCGTGGGCGTGCACCGCCTCGTCGACCTCGAGCGCGGTCTCGACGTCGAGCGGGCCGGGCGACATGCCGAACTCCGTCGAGGGCATGATCGTCGAGACGGCGAGGCCCTCCTCCCACACCGTCGCCACGATGGCGCGTCGCGGACCGAGCAGCCGCGCAACGACCCGCATCGCGTGCGCCGACGCCGGGGAGCCGTCGTAGGCCAGGAGGATCGGCCGGTCGGTCACCGGCGCCGAGTCTAAAAGCGCGGCCGCTACGGCGCGCCGGACACTGGAGCGGGATAGGGCACAAGCTGCCCGTTTGCCAGCGTGGCCGTGACCGACGTCGCCCGGGTACCGGCCATGAGGCCGACGCCGGTCTTCAGCGACGAGTCGACGTAGATGTGGGTGTTGATGCCCGCGGCCTGGCGTTGCGACCCGACGGGATCGCCCGCGAGCGTGTTGGTGCCCGAGCCCGAGTCGCCGGGCGTGATCGCGCCGAAGAACGTGAAGTACGTGGACCGCCAGGTGATCGCGGTGCCGGTCCGGGGCGTGCCGCCGGCGCCAACGCCCGCGCCGTGCCCGTAGTGGACGACCTGCTGGACGAGCAGCGGGTCCGGGGTAAGCGCGACCTGGCCGCGCGAGAGGTTCGTGGAGACCACCTCGCCCGTGCGCGTGTAGATCCCGAACGGGCCGCCCCAGAAGGCCATCGTCGGCGAGACGAGGCTCTGGTAGGCCGGGTCGACGGAGATCAGCGCCCAGTCCTTGCCGATCCCGGCGTCGCCGGTGCTCTTGGAGAACCTGCCGAAGTCGATGAGCACGGGGACGGGGGCGCCCCTTTCGGTGTGGTTGCCCACGGCGCCGATCACCGTCCCGATGTCGCCGGTCTTGCCGCAGTGCCCAGCGGTGCTGATCTGGTACGCGCCGGGCGAGCCGTAGACGTGGGCCATGCTGCACCAGCCGACGCTGTTGGGCGTGATGAGCAGCAGCCAGGCGCCCGGGCGGATCCCGAAGAAGCCGGCGCCCGCGTAGCTGACCAGGCCCGGGCCGGCCGCCGAGCCGCTGGACGGCGGCGGCTTGTTGCCGCCCCGCCGGCTCGCCCCGAGGCGGACCATCCGGCCGTCCGGGTAGACCGCCGTGGGGACCGAGTAGCGGTGCCGGGTCAGCACGCGCTTGGGCGGCAGCCCCATCAGCGCGAGGTCGCGGTCGGTGAGGTCGAAGCGCATGGGCGCCCACGTGCCCTGCGGATGGTGGGCGAGGAGCTGGTCGACCCAGTCGGCGCGCAGCTGGTCCAGGCGCGCGCTCGGAATGTGGAGCTCCCCGATGCGGACGAGGCGGGCCTGGGCGGCGCCGGTGGCCGCCGGCGCCGCGGCGAGCGTGAGCGCTGCGACGGCGAGCGCGGCACGACGACGTGTCACGTGGTCCCTCCCCCTGTCGAACAACCACCACTTTCGGGCGCTGCGGCGCCGCGTCGCGGTGCTTCCCGGCGCGGGCCATGGCGAAACGGTGCCGTTCACGGAGAGCCGACCGGCGGTAGGGTCACACTGAGCGGCATGACCGACGTTGCGACGAGGACCCCGGACGAGCTGCGCGCCCTGAGCCGGCTGACCTTCGACGAGCTGGGCTCGGCTACCGGCGGGATCGGCGGCATGCACCGGGCGATCGCCGACCGCGTCTTCCGTGCGGTCGGGCCGAGCGCCCGCACGGTCGAGGTCGCCCACCATGCGATCTCGGGCGGCGTCTACGCCGCGCTGCGCGGCGCCGCCGGGCTGGCCGGCCGGGCCGCCGACGTCGCGCTCGAGTCGCGCAGCGCGCCGCCGGACCGGGCGCTGTCGACGACGCCCCGCGGAGCGGCCGCGCTCGCCGCGATCAACGGCCTGATCGGCGACGAGCTCGAGCGCCAGGGCAGCGAGCTGCACCAGCCGATGGCCGTGCGCATCCGCGGCCGCGTCGTGGCGCCGGAGCGCGACGCGCTCGCGCGCGCCTTCCCGGCCGCCACGCCCCGCCTCGCCGTCTTCGTGCACGGCCTCATGGAGACCGAGTTCGCCTGGCGGCTCGGCGCGCGCGAGACCGGCGAGACGTACGGCACGCGCCTCGCGCGCGACCTCGGCTACACGCCCGTCTACCTGCGCTACAACACCGGCCGCCACGTCTCGGAGAACGGCCGGTCGCTCGCCGAGGCGCTCGAGGCGGTCGTCGCCGCGTGGCCGGTCGAGATCGAGACGATCGCGCTGATCGGCCACTCGATGGGCGGTCTGGTGGCGCGCAGCGCGTGCTACCGGGCGAGCGAGGACGGCGCGGCGTGGGTGCGCCACGTGCGCCACGTCGTCTCGCTCGGCACGCCGCACATGGGCGCGCCGCTCGAGCAGGCCGTGCACGTGGCCGCCGCGGCGCTGAGCGCCGTGCCCGAGACGCGCCCGTTCGGCGCGTTCCTGCGCCGGCGCAGCGCGGGCATCCGCGACCTGCGCCAGGGCTCGCTGGTCGACGAGGATTGGCAGGGTCGCGATCCCGACGCCCTGCGCGCGGCGGCGTGCCGCGAGGTGCCGCTGCTCGACGGGGCGACGCACTGCTTCGTGGCCGCGACCGTCACGCGCAGCGCGCGCCACCCGGTCGGGCGCCTGATCGGCGACACCCTGGTCCTGATGCCCAGCGCGTCAGGGCGCAGCCGGACGCGCCGGATCCCGTTCCGCGACGAGGACGGGCTGCACGTCGGCGGCACGCACCACCTCGCGCTGCTCAACCACCAAGCGGTGTACGAGCGACTTTCGGCGTGGCTTTCTTCGGCTTCTTCGTGACGGTCTGAGCCGCCGCCGCCGGGGCGACGGTGCCGCCGGCATGGCACGTCCCGGAGCCCGCGTCGGTGAAGACGCGGCCCGCCTCGGGGACGAACTGGAAGTCGTAGCCCGTCGGGTGCATGGTGAGCTTCAGGACGCCGAAGGAGTCGAAGTTGCGGACCTGGCTGCCGATCCGGCCGAGCGCCCGGCCGGCGTGGTCGTCGCCGCCGGTGCCGACGATGATCTCGCGCATGCCCCGGGCGTTGTCGACGTTGCCGGCCTTGTCGAGCGCGGCCAAGCGCTCGTAGGAGTGCTTGTGGGCGACCAGGACGAGGTCCGCCCCGGCGTCGTAGAGGTCGTTCCAGATCGGCGCCATCGCCGCGGCGTTGGTGACGATGGTGGAGCCCGACGAGAAGCGCGGCTCGTGCCAGAAGGCCAGCGTGCACAGCGCCGGGTGCGCGGCCAGGTCCTGGCGGACCCAGGCCTCCTCGGCCCCGCCGGCGTTGCACGCGGTGCCGATGAAGTTGCACTCGCTGTTGAGCGCGAGCACGTGCCAGCCGCCGAGATCGAACGAATACCACCCCTGACCGCGGGTGCCGGCGCGCGCGCCGAAGTACGAGAAGTAGCCCGACGCGCCGGTCGAGCCGTACTCGTGGTTGCCCGGGACCGGGAAGCTGATCCCCTTGTACACGCCCCACGTCTTGGCGAAGACGGCGTTGTAGTTCGTGAGGCTGCCGGTGTTGTACTGGTTGTCGCCCAGAGGGAGAACGGCGTTGACGGCGCCGATGAGCGCGGCGGTGCGCTTCTGGGCGCAGTGCGTGGCGTCGCCGTTGCCGCCGAAGAAGAACGGGCTCGTGGGGGCGCAGGCGATGTCACCGGCGGCGGCGAGCACGGGGTCGGCGGGCGCCGGCGCGGCGCCGACGAGGCCGAGCGCGGTGGCGGCCAGAGCGGAGAGCGCCAGGCGGCGGATCGGGATCATCCGTCCTAGCCCTACCGGGAGGCCCGACGGCGAGTCAAGCAGGGCGCGTCTTTCGTGAGCCTGCCAACCACGAGCTAACGCGCGACACAACCGCCAGCTATCTCAAGTGCACTTGAAGTGAGGTCGCGGATGTGGTGCGATCGCGTGGTGTCCGAGCTGCTCACGATCGGCGCCGTCGCGGCCCGCACCGGCGTCGCGGCGTCGGCCCTGCGCTTCTACGAAGAGCAGGGGCTGATCAGCTCGACGCGCACCTCGGCCGGCCACCGGCGCTACGCGCGCCCGGTGATCAGGCGCGTGGCGTTCATCGTCTTCGCGCAGCGCGTCGGGCTGAGCCTGGACGAGATCGGCGACGAGCTCGCCAAGCTGCCCGCCGACCGCGTCCCGCGCCGGGGCGACTGGTCCCGGCTGTCGCGCGCGTGGAGCGAGCGCATCGACGAGCGGATCGCCGAGCTCGAGCGGCTCAAGGCCGGCCTGACCGACTGCATCGGCTGCGGCTGCCTCTCGCTCGATCGCTGCCGGCTGGCCAACCCGGGCGACCGCGCCGCCGCCCGCGGTCCCGGGCCGCGCTACTGGCTCGGCGACCCGCGCCCGGCCACGTGAGGCGCGAAGCGCGCGGCCCAGGCCTCGCGCTCGATCCCGACGCCGTTGCAGACGAAGCTGATGAGGTGGTACCAGCCGGCGGTGACGATCAGCTCGAGGATCTGCCGCTCGTCGAACAGCTTCGCCAGCTGCGCCCACAGGTCGTCGGAGACCGTGCTCGTCTCGTGCAGCTCGTCGGCGAGCCGGAAGACCGCGGACTGCTCCGCGTCCCAGCACGGGTCGTCCCACGAGCCGTGGACGGTCGAGTCGAGCTGCTCGTCGCTGAACCCCAGCGGCTTGCCGAAGCCCACCACGTGCACCCCCCACTCGTACTCGGCGCCTGTCAGCCCGCACGTGCGGTGGATCATCACCTCGCGCAGCGGCGCCGGAACGGTCGCCGTGCCGCCGAGGATGCCTGCGCCGAGCGGCCGCATCCGGCTGGCGAGCTCGTCGTGGACGACGAGCGTGCGGAACAGACGCAGCGGCTCCATCGGGCTGCCGGGCGGCATCCACTTGGTCAGCGCGGCCTCGATGCCGGGCGGATACGGCGGCTCCAGCGGGGCGATGCGGGGTGACATGAGTAGGCTCCCTGCTTCGATTTTGGCAGCAGGCTAGCGCTTCGATTTCCGAGGCGCAAGGCCATGAAGGAACAGCGCCCCGACATCCCGAAGCCCGGCCGCGCCGTGCGCGGCTCGACGACCGGCACGCCGATCATGGCGCTGCTCGACCTGCTCGGCCGGCGCTGGGCGCTGCGGGTGATCTGGGAGCTGCGCGACGAGCCGCTGCTGTTCCGCGCCCTGCAGGAGCGCTGCGACGGCATGTCGTCGAGCGTGCTCAACCAGCGAGTGCGAGAGCTGCGGTCGGCCGGGATCGTGGACCTCGGCCAGCGCGGCTACGAGCTCACGCGCGAGGGGCGGCGCCTGCTCGATGCGTTCGCGCCGATCAACGCCTGGGCGGAGCGCTGGGCGGAGCGCGAGCGGCGCCGGTGATCACGACACGGCGCACGCGCTGGGCGAGGCTGGCGCCGGTGCGCAACGCGCCGATGGGCAGCCCCAGTGGCCGCGTCGCGCGGTCCCATCGCGCCGCGGCCGCGCCGCGCGGCCGGCCGGGCGCGATCTCGCCGCGCCGGTCGAGCCAGTCCGCGACGAGCGCGTAGGACTCCTCCGGGCGCTCGAGCAGGTAGGCGTGGCCCGCTCCGGCGACGAGGCGCAGCTCGGCGTCGGGGATGCGCTCGGCGAGCAGTTGGGCGTTGGCGACGGGCGCCATCGCGTCCTCGCTGCCGTGCAGCACGAGCGTGGGCGCCTGGATCGCGGGCAGGCGCGCGACCGTGTCGTGGTAGACGCTGGCCCACCAGTGCGCGGTGACGCCGTGCGGCCGCGCGCGATGGCGGCGGAAGTGCGCCAGCAGCTCGCGAACGCGCTCGGGGTGCTCGCGGCGAAAGCGCGCCGAGAAGACCGCGCCGGCGAGCCACGGTCGTCCCGGCCGCCGCGCGCCGCCGGCCATCGCCGCGCCCAGGGTGGCGAGCTCGCGCAGCGTCGGCAGGGCGGCGAGCGGGCCGCCGGGCGTCGTGGCGCCCAGGATCAGGCCGCGGACGCGCTCGGGGAAGCGCAGCGCGAGCTCCTGGGCGACCATCCCGCCCATCGAGAGGCCGTAGACGTGCGCGCTGCCGATGCCCAGCCGGTCGAGCAGACCGGCGGCGTCGGCTGCCAGCTCGTGCATCGACGTCAGCCGTATCGGCGCTCCGGACCGCCCGGAGCCGCGGTTGTCGTAGACGATGCTCTCGAAGCGCTGCTCGTAGAGCGGCAGCACGGGCCGGAAGACCTCGGAACTGATCGTGAAGCCGGTGATCCACAGCAGCGGCGCGCCGGCGCCGTGGCGCTCGTAGTACAGCCGCACGCCGTCGACGTCGCAGAACACGCGCCGGGCTAGTCGGCGCGCACGCGCTCGGGCACCTCGATCTCGCGCTTGAGGATCTTTCCCGTCGGGCCCTTGGGCAGCTCGTCGACGAACCAGATCCGCCGCGGGTACTTGTACGCCGCCACGCGCTGCTTGACGAAGTCGCGCAGCTCGTCGGCGTCGACGTCCTCGCCCGCCTTGAGCGCCACCGCCGCGCCGACCTCCTCGCCCATCTTCTCGTCGGGGACGCCGACGACCGCCGCCTCGGAGACCGCCGGGTGCTCGTAGAGGACCTCTTCGATCTCCCGCGGGTACACGTTGTAGCCGCCGCGGATGATCATGTCCTTCTTGCGGTCGACGATGAAGAAGTAGCCCTCCTCGTCCACGTAGGCCATGTCGCCGGTGTGGAACCACCCGCCGCGCATGACCTCGGCGGTGGCGTCGGGCCGCTTCCAGTAGCCCTTCATCACGTTGTGCCCGCGGATGACGATCTCGCCGACCTCGCCCTGGGGGACCTCGTTGTCCTTGTCGTCGAAGACCTTCATCTCGACGCCCTCGATCGGCGTCCCGATCGAGCCTGGCTTGCGGTCGCGGTCGGGATGGTTGAACGAGGCGACCGGCGAGGTCTCGCTCAGCCCGTAGCCCTCGAGCACCTTGCAGCGGAAGGCCTCCTCGAAGCCCCTGAGGACCTCCACCGGGAGCGCCGCGCCGCCCGACATGCACAGGCGCAGGCGCGACGTGTCGTAGCGCTCGCGCTCGGGGTGGTTGAGCAGGGCGTGGTACATGGTGGGCACGCCCTGGAAGACCGTCACGCCGTCGCGCTCGATGATCTCGAGCGCCTTGCCGGGGTCGAAGCGCGGGATCATGTCCAGGCACGCGCCCACCCGGACGGCGGCGTTCATCGAGCAGGTCTGCCCGAAGGAGTGAAACAGCGGCAGGGCGCCGAGCACGACGTCCTCCTCGTGGACGCCGGCGAGCCTGGTGGCGGCGATGTCGACGTTGCGGCGCAGGTTGCCGTGCGTGAGCTCCGCGCCCTTCGGCTGGCCGGTCGTGCCCGACGTGTAGAGGATCACCGCGGTGTCCTGCGCCGCCCGCTCGGCGACCTCCGTGGCCGGCTCCGTGCCCGCCAGCAGCTCCTCGAACTCGCCCGGCCGGACGACCACGACCTCGGCGCCCGCCTCGCGCGCGCCCTCCTGCGCGGGAGCCGCCACGTCGCCCCACGCGAAGAGCACCTTCGCGTCGGGATCGCCGAGGTAGAAGGCGACCTCGCGGCCCTTGAGCAGGATGTTCATCGGCACGACGACGCCGCCCGCGCGCAGGATCCCGTAGTAGACGATCGGGAAGTACGGGACGTTGGGCAGCATGATGCCGACGCGGTCGCCGGGGCTGACTCCGCGGTCGCGCAGCAGGCCGGCGACCCGCGCACTGGCGTCGTCGAGCTGCGCGTAGGTCACCTGGGTGTCGTCGAGCCGCACGGCGGTGCGATCGCCGTGGCGCCCCCTCGCCTCCACCAGCATCTCCGCCAGGCTGTCGCTCATGTCGTCCTCCGTACTCGATCGGACGTGTCGGGCCTCTACCCCGCGCTCATTCCCGCCACGCGCTGCACGGTGAGCAGTCGGTAGATGCGCGACACCTCGCGTGTGATTGGATCGTCGGCCTCCAGCCCGCAGACGTCGCGCAGGACCACGGCCAGGCCGTCCCGCTCGAGCATCTCGCGCAACCGGCGCGCCTGCGCGTCGCTGTCGTTGCGGTAGGCCAGCGCGCTCGCGATCGCGCGGGCGAAGCCGGCGGGCACCCGGCCGGTCACGCGGTGCACGAGCCGGGCCGCGCCGAGCAGCGGCCCGTCGGGCGCGAGCTTGCGGATCGGGTCGCGCGCCACGCGGGTCAGCGGATCGCTGAGGCCGGCGTTGCCGTAGCGCGTGAGGATCCCCTCGATCGACCGCACGACGTCAGCCCCGGTCGCGGCCTCGACGCTGAGCAGCGACCGCCGCGAGGTCTGCAGCGAGCGCTGGATCATCGGGCGCAGCAGCGGATCGGAGATCGCCTCGTGGATGTAGCGGTGGCCGCGCAGGATGCCGAGGTAGGCGCACATCGCGTGCCCGGCGCCGAAGCCCAGGAACTTGGCCATCAGCTCCTCGGCGTAGTCGTCGCTGGCCGAGATCCCCTCGATGGCGGGGATCGCGCCCCGCGCACGCCCGCCGTCGACGACCAGCGTGCGCGTCGAGTCGGCGACGAACAGCGGATCCGACGACGTCTTCCAGCCGCCGCTCGTGACGGCGCGCCAGGAGATCGCGCCGGCCACGCCCAGCGGAGGCAACACGAGGCGCTCGCGGGCGGCGGCGTCGCGCAGGGCGGCCTCGAGCTCCGGCGCGGCGTCGCCGTTCTCGACGGCCCAGACGTCGATCGGCCGGTCGGGCCCGCGCGCGGCCAGCGCGTGGGCCAGCGGCTGCCCGAGCGCCGTGACGTTGCGCGCCCCGACGGCGGTCGCCATGAGGCGGGCGCCCGCGACCGCGCGCTCGAAGGCCTCGTCGCCGAGCAGGACCGCTTCGGCGGCGACGCGCTGCGCCTCGCCGCCGGTGATCTGCACGGTGAAGGCGCCGGCCGCCTGCACTCGCTCCACGACCGTTTCGCTGCGCGCGGCCAGCACGACCTGCCAGCCCGCTTCGGCGAAGAGCGCGGCCAGATGACCACACCCGATCTTGCCCGGGCCGATGACGACGATCCGCGGCGGGGCGTCCGCGCCGCTGTCCATCCCGGCGATCAGCCTCCGAGGTCGGCGATGTCCTCGGTCCCGATCAGCGTGCGGTCGCCCGCTTGCAGGGGAGCGTGGAAGCTGAGCGGCGTGCGCCCGAAACGCAGCCGGTCGCCGTTGTGGAGCCGCCGGCGGCCGACCATCCGCTCGCCGTTGATGAACGAGCCGTTGCGCGAGAGCCCATCGTCGACGAGCGCCCAGTCGTCGCCCACGCGCTCGAGCTGGGCATGGATGGTCGAGACCTCCGGGTCCCACCGCAGCGAGATCTCGGCCGCCATGCTGCGGCCGATGTTGAGCTGCTCCCATGACCCCGGAAGCGAGAGCAGCTGCAGGGCGCCGTCGGGGGTGCGGTACAGGAGGTAGGGATCGCCGTGGAGCTCGGCCATCCGCTGGCGCTCGTGCTCATCCGGCGACGTGGGCGCCGGATCCATCGGCGTAGGCGACCCGGTCACGAAGCCATTCAACCATCGGCCGAGGCGCCCGGCAAGGCGCCCGAGTGCGGCCGGGCGTTGACGCGCGCCGTGTGCGCTGAGAGAGTCGGTGGGCCGGCAAGGAGGCTGACATGGCCAGCGCATGGGTCCTGACCGATCGGAGGTACCTCGGTCAGCGCATGCCATCGGCGTTGATCGATTGGCTGCGCTCCGAGGGCCACCCGCCCGCGATCGTCGTCGCCGACGAGGATGCCCGGCTGACCTCGATCGCACCGCTCTCCGGTCCGCACTCGGCCTGGGCGGGTCTCCAACCCGGCGACGTCGTGGTGACGCGCACCCGCGACCCGTACGCGCTGGCGCTGCTCGAGGAGGCCGAGGCACGCGGTGCCCGCGCGCTCGACGAGGCGCAGGCGATCCATCGCGTCCGCGACAAGGTGAGGTGCGCGCTCGGCCTGGCCAGCCGCGGCCTCCCGGTCCCGCCCACGCTGCTCGCCCACGGCCCCGGCGACCTGTACGAGCTGCCGGCGTCGATGTTCCCGCTCGCGGTCAAGCCCGTCCTCGGCGACAACGCGCGCGGTGTGTGGGTCGTCGCCGACAAGGATGAGCTCGATTCCGTCGAGTGGCACGCCGGGCCGCACCTCGGCCAGGCCTACGTCGACGCCGGCGGCTTCGATCTCAAGCTCTACGTCGCGGGCGACGCGGTCTGGGCGACGCGCCGTCCTGGGCCGCTGAGCGAGCTCGACGCCCCGGTCACCCGTGTCGCGGTCACGCCCGCGCTGCGGCGGATCGCCGAAGGGTGCCGGGCGGAGTTCGGCCTGCGTCTGTTCGGCGTGGACGTGCTCGAGTCGGCCGGCCGGCTCGCGATCGTCGACGTCAACGAGTTCCCCAACTACACGGGCGTCGACGAGGCGCCGGCCGCGATCGGCGCCCTCGTCCTGGAGCAGGCGGCGCGATCACGCGGCGCCGCGCGAGACGCCATGACCGTCTGAGCGACAGGACGAGGCAACCATGAAGATCGCGTTCCTGATGCAGGGCCCGGCCGGCCCGCACGTGCTCTGGTCCGAGGTGGGCCGTCGCCTGTCCGAGGCCGGCGCCGACGTCGACTTCCAGTTCCCCGACGTCTCGCTCAACGACTTGTCCCGCGTGCGCGTCGAGCACGACCTCTACGTGCTCAAGTCGGGCTCGGCGCTCGGGCTGAGCCTCGCGGGAGCGCTGCACGCCGCCGGCGCGGCGATCCTCAACCCGTACCCGGTCGCCGCGATGTGCCGCGACAAGATCGTCACGAGCTCCGTGCTGGCCGGCTCCGGGGTGCCGACGCCGGAGACGTGGGTCACCGAGGATCCCCACCAGCTGCGCTGGCTGCTCGACGGCGGGCCGATCGTCGTCAAGCCGTTCCGCGGCTCGCGCGGCGTCGGCGTGCAGGTGATCCGCGAGCCGGCTGAGCTCGCCGACCTCGACCTCGATCCCGGGCCGCTGTTCGTGCAGCGCTATCACCCGCCGGACGGCCTCGACTACAAGATGTACTGCATCGGCGAGCGCGTCTGCGGCGTGCGCCGCGTGTGGCCGGCGCACACGTACGAGGAGAAGCTCGGCGAGGCGTTCGAGCCCGACGAGGAGCTCTGCCGGATCGCGCGCGCCTGCGCACGCGCGATCGGCGCCGACATCTTCGGGTTCGACGTCGTCTTCAGCGGCGGGCGGCCGTTCGTCGTCGACCTCTCGGGCTTCCCCGGCTTCAAGGGCGTGCCCGACGCGCCCGCCCTGCTCGCGGCGGAGATCGAGGCCGCGGCGCGGCGCGTCACGCGCGGCGAGCCGGTCATCGCGGTGATGTCGCGATGAGGCTCTTCTTCATGGTCGTGCGGCGCGTGCCGCCGGTCCCGAGCCCGATCCTGCTCGAGGTCTACGACATCCTGCGCCGCCGCGGCTACGAGGTCGACGACGCGATCGCGGAGGAGAGCCTGCAGCGGCCGGACCGGCTCGAGCCCGAGCACGACCTCTACCTGCTCAAGTCGCACACCGAGCTCTCGCTGAGCCTGGCCGGCGTCCTCGAGGCGCAGGGCGCGCGGATCCTCAATCCGTATCCGAACTGCGCGGCGACGCAGAACAAGTTCATCGCCTCACGGATCCTGCGGGCGGCCGGCGTGCCCACCCCGGACACCTGGGCGATGACCGATCCCGCGCTCCTGGCCGAGGAGGTCGCGCGCCGGCCGCTCCTCGTCAAGCCGTACATGGGCCACCGCGGCGCCGGGATCCGGATCGCGCACGACGCCGACGCGCTGGCGGCGGCGAAGGCGGACTACCCGCAGCTCGTCCAGGAGTTCATCCCCGGACCCGGCGAGGACCTCAAGATCTACGTGGTCGGCGACCAGGTCTTCGGCGTCAGCAAGCCCTTCTCGGAGACGAGCTTCTCGGTCCCCGGCCGGCCGGTCCCGGTCGAGCCGGAGGTGCGCGACGCCGCGCTGCGCACGGGCGCGGCGTTCGGGCTCGGGCTCTACGGGCTCGACGTGATCGAGTCGCCCGACGGGCCTGTGGTCGTCGACGTCAACTACTTCCCGGGCTACAAGGGCGTGCCGGACGCGGCGGCGCTGATCGCCGACTACATCGACGCGTACGCCCAGGGCCTGACCACCTTGGGCGAGCCGTCGGTCGCGGCCGGCCAGGGCGGGCGGGTGGCCGGGCCGATCTAGTGGCCCACTAGGGACGTGGCCGAGCAGCCGGACAAGGGAGACCGCGGCGCGCTGCTGGCGATCGTCGCGGAGGGGTTCTTCTCCCGCCTGAGCTTCGGGCTGATCACGTTCGCGCTGCCGCTCTACGCGCGCGAGAAGTTCGGGCTCAGCCTTGCCGAGGTCGGGCTGCTGGCGGCGTTCAACCAGATCGTCGCGATCCTGCTCAAGCCGTTCATGGGCGCGCTCGCCGATCGCATCGGGCTCAAGCGCGGCCTCAACATCGCGATCGGCCTGCGCAGCGTCGTGACGCTCGTGCTCGCCTTCGCTGCGGTCCCGGCGCAGATCTTCGTCGCGCGCGGCATCCACGGGACGTCCATCTCGCTGCGCGACCCAGCGGTCGGGGCGCTGCTGGCCGAGCACGGCGGCAAGAAGCAGGTCGCCCAGTCGTTCGCCTGGTACCAGACGGCCAAGACGTTCGCCGGCAACGGCAGCAAGACGCTGTCGGGCATCCTGCTCGGGCTGACCGCGAGCAACTACACGCTGGTCTTCCTCGTCGCCTTCGCGCTGTCGCTGGTCCCGCTGTTCGTCGTCATGCTGTTCGTGCGCGAGACGCGCGCGGAGCAGACCGTGTCGGCCGCCGAGGAGGCCGCGCCGACCCCGCATCAGGGCATCAGCAAGCAGAGGATCGCGTCGTTCACGAGCCTGGGCTGCCTGATCAGCGGGTCGGCCTACATGATGAACGGGCTCTTCCCGGTGTTCGCCGTCGAGTACGCGGGCCTGACGAAGACCGAGGCGGCGCTCATCTACGGCATCTCCCCCGTGATGTCGCTGGCCGGGCCGGGGTTCGGCTGGCTGGCCGACAACGTCAGCCGCAAGCTCGTGCTCTCGGTGCGCAGCGTGGCCAACATCCTCTCGTCGGTCGTGTACCTCCTGGTGCCGAGCCTCGGGGGCGTGATCGTCGGCCGTGCGACCGACGACCTCGGCAAGGCGGCGTTCAAGCCGGCGTGGGGCGCGCTGCTGGCGCAGCTGAGCAATCTCGACAAGAAGCGGCGCGGGCAGCTCTTCGGCTTCATCAGCTCGGGGGAGGACGCCGGCGAAGCCCTGGGGCCGATCGTGGCCGGCGCACTGGCGACGCTCGGGGGCTTTCAGCTGATGCTCGCTGTGCGGATCGTGATCGCGGCGGTCACCGAGGTCTACACGGTGCTCGTCACGCACTCGCTGGAGTCGCACGGGCGGACCAGGACCGGGCGCGAGACCTACCGGGTGAGCATCGCCGTCCCCGTGCGCGTAGTGCTCGGCCTGCTGGTGTCGTTCGGCGCCGGGTGGGCCGTGGGCCAGGTGCAATCCGATCACTCGCAGGCGTCGGCCAAGGAGACGACGCCCGCCGAGCCGAAGCCTCCCGAGAAGGCAACGGTGCGCTGCAGCAGCGACCCGACGGTCGCCGCCATCCAGAAGCAGCTCGGCGAATGCTGAGCTCGCGCCGGAAAGTCGCTCTTAACGGGATCCCCTCCCGGGCGTTAGGCTGGAGTCGCCCATCAAGGAGGAAGGCACTCGGTGCTCGGTCGGGACGGATTTCCGCGCCGCCTCACGCGGCCGCGTGAGAGGCAGACGTGGCGCTGACGAGTCGCGCCGGACTTCGGGTGGGTGACCTCGTCGGGGGCCGCTTCCGGCTCGACGCGGAGCTCGCCGAGGGCGGCATGAGCCGGGTCTTCGAGGCCGTCGACCTCAAGTACGACCGGCCGGCGGCGGTCAAGGTGCTGGCGCGCTGGCTGGCCAACGACGACGAGTTCCGCCAGCGCTTCGAGCGCGAGTCCTACGCGGCGGAGCGCGTCACCCACCCGCACGTGCTGCCGGTGTGGGACTACGGCGAGCAGGAGGGCCTGCTCTACCTCGCCACGCCGCTGTGCGACAACGACCTCGGTCACCTGCTCGGCGAGCGCAAGCAGCTCGAGCCCGAGCACGCGCTGTCGATCATCTCGCAGATCGCCTGGGCGCTGGACTGGGCGCACGGGCGCGGCGTCATCCATCGCGACGTCAAGCCCGAGAACGTGCTGCTGGTCGGCGGTCCGCGCGGCGACCACGCCTACCTCGCCGACTTCGGGCTCGCCAAGGCGGGGACCGACAACACGCTCACGCAGGCCGGGCATCCGGCGGGGCTGACGCCGGCGTACGCGGCGCCGGAGCAGTGGCGCGGCGACGTCGTCGGCCCGGCGGCCGACCAGTACGCGCTGGCGGCCACGCTGTACACCTGCCTGGCCGGGCACCCGCCGTTCCACCCGCGCCGCGGGCCTTCGCTGCGCGAGGCGCACCTGCACGAGGCGCCGCCTGACGTGAGCGGGGTCGTCGGGGGGATGTCGGACGGCCTGGCCGCGACGATCACCCGCGGGCTCGCCAAGGAGCCGGCCCACCGGTTCGCGACGTGCCGCGAGCTCGTCGCGGCGGCGGAGACGTCGCTGCGCCGGCGCCCGACGGAGACCGCGGTCGACCGCGGCCGCCCGGAGGAGACCGAGGCGCTGGACGCCACCGGCACGATCTCCTCGCCGGCGGAGTCGGACGTCTCGCCGACGGCGCCCGAGCCGGCGCTCGCGCCCGCCGCGCCCTCGCGCCGCCGCGGCCGTGTCCTCGTCGCCGCCGGCGGCGTCGTCGCGGCCGCGCTCGCCGCGCTCGTCGCCGTGCTCGTCCTCGGCTCGGGCTCGGGCTCGGGCGGGGGCGGTGGTGGCGGCGGTGGCGCGCAGCCAGCGGCCGGCAAGGTCGTGCAGCTCCCGGTCGGTCGCGCGCCGATCGACCTCGCGGCAGGCCGGGGCGGGGTGTTCGTCGCCAACTCCGGCGCGGACACGCTCACGCGGATCGCGCCGCAGCGAGCGCTCATCAAGCAGGGCGCGATCGCGGCCGTGAAGACACCGTTCGGCGTGGCGGTCGGCGACGGGCGCGTCTGGGCCGTCGGGCCGAACGGCGACCTCGTCGCCCTGGATCCCGGGACCGGCCGGCGGTTGGCGAGCAAGGCGCTCAACATCCAGTCCGATGGCATCGCGGCGGGCTACGGCGCCGTGTGGATCTTCAACGGGACGGGCGGCACGGTCACCCGCGTGGACGTCAGCTCGGGCCAGCCGCGGATCGGCCCGATCGTCAGGGTCGGCAACGGCCCCACCGACATCGCCGTCGGCTTCGGCGCGGTGTGGGTGACCAACACAGGGTCGGCCACGCTCGTGCGGCTGGACCCGCGGAGCGGGAAGGTGACGAAGATCATCCAGCTGCGCGGCGGCATCTCCGGTCTCGCGGTGGGCGAGCGCGCGGTGTGGGTCAGCAACCCCAGGCAGGGAAGCGTCATCCGCGTGGACCCGGCCACCGGCGCGCTCAAGCGCTTCCGCGTGGGCCGCCCCGCGCAGGAAGCCGACGTCGCCGCCGGCGACGGGGCGGTCTTCTACGTCAATCACGACGACGGCACGGCCACGCGCCTCGATCCCGGGACCGGGCGCAGCAAGGGCTCGCCGGTACGCGTCACCGGCAGCCCGAGCTCCGCGGTTATCGCGGAGCACACGCTGTGGGTGAGCGACATCGACCGGGCCACCGTGGCCGGCCTGCGCTTCTGATCTGGAGAGGATCGTGCGAACGAGCAAAGCGATCGCCCCACTGACCGCGGCGCTCGCGGTCGCCGTGGCAGGCGGCGGATGCGGAGGATCGGGATCCGGGGGCAACGCAGCGGCCAAGAAGACCCCCGGCGGCGCGAGCGGCCGGGCGATCGTCCTGGTCCAGGGCGTCTACAAGGACAAGACGACCGAGGTGACCGGCGTGGTCTTCGAGGCGCGGCAGGGGCTCGTCCTCACCGCCAACCACGCGATGGAGAACGCCCCGAACATCAACGTCAAGCTGAGCAACGGCACGCTTACGCATGCGCGCCAGGTGGCGCGGGCGCAGTGTCACGACATGGCCGTCCTGCGCCTCTTTCCCAAGCCTCCCGGCCTGGTGGCGCTGCCGCTGGCGCGCTCGGCCGGCGCGAGCGTCGGCGAGCCGGTCACGACCCTCACCTACGTGACCACCTCCACAAGCGGCGCGACACAGCTCACACGCATCCCGGGGACGGTGTCGGCGCTCGGCGTCCGCGAGGCGTTCCCGCCGCTCCCGGCCACCGGACCGTTCATCGCGCACCAGAGCCGTCTCCTGCCGGGCGCGGCGGGCTCGCCCGTTCTCGACGCCCAGGGCCGGATGATCGGGCTCAACACGCTGGTCGGCCACCCGCGCAGCCCCGCCCTGCCCGGCGTTGAGTACGCGCTGACGTCGGACTACATCGCTCGGCGCCTCGGCCAGCTGCGGCCAGGGGTCGGTGGCGCGCTCGGGGGATGGGGCGCGGAGCACAATGCGTGTCACGCCGCGCTGCACAAGCTGATCGGCGTTGGCCACGTCCACGTCCCCAACAGCGCCGGGGGACCATGACGGCCCATGCCGGGTAGCCTCGCGTTCGGCGCTCAGCTGGGCAGCTACCGCGTCGAGTCGGTGATCGGCAGCGGTTCGGCCGGCGTCGTCTACCGCGCCCGGCACGTGCGGCTCGGGACCGTGGCGGCGCTGAAGGTCCTCGCCCCCGAATGGAGCGCCGAGCCCGTCGTCCGCGAGCGGTTCCTCCACGACGTCCACGTGGCCGCCGAGCTCGACCACCGCAACGTCGTGCCGATCCACGATGCCGGCGAAGACGACGAGTCGCTGTGGGTGGTGACGCGCTACGTGGCCGGCGGCGACCTCAGGGCCGTCCTCTCGCGCGGTGGAGCACTCGGCGTGGACTGGGCCGCGTCGGTGCTCGGACCGGTGGCGAAAGCGCTCGACGCCGCGCACGCGCGCGGTCTGGTCCACGGCGACGTCAAGCCCACCAATGTGCTCGTGGAGTGGTCGGTGGCCGGCGACGTCGAGCACGTCTACCTGACCGACTTCGGGATGCCCTGGCAGGCGCGCGCGGACAACGGCGCCACCCGCGCGGGCGCGCCGCGCGACCGATTCGACTACGCGTCGCCTGAGCAGCTCGCCGCGCGCGCCGTGACCCCCCGGGCCGACGTGTACGCCCTCGGCTGCCTGCTCTACCACGCCGTGACCGGGCACGTGCCCTTTCCGCGCGACGTGCTGCAGTCGCATCTGCACGCCAACCCGCAGCCCCCGAGCACCGCCCGGCCCGACCTGCCGCCGGCCGTCGACGCCGCGATCCTCCGCGCGATGGCGAAGGACCCGAGCGCGCGCTTCGAGACGTGCGATGCGCTCATGCGCTCCTTCGGCACGGCGCTGCGGCCCGAGCCGGCGGCGGCGGCGCCGGCGCGGGCGCCGTCTGTCGCGCCCGCGCCACGGGCCCGGTCCGCGCCGCCGGCCGCGGTCCAGCCGCCGCGGGCGGCCGCGCCCAGGCGCGACGGGGCGGAGCCGGCGGCCGACGCCGCCGGGCGACGGCGTCGCCGGCTCGGCGCCGCCGTGGTCGCAGCCTTGGCGGTCGTGGCCGCCGGCGGGGGCTACGCCGCGTCGCAGCTCGGCGGGAGCGGTGGCGGCGGCGGCAAGGGAGCAGCCTCTGCGACCGCGGCCGGCGGCATCAAGGCGCTGGCGGCGAAAGACCCGTTGCGCGCGGTCATCGCCAAGAACCTGCCCGACGTCCAGTGCTCCGTCACCCGGGCGCCCGCGGGCGGGGCCGTGGTCGAGAACGCCTTGTGCGTGCCGAGCAACGCCGGCGCCCGCTCGATCACCCGCCTGAACCTGACGATGTTCCGCGACGGCGCGGCGCTCAACCAGGTGTACGAGTCGGCCCGCGCCCTCGCCAAGGACAAGGGGGTACGCGTGCGCAGCGACTGTCGCCCGGACCGCCCGTGGAGCGGCCACGGTCTCTGGGCGGGCGGCCGGATGTTCTGCGAGACCCGCAACTCGCGCCGCCGGTCGAACACAGCCAGGATCGTGTGGACCGTCGGCACGTCGAAGGTGCTCGGCGAGGCGACCGCGGCGAGCGGCGCGAACCTGGGGACGTGGTGGCTTCGGTGGCGCGACCTGCGCGCCGTCTCCTAGCCGCGCGGCGCGGTCGTACGACGCAGCGCGCGTCCGTGCAGGAAGCTTCCCACCCATGGCCACCGTTCCCGAAGCCCCACCCCGCGCCGCAGCCGCCCTGCCCTCGCGGCGCTTCACCCCCGCCCGGATCGACGCCCTCGCCGCCCGCGTTCACACGACCGCCCCGCGCCAGGACGTGGAGATCGAGCAGCCGTTCACCGGTGCGCCGCTCGGCGTCGTCCCCCGCTGCACGCCCGAGGACGTCGGGGCTGCGATCGAGCGCGCGCGCGGCGCCCAGGCCGCATGGGCGCAGACGAGCTTCGCGCAGCGGCGCCAGATCCTGCTGCGCTTCCACGACCTCGTCCTCGCCCGCCAGGACGAGATCCTCGACCTGCTGCAGATCGAGTCCGGCAAGGCGCGCCGCCACGCGCTCGAGGAGGTCCTCGACGTCGCGATCATCGCGCGCTACTACGCGAACACCGCCCAGCGCCACCTGCGCGCGCACCGCCGCCGCGGCGCGCTGCCGCTGCTGACGGCGACGTGGGAGCACCACCACCCGCTCGGCGTCGTGGCGATCATCGCGCCGTGGAACTACCCGCTGACGCTGAGCGTCTCCGACGCCGTGCCCGCGCTGGCGGCCGGCAACGGCGTCGTGCTCAAGCCCGACAGGCAGACGCCGTTCAGCGCGCTGCTCGGCGTGGCGCTGCTCGAGGAGGCCGGGCTCCCTGCCGGTCTCATGCAGGTCGTCACCGGCTCGGGCGCGGAGCTCGGGCCGCACTTGATCGAGGGCTCGGACTACGTGATGTTCACCGGCAGCACGGCGACCGGGCGCACGGTCGCCGAGCAGGCGGGCCGCTGCCTGATCGGGTCGTCGATGGAGCTGGGCGGCAAGAACGCGATGATCGTCTGCCGCGACGCCGACCTCGCGCGCGCCGCCGAGGGCGCGGAGCGCGCGCTGTTCTCCAATGCCGGCCAGCTGTGCATCTCGATGGAGCGCCTGTTCGTCGACGAGGCCGTCGCCGACGAGTTCACCGCGCGGCTGGTGGAGCGCACGCGGGCCATGCGGCTCGGCAGCGACCTCGACTTCGGCCCCGCGATGGGCTCGCTGATCTCGGCGACGCAGCTCGAGACGGTGCGCGCGCACGTCGACGACGCGGTCGCGAAGGGCGCCCGCGTGCTCGCCGGCGGCCGCCACCGCCCCGACCTCGGCCCGTACTTCTACGAGCCCACGCTCCTGGAAGCCGTCCGCGACGGCATGTCGCTGTTCCGCGACGAGACCTTCGGCCCCGTCGTGTCGATCTCGCGCTTCTCCTCCGAGGACGAGGCCGTCGCGCGCGCCAACGACTCCGACTACGGGCTGAACTTCTCGGTCTGGACGCGCGACACGCGCCGAGGCCGCGACCTCGCGCTGCGCCTGCAGGCGGGCACGGTCAACGTCAACGAGGCCTACGCTGCCGCGTGGGCGTCGGTCGACGCGCCGATGGGCGGCATGAAGGCCTCCGGGCTCGGCCGCCGCCACGGCCCCCACGGCATCCAGAAGTACACCGAGGAGCAGACGATCGCCGTCCAGCGTCTCATGCCGATCGCGCCGGCGTTCGGGATGGGCTACGGGCTGTGGCGACGGGTGATGACGCTCGCCCTGCGGCTGCTGCGCCGGACGCCGGGCGTGCGCTGACGGATGCCCGAGCGCTACACCCTGCTGCACTACGGCTACGTGCCCGACATGCTCGAGCGCCGCGGACCGCACCGCGACGCCCACCTCGAGCTCATCCGGTCCTGGAAGGACGAGGGGCGGATCGTCCTGGCCGGCGCCGTCGGCGACCCGCCCCACGGGGCGCTGATCGTCCTGCGCGACGCCGCCGACGGGCCGGCCTTCGTGGACGCCGACCCCTACGCCCGCAACGGGCTCGTCACGAACTGGCGCGTCGAGCCCTGGACGGTGGTGGTCTGACCAGGCCTGAGACAGCCTCTTAGCCCAGCACCGTGGTGTACGACGCGACCTGCCAGAGGAAGAAGATCAGCGACCCGACGAGGATCGTGAAGAACGGGATCATCCACTGGCTGTCCTTGACGTCTGCTGACACGGTGCTCCTCCACACTTCGCTTGCTCGACGACGGGCAAGCTAAGAGCGCGGGGCACCGCGATCATCGGGCTCCGGTCCCAATCTTTTTCGGCGGCCGTTGTGAGCTGATCACCAGCCGCGGCCGGCGCCGAGCCTGATGGCGATGAGCAGCTCCTGGACGTCGGCGAGCCGGCGCAGGTCGCAGCCCGTCTTCTCCTCGATGCGGGCCAGCCGGTGGTGCGCCGTGTTGACGTGGATGCACAGCCGCTCGGCGGCGACCTTCGCGTTGAGGTCGGCCGCGGCGTACGCGAGCAGCGTGCCCGTGAGCATGCCGCCTGCGGCGGCGTCGTCGTCGACGAAGGACCGGACGCCGGGCGAGACGAGCCGGCGCGCGGTCGCGTCGTCGCGCAGCGTGAGGTAGTCGAACGCGGACAGGTCGCAGAGCGAGAGCACGCCCCCGGCGCTCCCCAGCGCCTGGACGGCGACACAGGCCTCGCGGTAGGCCTCCGGCAGCCCGGCCGTCGTCTCGAACACGGTGCTCAGCCCGATGGCCAGCGGCAGGCCGGCGTCCTGCACCTGGCGCCACGCCTCCTCGATCGGCCCGGTGAAGCGGCGCGGATCCTGCCCGTCGGCCGCGCGCACGATCACGATCTCGTCCTGGCGGACGACGGCGAGCGGCCTCAGCACGCCTCCCGCTGCGCGCGCGAGCGCCGACGCCGCCGAGCGCAGCGCGTACGCGTCGTCGGGCGGGGCGAGCGGGACGGCGGCGATCAGCAGGCAGCTCGCCCCCGGCTCGAGCCCCGCGGCGCGGGCCGCGGTCAGGCGCGGGCCGGGCGCCGGCTCGCGTCCGGCGAGCAGGTCCTCGAGCAGGTCGCGGCGCACGCGGTCGCCCTCGGCGACGAGCTGTTGCTGAGCCTCGAGGTACGTCTCGGCGGCGCGGGTGCTCGCGTGGTCGATGAAGTCCATCACCGAGCCCGCGGCGCGGAGCGCGACCTGCCGCGCCTCCTCGTCGTCGCCGGCGAGCTCGATGATCGCGTCCCAGATCACGCGGTGGCCGACGCGGAACGCGTGCAGGAAGTCGGCGAGCGGGACGCCGCGCCGCGCCCGCAAGGCGGCGTGCGGGCGGATGTACGCGAGGTCTTCGACGGTGACGGGCCGCCCGCGCGTCAGGCTGGCGCGCAGCGCGTCGTGGTTCTCGGCGACGTGCTCGGTGACGTCGGCGAGGATCGCGGGGTCGTCGATCGCCGCGTACGCCGGGATCTCGCGGCGGATCGCTCGCAGGCTCTCCTCGGCGAGCTCCTCGCGGCGCGCGGCGAGCATCGCGGCCACGCGCTCCATCCCGACCAAGGTCGCGGCGGGCTCCACTTCGCGCCGAATGTACCGCGCCACCGATGGATCCCGGGGCCGAATCGGATCTCTGCTTCAAAAGGTGGCTGAGAAGGAGGCAGACGTGGAACGGATGAGCGCGAAGGCGACGACCGCCTGGGTCGTCGCGCTGACGGCGATCGGCTCGTTGATGGCGGCGCTCGACACGCTGGTCGTGTCGACGGCGCTGAGCACGATCCGGCTGGACCTCGGGGCTTCGGTCGAGCAGCTGGAGTGGACGGTCAACGCGTACAACCTGAGCTTCGCGGTGCTGCTGATGACGGGTGCTGCGCTCGGCGACCGCTTCGGGCGCCGGACGCTCTATGCGACCGGGCTGGGGCTGTTCGCGACGGCGTCGGCGGTCTGCGCGCTGGCGCCCGACGCCGGCTGGCTGATCGCGGCGCGCGCGGTCCAGGGCGCCGGCGCCGCGCTGATCATGCCGCTCGGGCTGGCGCTGTTGAGCGCCGCGTTCCCCGCCGAGCGGCGAGGGACGGCGATCGGGATCTTCAGCGCCATCACGGGGCTTGCCGTCGCCAGCGGGCCGCTGGTCGGCGGCGCCGTCGTCGAGGGCCTCGCGTGGCAGTGGATCTTCTGGCTCAACGTCCCGATCGGCCTGCTCGCGATCCCGTTCGTGCTCACGCGCATGAAGGAGAGCCACGGGCCCGACACCACGATCGACGCCGGCGGCCTCGCGCTGGTGACCGGCGGCGCGCTGGGCATCGTCTGGGGGCTCGTGCGCGGCAACCAGGCAGGCTGGACGAGCGCCGAGGTCATCGGGTCGCTCGCCGCGGGGGCGCTGATGGTCGCGGCGTTCGTCCGCTTCGAGCTGCGCGCCCGCGAGCCCATGCTGCCGATGCGCTTCTTCCGCTCGCGCGCCTTCTCGGCGGGCAACGCGGCGATCTTCTTCACGTTCGCCTCGCTGTTCGGCGCCGTCTTCTTCTACGCGCAGCTCTTGCAGACCGGGCTCGGATACGGGCCGCTCGGCACCGGCCTGCGGCTGCTGCCCTGGACCGCGACGTTCATGACGGTCGCCCCGGTGGCCGGCGCCCTGGCCGACCGGATCGGGGAGCGGCCGCTGCTCGTCGGCGGGCTGTCGCTGCAGGCGACCGGGATGGCGTGGCTGGCTGTGATCGCCGAGCCCGGACTGGCCTACTCGCGCATGCTCGCGCCGTTCATCGTCGCCGGCGTCGGCGTCTCGATGGCGATCCCGTCGGCACAGAACTCGGTGGTCGGCTCGGCGGCCATGGAGGCGCTCGGCAAGGCCGCCGGGACCAACAGCATGATGCGCGAGCTCGGCGGCGTGTTCGGCATCGCGGTCGCCGTCGCCGTCTTCGCCGGGGCGGGCAGCTACGCCTCCGCGGCGGCGTTCACCGACGGGTTCGGCCCGGCGATCGCCGTCGCGGCCGGCCTCGCGCTCGCCGGCGCGCTCGCCGCCCTGGCGCTGCCCAGCCGCCGCCGCGCGACCGCGCCCGCGGCCGCGCCGCTCGGCGCCGTGCCCGCCTTCGAAACCGACGCAGGGAGCTGAGACGAGATGCGAGCCGCCCCCGTCGTCCACCTCGAGCTGCACACCGGCGATCGGCACGGCGCCGGCGCGCTCTATTCGCAGCTGCTGGGCTGGCGGCCGGAGCGCATCGACACGGAGAGCGGGTCGTACGTCGCGCTCGAGCTCGGGGCCGGCCTCGGCGGGGGCATCGTCGAGTGCGGCACCCGGCGGGCGCTGTGGCTGCCCTACGTGGAGGTCGCCGAGGTCGACCGGGCCACCGACCGGGCGCGCGAGCTCGGTGCGTCGGTCCTGCTCGAGCCGCGCGAGGGCCCGGCGGGCCGGCGCAGCGTCGTCGCCACACCGGCGGGCGGGGAGATCGCGTTCTGGCAGCCGAGGCGGCCATGACCGAACGAGGATTGCTCGCGGCCGCGCGGGCCGGCGACGAGGACGCGTTCGCCCGGCTCGTCGCCGCCCACCGCGCCGGGCTGCACGCGCACTGCTACCGGATGCTCGGGTCGGTCCAGGACGCCGAGGACGCGCTGCAGGAGACGCTCCTGCGCGCCTGGCGCGGCCTCGCCCGGTTCGAGGGTCGCAGCTCGCTGCGCTCGTGGCTGTACGCCATCGCGACCAACGCGTGCCTGAAGGCGATCGAGCGCCGGCCCAGGCGCGTCCTGCCGGTCGACTTCGGCCCGGCGGCCGACCCGCACGACGGCCCCGCGGAGCCGCTCGTCGAATCGGTCTGGGTCGAGCCCTACCCCGACGAGCGCCTCGGTCTCGAGGACGGCGGTCCCGCGGCGCGCTACGAGGCGCGGGAAAGCGTCGAGCTCGCGTTCGTCGCGGCGCTGCAGCACCTGCCCGCGACGCAGCGCGCCGTCCTGATCCTGCGCGACGTGCTCGGCTTCACCGGCGGCGAGGTCGCCGAGGCGCTCGAGACGACGCCCGCCTCGGTGTACAGCGCGCTGCAGCGCGCCCACCGGACGGTCGAGGAGCGCCTTCCGGAGCGCAGCCAGCAGGCCACGCTGCGCTCGCTCGGCGACGAGGGCGTCCGCGCGATCGTCCGCGACTTCGTCGAGGCCTGGGAGCGCAGCGACGTCGAGGCGGTCGTATCGATGCTCGCCAGGGACGCCGTCGTCGCGATGCCCCCCATCCCGACGTGGTATCGCGGACGCGAGGCCGTCGCCGCCTTCCTGTGCGAGCGGCCGCTCGGCGGCGGGCGCCGCTGGCGCGCGATCCCCACGCGCGCGAACGGCCAGCTCGCGTTCGGGCACTACCTGTGGGACGACGAGGCGGGCGTCTTCACGCCCCACGGCGTCGCCGTCGTCACGCTGCGCGGCGACCGGATCGCCGAGCTGACGATCTTCCGCAGCCCCGCGGTCTTTGCTCGCTTTGGCCTCCCCGCGGCGATCGCCGCCTGACGGCCTGCCGGCCGACGTAAGAACTTCGCGCCTCGCGACGCCTACCGGGGGAGCAAGCAATCGACGCGCGCGCTGGGCCCGTACCGACTGCGGGCCGCGCCGCCGGAAGGAGCAACCCCATGTCGAGCACGAGACTCGAGGCACCACCCCGGGCCGAGAAGACCACAGGGCCGTCGAACGGGCGCGCCGCCACCGCCGCGCAGGCCGACGTCGGCGCCGCCGCCCACCAGGCGTTCTGGCTGCTGCGGATCGGCTTCACCGTCGCGCCGATCCTCTTCGGCGTCGACAAGTTCTTCAACTGGACCGTGCACTGGCCGGACTACCTCGCCGGCTGGATCAACTCCATCGTCCCCGGAAGCGGCCAGGACTTCATGTACGTCGTCGGCGCGATCGAGATCGTGGCGGGTCTCCTCGTGGCGATCGCGCCGCGCATAGGCGCGTTCGTCGTGGCGGGCTGGCTGGCGGGCATCGTCATCAACCTGCTGACGAACAACGCCCCCCAGTACTACGACATCGCGCTGCGCGACTTCGGGCTCATGCTCGGCGCGCTCACGCTCGGCCGGCTGGCGCTCGCGGTCGTCCCGGCCCGCAGGTCTGGAGCGCTGCCAGGCCGGCCCTGGTAGATCGCCTCGGTCGATGCGCCGACCGAGCGCGCTAGCCGCTCGGTCGGCGCCGTTCCTCCAGCTCGCGAGCCAGCGCGAGCGTGTCGGCGTCGAGCGATGCCGGCTGCAGCGGCACCGCCCGCGCGCGGTGGGCGACCAGCGCGTCGCGCACGGCGGCGACGTCGACCCCCGGCACGACATCGGCCAGCGCACCCGCGGTGCGCGGCTCCCATTCCACGCCGAGTCGCGCGTTGACGTCGCGCAGCACGGCGCGCACCCGCTCGCCGTCGCGCACGACGACGACCGCGCTGACCAGCGCGGCCCGCGCGACGACCCGCTGCGCGACGCCGACGAGCTTGACGTTCCCGCCCGCGTTGACGCTGAACTCGCCCGGGCAGTACTCGCCGGGGATCTCCCCGACGCGCGCGTCGGCCCCGAGCGACACCAGCGCGGCGACGAGCAGCCCTGAGACGTCCTCGAAGCGCTCGCGCACCTCGACCGCGAGCCGCTCCTGCGGCGTGATCTCCTCGTAGACGATCGCCTCGCTCGTGTACGCCGCCGCATGCCCGCCCACGCTGCGCAGCACCGGCGTGAAGCCGTGCGCGCGCGCCGCCTCGATCGCGTCGCCGAACCCGTCGAGCAGCGCGTCGAGGCGACCGAACGCGACCGTCGGGCCGGGCCGGTAGAGGCGCACCGTGGCCGGCGCCTCGCGCGCCGCGACCCGCCGCAGCAGCGCATGCGAGACGGCGAGGTCCAGCGACGGATCGCCAGGCGTGGACTCCTCGAGCAGCCGCACCGGCGGGATCTTCTCCATCATCCAGCCCACGGTGTCCCGGTGAACGCTGCGCTCCCGCCGCCCGAGGGCTTCGCGGTCGGACACTGGACCGACGACGACGCGCGCACGGGCTGCACGGTCGTCATCGCTCCGGTCGGGACGCGCGGCGGCATCGAGGTGCGCGGTGGCGGGACGGGGACGCGCGAGGTCGAAGGGCTCGCACCGCTCGCCAACGCCGAGGGCCCTACCGCCGTGCTGTTCACCGGCGGCAGCGCCTTCGGGCTCGCCGCCGCGGACGGCGTGATCCGCTGGCTCGAGGAGCGCGGGCTCGGCCGCCCCACGCCCGTCGGCGTGATCCCGCTCGTGTCCACCGCGGTCGTGTTCGACCTCGCGGCGGCAGCGCCCGGCCGACGGCCCGGGCCGGACCAGGGCTACGCCGCCTGCGAGGCGGCGGCCGGCGGCGTCCCGGCGCGCGGGCGCGTCGGAGCAGGCGCCGGCGCGGCCGTCGGCAAGGTGCTCGGCCGCGAGCGCGCCACGCTGAGCGGCGTGGGGTACGCGGCGACGCGGCTGCCTGGTGGCGAGACCGTCGCGGCGATCGCGGTCGCCAACGCCGTGGGGGACGTGCTGGGCGAGGACGGCCAGGTGCTCGGCGGCCCGCACGGTGAGCGCGGCGAGCTGCTCCGCAGCGCCGAGCTCATCCGCCAGATGCCGGAGCCGCCCTCTCCCGCCGTGCGCGCCGGCGAGAGCACGACGCTCGTCTGCGTCTGCACGGACGCCGCGCTGGACAAGCGGGGCTGCGGCATCGTCGCGCGGATCGCCGGCGCCGGCATCGCCCGCGCCGTCGATCCGGCGTTCACCCCCTTCGACGGCGACGTCGCCTTCTGCCTCGCCTCGGGCGCCGCGCTGCCGCCCGCGCCCGGACCCGCCGCCTCGTGGTGGCTCACCGTGCTGGGGACGGCAGCGGCGACGGTGACCGCCGCGGCGATCCGCGACGCGGTGCGCGAGGCGGCGTGATCAGTCCGCGGCCGCCGCGATCAGCGCGGGACCCGGCAGCGAGCGCACGTCGCGCGGCCCGAGCCGCGCGCCGCAGCGCTCGCACGTGAGGTGCGCGTCGACGGCGCCCCCGCAGTCGCGGTGCTCGAGGATCCGCGGCACGCCGTCGGGCGTCGGGTAGTGCTCGTCGCCCCAGCGCAGGAGCCCGACGATGACGGGCCACAGCCCGAGGCCCTTCTCGGTGAGCCGATACTCGAAGCGCTCCGGGCGGGACTGGTAGGGCACGCGCTCGAGCACGCCCTCGTCGACGAGGCGCCCGAGGCGCGCCGCGAGGACGTTGCGGGCGATGCCCAGCGAGCGCTGGAAGTCCTCGAAGCGCCGCACGCCCGAGAACGCGTCCCGGAGGACGAGCAGCGTCCAGCGCTCGCCCACCACCTCGAGGGCGCGGGCGATCGAGCAGACCTGGTCGTCGTAGAGCCTTCCGAGCATCTCGTCATGCAAGAGTAGCATCACGCAACGCTCATCTGTAGGGGTTGGTTGCGTCCGCGAGATGCGGCTCGGCTAGGTCTGCGGTACAGCCGCGGCCGGCTGGAAGTGCTCGCCCAGCCGGGCGGCGTAGAAGTCCTCCCAGCGCTCCGCGGGCTGGGCTTCCCCGTACTCCTTGTCGAGCCGGACGAGCATGTAGACGAGCTCGCTGCGCACCGGCGTCGTGCCCAGCAGGCTCGGCAGCTCGGACAGCTTGATCAGCCAGTCGGCGTACCAGGAGGCCCAGTCGTCGTCGGCGCCGTCGACGATGCGATAGACGCGGTGATGGGTCTCGGCGGCCTCGTGCAGGAGCTCACCGATCTGGCTGACGTTTGCGCTCATGCCTCGATCATCTCCGCGCAGAGCGACTCGAGCAAGGGGCACTCGCTTCGCTTGACGTAACGCCTGTGATCTGCCATAACGATCGTTATGGCGACGATCCGAGAGGAGCAGCGGGCGCTGACGCGCCGCCGCGTCCTCGAGGCGGCCGCACGCGTCTTCGCGCGCCGCGGGTTCCACGGCGCGTCGGTCCAGGAGATCGCCCGCGAGGCCGGTGCCACCACCGGCGCGATCTACTCGAACTTCGCCGGCAAGGAGGACCTCTACCTCGCGGTCTTCGACGAGCACGTCGCCACCCAGATCCGCGAGTACACCGAGCGCTTCGCCCGCGGCCGGGGCGTCGACGAGCGGTCCCGCGGCGGCGCCGACTACTGGATGGCCCAGCTCCGCGACGACCCCGACTTCTTCCCGCTGTACATGGAGTTCTGGGCGCACGCGATCCGCGATCCGCAGTTGCGCCCGCGCTTCGCCGAACGCTTCGCCGCCTTCCGCGAGACCTTCGCGCGCCAGGTCGAGGAGGGCGCGCGCGACGTCGGCCTCGAGCCGCCGCCCGGCTTCGCGGCGCGCATGGGCACCGTCCTCAACGCGCTCGGCAACGGCCTCGCGATGGAGAAGCTGACCGACCCGGACGCCGTCCCCGACGAGCTGCTGGGCGACACGATCTCGATGATCTTCAACGCGCTGGTCATCGCCGCGCGCTCCGAGGAGGGGATGTCCCCATGACGCTTCCGCCCGGCCCCCGCATGCCCGCGCCCGCGCAGGTTCTCGCCTGGGGCGCGCGGCCCACGGGCCTGCTCGAGGACTGCCTGCGCCGCCACGGCGACGCGTTCACGCTGCGCCTGCTCGGCTTCGGCGAGCGCGGCTTCAGCGACGTCGTCTTCCTGACGCATCCCGACGACGTCAAGACCCTGTTCACCGCCGGCCCGGACAAGCTGATCGTCGGCGAGCTGCGCTCCCCGATGGCGCCGATGTTCGGCTCGGCCTCGATCCTGCTCCTCGACGGCCGCGCGCACCTGCGCCAGCGCAAGCTGCTGCTGCCGCCGTTCCACGGCGAGCGGATGGCCGCCTACCGCGAGCTCATGGTCGAGGCGACCGAACGGGAGATCGACCGCTGGCCGTCCGACCGGCCGTTCGCGCTTCAGCCGAGCATGCAGGCGATCACCCTCGAGGTGATCCTGCAGGCCGTCTTCGGCCTCGACGATCCGCAACGCCGCGCGCGCATGGGCGGCGCCATCAAGGACGCGCTGCAGCTGGTCGCCAACCCGCGGTCCGAGCTGCTCATGGGCCTGCCGGGCAAGATCGGGCCGGTCAACATCCGCGCGCCCTTCGAGCGCAAGGTCGCGGAGATGGACGCGATCCTGCTCGCCGAGATCGCGCGGCGCCGGGACGACGCGGCGCTGGCCGAGCGCGACGACATCCTCTCGCTGCTGCTCCAGGCCCGCGACGAGGAGGGCGAGCCGATGAGCGACCGCGAGCTGCGCGACGAGCTCGTCACGCTGCTGCTCGCGGGCCACGAGACGACCGCCACCGGCCTCGCCTGGACGTTCGACGAGCTCTTCCGCCACCCGGTGGCCCTCGAGCGTCTCCACGACGGCGACGGCGCCTATCTGGACGCCGTCATCAAGGAGTCGCTGCGCCTGCACCCACCGATCCCGCTCGTCGACCGCAAGCTGCGCGTCGACCTCGAGCTCGCCGGCCGAACGCTGCCGGCGGGGACGATCGTCGCGCCGTGCATCTACCTCGCCCACCGGCGCGCCGACCTGTACCCGGAGCCCGACGCCTTCCGGCCCGAGCGCTTCCTCGACCACGCGCCCGAGACCTACTCGTGGCTGCCGTTCGGCGGCGGGGTGCGCCGCTGCGTCGGCGCGAGCTTCGCCACCTTCGAGATGCGCGTCGTCCTCGAGACGGTGTTCGCACGCGCGCGCGTGCGACCGGCCTCCGCCCGGCGGGAGTCGGCGACGCGGCGCGCGATCGTCCTGGCGCCGCGGCACGGCACCCGCGCGGTGCTCGAGGCGAGGACCCCGCGGCGGCAGCCGGTCGCCAGCGCATCAGGACCACTCGGGCACTGAGACGCCAGCCCATGCCGGGACCACTCGATGGCAAGGTCGCGCTCGTCGCGGGCGCGACGCGCGGTGCCGGGCGCGGGACGGCGGTCGCGCTCGGCGAGGCGGGAGCCACGGTGTACTGCACGGGGCGCACCACCCGGGAGCGACCGTCGGAGTACGGCCGGCCGGAGACGATCGAGGAAACCGCCGAGCTCGTGACCGCCGCGGGCGGTGCCGGGATCGCGGTCGCGGTCGACCATCTCGAGGCGCCGGCCGTCGCGGCGCTCGTGCAGCGAATCGACGCCGAGCACGGGCGCCTCGACGTGCTGGTCAACGACATCTGGGGCGGCGAGCTGCTGTTCGAGTGGAACACCCCGCTCTGGGAGCACGACCTCGACGCCGGGCTGCGACTGATGCGCCTCGCGATCGACACGCACCTGACCACCAGCCACTTCGCCCTCCCCCTGCTGATTCGCAGGCCCGGCGGCCTCGTCGTCGAGATGACCGACGGCACGCGCGCCTACAACGCCGAGCGCTACCGCGTCTCCGCGTTCTACGACCTGGCCAAGAGCGCGGTGCTCCGGCTCGCCTTCGCGCAGGGCCACGAGCTCGCGCCGCACGCGTGCACCGCCGTCGCGCTGACGCCGGGCTGGATGCGCTCGGAGATGATGCTCGACAACTACGGCGTCACCGAGGCGAACTGGCGCGACGGCGCCGCCATCGACCCGCACTTCGCGGCGATCTCCGAGAGCCCGCGGTTCGTGGGCCGGGCGGTCGTCGCGCTCGCCGCCGACCCCGACGTCAGCCGGCGCAACGGCGGATCGTTCTCCTCCGGCGAGCTCGCGCGCGAGTACGAGTTCACCGACATCGACGGCTCCCAGCCGGACTGCTGGCGCTACCTCGTCGAGGTCCAGGACGCGGGCCGGCCCGCGGACCCGACCGGCTACCGCTGAGGAGCCGAGGAGAGCGCCGGTTCAGCACGCACGCGTCCCGGGCATCGACGACTCGACCAGCTCGACGACCAGCGGGACGCCGGTATCGAACCAGTGGCGGTGCAGCTGCATGATCCTCGCGCGCGTGGGGCGGCCGCCGAGGTGAAAGTTGCACTCGAGGTAGTCGAAGGCGTGAACCGCGTCGCAGTAAGCCTCCCTCGCCTGCTGCTTCTGCTCCCCGTCTTCGAGCTCGCGGGCGACTCCTGCGAACGTTCCGCCGCCGATGCGTAGCCTCACGCTCGGGTTGGCTCGGATGTTCCATAGCCAGGCCGAGGTGGTTCCCGGACCGCTCCTTTCCAACATCGCCGGTCCGAGCATCACGACGTAGGCCTTGGGGCCTCTGCGAATGACGCGGACGCACTTGCGGCGCGTCTTTCCGGTGCGGCGACCGGTCGTCGTCAGCACCCCGAACCCGGAGGGCGGACGAACCGTGAACCACGGGAGCATCAGCGCGCTGAGGGTTCGGCCGCCCGCCGCCGACCTGGTGAAGGGATTGCGCTTCCGCTCCTGAAGTGTCTTGGCAGGCATCAGCTGGCGACCGATCGTCCCAGATCGACCCGCGGTGATGCACTACACTGCGTCGTACATGGCTGGCAAGCCAGAGATCCCGCCGCCGCTCCACGAGCTCGAATCCGAAGTCATGGAGGAGGTCTGGAAGCAGGGCGAGACGTCGGTGCGGGCGGTGATGGAGGCGCTCAACAGCCGCGCACCGAAGCCGCGCGCGTACACCACGTACATGACGATCATGTCGCGGCTCGACGGCAAGGGCGTGCTCGCTCGTCGTCGCGAGGGCAAGACCGACTTCTACCGCCCCGCGTACACCGCCGAGGAGTACGCCGACCTGCGGGCCCAGGCCGAGGTCGATTCGCTCGTCGAGCAGTACGGCGAGGTGGCGCTCAGCCACTTCGCACGGCAGATGGCTCAGCTCGATCCCGAGCGCCGCCGAGCGCTGCAGCGCGTCGCCCGCAGGAAGTGACGACCGTCAGCTGAGCAGCGCGAGCAGGTGGCGGCGGGTCGCGGCCCACTGGCGCTCGACGGCAGCGGGCGGGTGGCCGAGCAGTCTGAGCAGGGCGACGCCGCGGATGGTGCTGAGCGCGGTGGCCCAGCGCTGAGCGGCCTCCGGCGTCGCGGGGAAGTCGTCGCCCAGGATCACCGACCCGGTCTCCTGCATCGTGCGCGAGATGGTGCGCTCCTGGGTCACGATCACGTCGCGCAGCTCGGCATCGCCGCGGGCCGCGAGCGACAGCTCGACGACCGCGGCGAACAGCGGGCCGCTGTACGCGTCGAAGAGGATGTCGAGGCCCGTCTGGATGCGCGCGCGGCCGCGCGGAACCTCGGGAAGGCGATGGCGCAGCTCCTCGCAGTGGCGGAACCCGAGGTGACGGACGACCTCGGCCACGAGCGTCGCCTTGTTCGGGAACCAGTTCTGTTGCGCGCCACGCGAGACGCCCGCGCGGCGGGCCACGGCGGGCGTCGTGAGCCCGACGTAGCCGTGCTCGATGAGCTCCTCGGCTGCCGCGTCGAGCAACCGCCTCCGCGTGGCGTGCGCACGCGCCTGCTTGGGCTCGGCGGCAGGGGTCGGCGACGGAGGGGCCATGCGCTCACGGACGCTACCAAAAGAATCAGCCTTGATTATTTTTTCTGCTAGCGTCTCTGCGCTCCGGACTCGATCACGAGGAGTAGCGATGGCCGCCAGCGAGGCCTTGGTGTTCGACGCGATCCGCACGCCGCGCGGGAAGGGAAAGGTCAACGGGTCGCTGCATGCGACCAAGCCGGTCGACCTGGTCGTCGGGCTGATGCACGAGATGCTCGTCCGCAACGAGCGGCTCGATCCCAACGGCGTCGACGACGTCGTGCTCGGGTGCGTGTCGCCGGTCGGCGACCAGGGTGCCGACATCGCGAAGACCGCGGCGCTGAAGGCGGGCCTGCCCGACACGGTGGCCGGCGTGCAGCTCAACCGCTTCTGCGCGTCGGGGCTGGAGGCGGTCAACGTCGCGGCCCAGAAGGTCGCCTCCGGCTGGGAGGACCTCGTCTTCGCCGGCGGCGTGGAGTCGATGTCGCGGGTGCCGATGGGCTCCGACGGCGGCCCGATGGCCACCGATCCGGAGACCAACTACGACACGTACTTCATCCCCCAGGGCGTCGGCGCAGACCTGATCGCGACGATCGAGGCCTTCAGCCGCGAGGACGTCGACGCCTACGCGGCGCGCTCGCAGGAGCGCGCGGCCGCCGCGCGCGAGAAGGGCCGCTTCGCCGACGCGGTGATCCCGGTCAAGGACCTCAACGAGCACGTCGTCCTCGACCACGACGAGTTCATCCGTCCGGGCACGACGGTCGAGACGCTGGGCAAGCTCAAGCCTTCGTTCCAGGCGATCGGGGAGATGGGCGGCTTCGACGCCGTGGCGCTGCAGAAGTACCACTGGGTCGAGCGCATCGACCACGTCCACACGCCGGGCAACTCGTCAGGCATCGTCGACGGCGCGTCGCTGGTCGCCATCGGCAACGAGCGCGCCGGCGAGGCGCACGGGCTCACGCCGCGCGGCGCGGACCCGACGATCATGCTCACCGGCCCGGCGCCCGCGTCGCGCAAGGCGCTGGCCAAGGCGGGCATCGGCGTCGATGACCTCGACCTCGTCGAGATCAACGAGGCGTTCGCGGCGGTCGTGCTGCGCTTCGTCAAGGACATGGGCCTCGACATGGACAAGGTCAACGTGAACGGCGGCGCGATCGCGATGGGCCACCCGCTCGGCGCGACCGGCGGCATGATCCTCGGCACGCTCATCGACGAGCTGCACCGCACCGGCGGCAGGTACGGGCTGGCCACGCTCTGCGTGGGCGGCGGCATGGGCATCGCGACCGTGGTGGAGGCCATCTAGTCATGAGCGAGAGCACGATCCGCTACGAGCGCGGCGACGACGGCATCGTCGTCCTCACCCTCGACGACCCCAACCAGTCGGCCAACACGATGAACGCCGCCTACGCCGCCTCGATGGCGGCGACGGTCGAGCGCCTGGAGGCCGAGCGCGACGAGATCGCGGGCGTCGTCATCACCTCCGCCAAGAAGACGTTCTTCGCCGGCGGCGATCTCAACGACCTCAAGAAGGTCACGCCGGACAACGCCGAAGAGTTCGCCCGCTTCGTCCGCGAGGGCAAGGCCGTGCTGCGCCGGCTGGAGACGCTCGGCAAGCCGGCCGTCGCGGCGATCAACGGCGCGGCCCTGGGCGGCGGCTTCGAGATCGCGCTGGCCTGCCATCACCGGATCGTCGTCGACGACCCCAAGGCGGTCGTCGGCTTCCCCGAGGTCCAGCTCGGCCTGCTGCCTGGCGCCGGCGGCGTCGTGCGCAGCGTCCGCATGCTCGGCATCGTCGACGCGCTGATGCAGCTGTTGCTCCAGGGCCAGCGGCTCAAGCCCGCCAAGGCCAAGGAGCTCGGCGTCGTCGACGAGATCGTCGCCGCGGGCGAGGAGCTCGTCCCCGCCGCCAAGGCATGGATCAAGGCCAACCCCGAGGGCGGCGTCCAGCCGTGGGATCGCGACGGCTACAAGATGCCCGGCGGGACGCCGTCGAACCCCAAGCTCGCGCAGAACCTGCCGGCCTTCCCGGCCAACCTGCGCAAGCAGCTCAAGGGCGCCAACTACCCCGCGCCGCACCACATCATGGCCGCCGCCGTCGAGGGCGCCCAGGTCGACTTCGACAACGCCAGCGAGATCGAGGGGCGCTACTTCGTCGACCTCGCCACCGGCCAGGTCGCCAAGAACATGATCCAGGCCTTCTTCTTCGACATGCAGGCGGTCAACAACCGCCCGCGGCCCGAGGGGATCGAGCCCTGGCAGGCGTCCAAGGTCGTCGTCCTCGGCGCCGGGATGATGGGCGCGGCGATCGCCTACGTGTGCGCCAGGTCCGGGCTCGAGGTCGTCCTCAAGGACGTCTCGCTCGACGCCGCCCAGCGCGGCAAGGGCTACAGCGAAAAGCTCGTCGCCAAGGGCAAGGGCGACCAGGCGCTGCTGGACCGCATCACGCCGACCGACAAGCCCGAGGACGCCGCCGGCGCCGACCTCGTCATCGAGGCGGTCTTCGAGGATCCGAAGGTCAAGGCCAAGGTCTTCGCCGAGATCGAGCCGCACCTGGCCCCCGGCGCGCTGCTGGGCTCGAACACCTCGACGCTGCCGATCACCGGCCTGGCCGCCGACAGCGCGCGGCCCGAGGACTTCATCGGCCTGCACTTCTTCAGCCCGGTCGACAAGATGCCGCTGCTCGAGATCATCAAGGGCGAGCAGACCAGCGAGCAGACGCTCTACCGCGCCCTCGACGTCGCCAAGCAGATCCGCAAGACGCCGATCGTCGTCAACGACAGCCGCGGGTTCTTCACCTCGCGCGTGATCGGCACGTTCATCAACGAGGGGATCGCGATGCTCGCCGAGGGGATCCCGGCCCCGTCGATCGAGCAGTCCAGCTCGCAGGCCGGCTACCCGGCGCCCGTGCTGCAGCTGATGGACGAGCTGAACATGGAGCTGGCGGCGAAGATCCGCAAGGCGACGCGCGAGGCGCTCGAGGCCGAGGGCCGCCCGGTGCCGGAGCACCCGGGGTTCGCGGTCGTCGACCGGATGCTCGCCGAGGGGCGGCCCGGGAAGCTCGCCGGCGCCGGGTTCTACGAGTACGAGGACAGCAAGCGCACGCGCCTGTGGCCCGGGCTGCGCGACGCGTTCCCGCCGATCGACGACCCCTCGCAGATCGACCTGCGCGACCTCGAGGAGCGCATGCTCTTCATCGAGGCCATCGAGGCCGTCAGGTGCCTCGACGAGGGCGTGATCGAGTCCGTCGCCGACGCGGACATCGGCTCGATCCTCGGCATCGGCTTCCCGGGCTGGACGGGCGGCGTGCTGCAATACATCAACGGCTACGACGGCGGCCTGCCCGGCTTCGTCGCCCGCGCCCGCGAGCTCGCGGAGCGCTACGGCGAGCGGTTCGAGCCGCCGGCCTCGCTGGTCGAGAAGGCCGAGCGCGGCGAGACCTACACCGACGAGGCGACGCTGGTCCCCGCCTGACGATCCGCGAGCGCGACCGCCGCGGTCTGCGTCTGAAAGCCGCGCCAGCGGGTGACGCGCTCCGGCTCGAGCGCGATCGAGGCGACGGCACCGCGCAGCGTCGCCCGGCCGTGCCCGCGCAGCAGCGTGCCGCGCTTGGCGAGCGGCCCCCGCCCCTCGCTCTCGTCGATGCAGACGCAGGCGGCCGCGGCGCGCGGGCCGCCGCCACGCTTCAGCGCATCCGCCGGAACGCGCGCCCGCTCGCTCACGGGGTCCCACCTCGCCGGCAGGGCGACGGGCCCGCCCGGCGCCATCCAGCCGAGAACCGCCGCCGCCGGCCAGCCATCGAGGAGGTCGAGGGCGTCGATACGCACGCTCACCAGGGCGAGCGGCTGTGGGCGCGCCCCCCGCCGCGCGACGTCGCGGGCGAACGCCGCCATCTCGAGTGCGTTGCGGGACGCGAAGGCCGGGAGTGCCAGCGGCGTCCGAACCAGCTCGGCGGGCGGCGCGGACAGCCGGTCGACAAGTGTCGCCTCACCGCGAATCGCAACCGATGCGTTCTCCCCGGGCACGACGACGCCGACCGCCGGGCGCTTGGCGACCGCGCGGGCTTTCAGCGTGCCGCGACCGATCCCGAACCACAGGCGATCGGGCGTCGCCGCGAACAGCAGCGGCGTGACGTGCGGCCCGCGCGAGGTCTCGACCGCGAGGTACGCCAGCGATGCGCGCCCGAGGACGCGTGCGACCTCGGGATCCCAGATGCATTCAACGTGTTGAGTAGGCACAGATACGAGTACACGGCTACGCCCGTGTCGGAACAGCGCGATGGAGCTGGCGGCATAGCGCGGATCAGGCGGCCCCGGGGGGCGCCTCCCCCTTCGGCGCGTAGCGGTGGTGCAGGATCAGCGGGTTGCCGTCGGGGTCCGAGAAGAACGCCTGATGGCACACCCCGCTGTCCAGGATGTCGCCGTGAAACTCGATCCCCTGCGACTCGAGACCGGCGCGGGACGCCGCGACGTCATCGACCTGCAAGGCGATCCACGAGTTGCTCTTGCGGAACTCCTGCCCGAACGCATCGGGCTGGATGACCGCCAGAGTGAGATTGCCGGCCTGGAACTCGCCCGCGGGCAGAGTGCCCCAGCGCTTGACGAATGGCAGGCCGAGCACCGTGCCGTAGAACTCGGCGGCGGCGTCGTAGTCGGTGACGGGCAACGCGACGAAGTCGACGCCGGTGACGAGGGAGGTCTGCGTGGACATGGAACGCAGCCTCGCACGTAGCGAGGGCGAGGGCTCAAAGCTCGGCGCGGATCAATCGCAGGCCGACGTCGAGGGTGGGCTGTCGGCGGAGATGGCCATGGCGCCGGTTCCATTCCCCGTTTTCCAGGTCGCTGCGCAGTGTGTCGACCGCGCGCGTCACGACAGCAGGCGGCAGCTGGTGCCACGGGGAGGTGGCGCGGCGGATCTGCGGGTCGAGATACGCCTCGGGTCGCCCCCAGAAGGCAGCCATGAACCCGTCGGTGCAGTCCCGCGGGACGGGCATCGCGCTTGCGGTCGAACCGGGGAGCGCGCCGAGCAGCGACGTGATCGGTGGGAAACCAGCGGCGTGGGCCGGGAGCGTCTCGGGCACGTACTCGCGGATCAGCCAGTGCTCGGCGAGGACGCCGACGTCCATCGTGACCACGACGACACGTCGCCGAGCGACGCGGACCATCTCGCCGAGCCCACGTTCGACGTCGTCCCAATGCTGCAGGGTGAGCACGGCCAGGGCGGCGTCCACCGACTTGTCCGCGAGGGGTAGCGCTTCGGCACTCGCCTTGATCGCCGGGGCAGCCTTCGAGGGGCGCTGGGCGATCATGACGTCGGACGGTTCGATGGCGATCACGTCGCGATCGGGCGGCTCGTACGAGCCGGTGCCGGCACCCACGTTGACCACGCTTGCTGCATCGCCGAGCGCCGCCCAGATCGCCGCTGCGAGGCGATGGTCGGGCCGGCGGACACCGCTGTAGCCGTGGCCGATCAGGTCGTAGCCGGCGGTTGTCATGAGGCATCCCACGGATTGTCCAGCCCAAGCACGCCCGCGACCGCGCGGGCGGCGAGGAGCTCGTCGTGGGGGGCTTGCCCGGCGAGCGCGATCACGGCACCCTCGAGCGCTCCGACGAACGCGAGGGCAACCGCCCTGGCGGGCGGGCCAGGAGGAATCGACCCGTCTCTGCGCCCCGCGTTGATCAGGCGGACGCAGCGCCTGACGCCGCCTTCCGAGATCCGCTCGAGCTCGCGCCCAACCGGATGGTCCTGACCGCTGAACTCGAGCCTGAGCGCCATCACGACGCGGGGGACGTCTCGCCGGCAGAAGACGGTTACGCCGCCTATTAGGCGGCGTCTATCAGCGTGACCTCAAAGGTCGTGGAGATCCCGGTGTTCGCGAAGGACCATCGAACGGCATGAGCTCCTTCGCGATCCGTTCCATCCTCGTAGATGGTGTCCTCCTTGGCGCACGCCGGAGGAGTCCCGCTCTGGGGCTGGCTGCGATCTGCCTCGGGTTCCTGATGATCACCCTCGACGCGACGATCGTGAACCTCGCGCTGGGACCGATCGTCAGCGACCTCGGCGGCAGCCTCGCCGCCGCCCAGTGGATCGTCAACGGGTACACGCTCGCGTTCGCGTCCCTTCTGCTCACCGCCGGGGCACTCGCGGACCGCGTTGGCGCGCGCGCTGGGTTCGCGATCGGCCTCGGCGTGTTCGCGCTCGGGAGCGCGGTCTGCGCTGTCGCGGTCTCTCTGCCGATGCTGATCGCCTCGCGCGTGCTGCAGGGCCTGGGTGCCGCTTGGCTGATGCCGTGCTCGCTGGCGCTCATCGGCCACACCTTTCCCGGCCCCCTCGAGCGTCGGCGCGCGCTGGCGATCTGGGGTGGCGCGTCCGGGATCGGCCTCGCTTCAGGACCCGTGCTCGGAGGGGTGCTGACCAGCGCGATCGGCTGGCGGGCCATCTTCCTCGTCAACGTCCCAGTCGCCGCCGTCGCCGGGCTGCTGCTCCTGCGCCACGTGCAGGAGACCCGCCGCCATCGGCACCCGCTCGACGTTGCGGGCCAACTCCTCGCGATCGCTGCCCTCTCTCTGCTGACCGCCGGGTTCATCGTCGCCGGCGAGAAGGGCTGGGGAACCGGCCCATCGCTGGCGCTGCTCGGCGCCGGTGTCCTCAGCGCGATCGCGTTTGCCGCTGCGGAGCGGATCGCCACCCACCCGATGGTGGACCCCGCGCTGTTCCGCGCGCGCACGTTCTCGGTGTCGGTGACGATCGGCCTGATCTTCAACTTGTGCCTCTACGGCGGCCTGTTCTGCCTCGCCGTCGACCTGCACGAGACCCACGGTCTGAACGCCCTGAGCACGGGCTTGGCGATGCTCCCCATGACCCTGGTCACCGGCGCCGTCGCGTTTCTCAGCGGACGCGCCGTGTCGCGGTTCGGAGAATGGCCGGTGATGCTCGCGGGACTCACCGCCGGTGTCATGGCCGCCGTGTTGGTGGCGCTCAACGCGACGTACGGCGCGGTGTGGGTCCTGATCGCCTCGAGCGTCCCGCTCGGCGCCACCGCACTCGTGATGCCCGCAATGACCGCGGTCGTGATCGGGGCCGCTCCCGGGCACCGCATCGGCCTCGCGTCCGGGGTCCTGAACGCGGCCCGGCAGACCGGCGGGGCGTTCGGCGTCGCCCTCCTCGGAGCGCTCCTCGCCGCAGGCGGCGACGAGGTCTCGCTGCATCTGGCGTTCGCCGTCATCGCCGGTGCGTACGCAACCGGGGTCGTGCTCGCGCTCGTCGGCCGAATGCACTCGACGACAAGCAAGCCCACCCAACTACAGATCGTGGAGGTGTGAGCGATGAGTGAGTGGATCTGGACCTTCGCCCTCGGGGCCTTCCTGAGCCAACAGAGGCCGTCGCGGCGTCCCCGGCGGAGTCGCCGCCAAAGGAGGACATCATGGAATTCCTAGTCGAGTTCGAGCTCAACGTTCCGGACGGAACTCCGGAGTCCGAGGTCAAGGACCGCGAGAACGCCGAGGCGCCCGCCGCGGCCCGGCTGGCGGGCGAAGGGCATCTCGTCCGGGTCTGGAAACGGGCCGGCGACAGGACGATCCTCGGCCTGTACCGCGCCGACAGTGGATCGCAGCTCGACGGTCTGCTCGGCGCTCTGCCGCTGTACGAGTGGATGCGCGTCACCGTTACCCCGCTCGAGCCCCATCCCAACGATCCGGCAACGGCATGAGCGCTCGGCTTCCCGATCCCCGCCTGACCCACGTCTACCGGTTGGAGGCCACCCTCGCCCAACCGCTGGACCTCGGCGACATCGCCCAAGGCCACCGCCGCATCGTGCCCCTGACCGGCGGGACGTTCACCGGTCCTGAGCTCAACGGAACCCTGCTCCCGGGTGCCAGCGCCGACTGGCAGATCGTCCTGCCGGACGGCACCGCACTCGGCGACATCCGCTACACGCTGCAGACCGACGGCGGCGACCTGCTCTACGTCCAATCCCGAGGCGTGCGCCACGGCAGCGCCGAGGTCCTCGCCCGTCTCGCGCGCGGTGAGGACGTCGACGCCGGCGAGTACACCTTCCGCACCTCGACCCAGATCGAGACCGCCGCCCCCGATCTCGACTGGCTCAACAAGGGCGTCTTCATCAGCGTTGCCGGCCGCCAGTCCGCGGGCGTGATCTACGACACCTACCTCGTCGAATGACGGTGCATCAGATGACCCCCTGCTCGCGCAGCAGCGCGATGCGCTCGGGCGGGAGGCCCAAGCGCTCCGCGTAGATCTCGTCGTTGTCCTGACCGAGCCCGCGGCCGGCGAAGCGGATGCGTCCCGGGCTTCCCACCAGGCGGAAGGCCAGGTTCTGCATCGTCAGCGGCCCAAGGTCCTCGTCGTCGACCGTCGTGACGATGCCGGTCGCCCGCACGTGCGGATCGTTGACCACCTGTTCGACGTCGTAGATCGGCGCGATGGCGGCGCCGGCCTCCTCGAACGTCGCCATGACCGCATCGAAGTCGCGCGCGCCGATCCACTCGCCGACGATCCGGTCGAGCTCGTCGGCGTGGCGCACGCGCTCCCGCGCCGACGAGAACCACTCTTGCCGAGCGATGTCGGGCCGCCCGACGATCGCCATCACGCGTTCGGCGATGGAGGTGGCGCTGGCGGAGATCGCGACCCAGCGCCTGTCGCGCGTCTCGTAGGCGTTGCGCGGCGCGTTGTTCGACGAGCGGTTGCCCTGGCGGCCGGGCACGATCTGGAGCTGGTCGTACGCGCTCGGGCCGGGGCCGAGAATGGCCAGCAGGGGCGCCAGCAGCGACAGGTCGATGACCTGGCCGCCGCCGTTTGCGTCGCGGTGATACAGCGCGAGCATCACCGCATAGGCGCCGCTGATCGCGGCGACCCCGTCCGCGAGCCCGAACGGCGGCAGCGTCGGCGGGCCGCCGGGCTGACCGGTCTGGTGAGCGAGGCCGCTCATCGCCTCGGCCAGCGTCCCGAACGCGCGCCGCTGCGCATACGGCCCCGTCTGGCCGAACCCAGTGACGCGCAGCATGACGAGATCCGGGTTGATCTCGAGCAGGCGCTCGGGCCCGAGGCCCCACTTCTCCATGACGCCGGGGCGAAAGTTCTCGATCAGCACGTCCGCGTCTTCGACGAGCCGCTCCATGATCTCCCTGCCCTCGGGCCGGCTGAGAACCAGCGTCGCGGTGCGCTTGTTGCGCGAGATGACCTTCCACCACAGCCCGTGACCGTCCTTGCTGGGCCCGTGCGTCCGCGCCGGATCGCCGCGCGGGTGCTCGATCTTGAGCACGTCGGCACCGTAGTCCCCCAGCAGCATGGCGGTGATCGGCGCCGCGTAGACGGTGCCCAGGTCCAGGACGCGGACACCGCCGAGGGGGCCTCCTGCGACAACCTCCTCGCGCGGCGCCGTCGCCGACGATCTGGTGTGGGCGGCGGCACTCATGGTCACCGGCGCGGGTTCGGCGCGGCATCCGGAGGCGGCGACAGCGCAGTCTGGCAGTGGGGCGAGAGGCGGGCGGTCTCGGTGACCTTCGGCGGCAGCATGGTGCTCTCCGTGGTTGCGATCCGGCGATGAGGGCGAAGAGGCGTCGCGCGCGGCAACGCTTGTGCGCGTTGATCGCCGAATTGGCCGTATTGCGCCTTCTGCGCGTTCTGCCGACACGCGCGGCGCGACGCGCCCGCCGTCTACTCCGGCTCGTACCGGTGCTCAGGCCGTCCCGCGGTGCCATAGCGCAGGTTGAGCCGGGCCTTGCCGGCGTCGGCGAGCGAGGTCAGGTAGCGCTGCGCCGTCGCCCGGCTGATGCCGACCCGTTCGGACACGTCGCTCGCCGACAGTGGTTCGCCGGACTCGCGCAGGGCCTCCAGGACGAGCTCGGCGGTAGCGGGCGAGTGGCCCTTGGGCAGCGCGATCGCCGCCGCGCCGCTGGGCCGGCGGATGAGGCCGAACAGGCGGTCGACTTCCTGCTGGTGGGTCTCGCGCTCCGCGGAGCGGGCGGCGTGGAGCTCGGCGTAGGCGGCGAGGCGCTGGCGCAGGTCGTCGAAGTCGAAGGGCTTGATGAGGTAGTGCAGGGCGCCGCCCTGCATCGCCGCGCGGACGCTCTGCATCTCGCGCGCGGCGCTGAGGACGACGACGTCGGGCGGCTCGGGCAGCGTGCGCAGGCGGCGCAAGACTTCGAGGCCGCTGGCGTCGGGCAGGTAGAGGTCGAGCAGCACAAGCTGCGGCTGGTGGTGGCGCGCCGCGTCCAGCGCAGCCGACGCGGTGTGTACGGTCGCCACGACGGTGAAGCCTTCGAGCGCCTCGACGATCTCGGCGTGCAGGCGGGCGACGCGGAAGTCGTCTTCGACGATGAGCGTGCTGATCATCTGTGCGCCTCGAGATCGCCGCCGGGCGCCACGGCGGCGTCGGCGCGCATGACGACCGGAAGGCGGACCTCGAACAGCGCGCCGCCGTCGGGCGCGTCGGCCACGCGGATGCTGCCGCCGCGGCGTTCGACGAGTCCCTTGACGAGCGACAGGCCGACGCCGCGGGCGCCCGCAGTTTCCGCCGGCTTCGTGGAGTAGCCGGGCTCGAAGATCTGCTCGCGCTCGGCGGCCGGGATCCCCGGGCCGGAGTCGACGACGCGGACCAAAAGCTGGCCGTCGTCGAGCACGTGCAGGCCGACCTCGGTGAACGGCGCCGCGCCGCCGCCCTGGCGAGCGGCGTCGAGGGCGTTGTCGATGAAGTTGCCGAGCACGGTCAGCAGCGCCCGGGGATCGCGCAGCTCCCCGGCGAGCAGCGACTCCTCGGCGAGCCGCAGCTCAACCCCGCGCTCCGCGGCGACGGCGAACTTGGCCAGCAGCAGCGCCGCGACGTGTCGATCGCGGATGCGTTCCGTGACGACCTCGCGCAGCGCGGCGTCGGCGTGGGCGACCTCCTTGATGAAGGCGAGCGCCTCCTCGTCGTGGCCGAGCTGGAGCAGCCCGGACAGCGTGTGCAGGCGGTTGGAGAACTCGTGGGCCTGGGCGCGCATCGCGTCGGTCAGGTCGCGCACGCTGTCGAGCTCGCGCAGCAGGCCTTCGAGCTCGGTGCGGTCGCGCAGCGTCGTGACGCCGCCGAGGTCGCGGCCGTCGAGCCGAACCGGCACGTGGTTGGCCACCAGGACGCGCTCGCCGTGCAGCAGGATGAGGTCGCTGCCGGGCAGCCGGCCCCCCAGCACGGCGGCGACCCGTTCGTCGTCGGTGACCTCGTCGACCGGCCGCCCGACGGCGTCGGCGGAGAGGTCGAGCAACCGGGCGGCCTCGTCGTTGATCACGCGCACCCGGCGATCGGTGTCGACGACGACGAGGCCTTCGCGGATGCGCCGCAGCGTCGCCTCGCGCTCGCGCAGCATGTCGGCGATCTCCTCGAGCTCCAGGCCGAAGGTCTGGCGCTTGAGCCGCGCGGCGAGGATCGTCGACGCCAGCAGCCCGGCGGCAAGCGCGATGGCACCGTACAGCGCGATGACGGGGATGGCGCTCTCGAGCTGCTCGCTGATCCTCGTCTCCAGGATGCCGACGGAGACCTCGCCGACGATCCGCCCGTCGTGCGCGCGCAGCGGGACCTTCGCGCGGGCCGAGCGCCCGAGCGTCCCGGTCTGCACCGCGAGCACCGTCTTGCCGCGCAGCGCCGGACCGGGGTCGGTGCTGACGTGCCGGCCGATCTGGCGCGGGTCAGGGTGCGAGAAGCGGATGCCGCGGCGATCGGTCACGACGACGAAGGACGTGCCGGTGGCTCGGCGCACCGCCTCCGCGCGCGCCTGGACGACGCCGTCGCGGTTCCGCGCGGCCACGGCGCCGGCGATCCGCGAGTCGGCCGCGACGCTCTGAGCCACGCCCAGCGCCCGGCGCTCGTACTCGTCGTCGAGTCGCTGCCGCCACGCGTGCAGGGCGAGCAGGCAGCCGAGCAGCAGCGTCAGCACGAGGATCAGCGCCTGGAAGGCGAAGATCCGCGTCGAGAGCCGGTGGGGTCGAAACCGGGCTATGGCGCGAGTATCCATCAAGTCTTCAGCGTCGGCGGCGGGCGCAGCGCGGCGCGGGCCGAGGGCCCGCACCGCGCTCGCGATCACCACCAACCGGGCGGGTGCTCGTGCCGCGTCAGGCAACGTTCGCCCCGTTCGGCGGGGCGACCGTCACCTGACGCAGCACTAGGCGCCCAGCGCCGCGTTCGCCTTCCTGGCGAACTCGGTCGTGTAGGTCTTGCTCAGGTCGATCTTCTTGCCCTTGACCGCGGGGTCGAAGGCGTCGAGGACCTTGAGCACCGTCTCGGGGCCGCCGGCGGGCATGACGCCGTCGGGCGTGAAGATGCCCTTCTGCGCCTCCAGCGCCTTGGTGTACTGCGCGCGGCCGACGCCCTCGTAGTAGGCGGGCGGCATCTTGGCGGTGATCTGCGCCGCCGAGTGCGTCTGGATCCAGCGCAGCGTCTTGACGAGCGCGTTGGCCAGCTTCTGCACCGTCCGCGGGTTCCTGGCCACCCAGTCGTTGCGCATGTAGAGCGCCGACGCGGGATACAGGCCGCCGAGCGCCGCCCGCGTGCCGGCCTCGGTGCGCAGGTCGATGAGCGGCTTGCCGAGGCCCTTCTCCTGCACGGCGGTGACCGTGGGCTCGGTCGTCATCCCGCAGTCGATCGCCTTCTGCTGCATCGCGGCGACGAACGTCGGGCCTGCCTTGACGGCGACCGGCGTGATCTTGTGCGTCTGCACGCCGTTCTTGACGGCGAGGTACTGGGTCAGGAAGTACGTCGACGAGCCCAGGCCCGTGACGCCGAGCTTCTTGCCGGTCCAGTCGGCAGGCGAGCGGACCGCGCCGGCGACGTCGTTGCGGCACATCTCAGCCTCCCCGGGCAGCTTGAGCAGCTGCACGACGGACTGCGCGTCCTTGCCGTTGCCCTGCAGGTCGACGGTGTGGTCGTAGAACCCGATCACGCCGTCGACCTTGCCGGCCAGCAGCTGGTTGGCCGCCTCGACGCCGGCGGGCTCGTCGCTGAGCTGGACGTCGAGGCCCTGCTGCTTGAAGTAGCCCAGGCGCTCGCTGAGCATCGCGGGCAGGTAGATCTGCTTGTCGAGCCCGCCGACCATGATCTTCACGGTCTTGGTCCCGCCGGCTGCGCCGGCGCTGCCGCCGCTGCTGCTGCTCCCGCTGCCGCACCCTGCGGCGATCGCCGCCGCGGCGACGATCGCGCCGCCCGCGGCCAGCTTCTTGCGACCCACCATTGTGGTCCTCCTACTTGACGTGAGTGATTGAGACGAGACGAAGCGGTGTCAGAGCGCGTCCTGCGCGGAGAGCGCGGGCGGCCGCCACGCCAGCAGGCGGCGCTCGAACACGGCGATGAGGCCCTCGGCGGCCAGCGCGACGATCGCGATGATCACCATGGCCGCGAACACGCCGTCGGCGTTGAACGTGCCCTGCGACTGCGAGATGAGCAGCCCGAGCCCGCGCTGGGCGCCGAGGAACTCGCCGACGATCGCGCCGATGAGCGCGAAGCCGAAGCTCACGTGCATGCTCGCGATGATCCAGGTCATCGCCGAGGGCAGCACGACGTGGCGGGTCACCTGACGGCGCGAGGCGCCGAGGATCCGCGCGGCGGAGACCAGGTTGCGGTCGACCTCGCGCGCCCCCTGGAACGCGTTGAAGAACACGGCGAAGAACACCAGCACGACGGCCAGCGCGACCTTCGAGCTGACGCCGAGCCCCAGCCAGAGGATGAAGATCGAGCCCAGCACGATGCGCGGGATCGAGTTCATGACCTTGATGTAGGGCGCGAAGACGTCGGCCAGCAGCTGGATGCGCCCCAGCGCGATCCCGCAGACCACGCCGAGCACGACGCCGATGACGAAGCCGAGCACGGCCTCCTCGAGCGTGACGAAGACCTGCTCCCACAGCGAGCCGGCCTGCGTGCCGTGCTGGACCCAGTTCGACAGCTGGGAGACGATGCGGCTCGGCTCGCCGAAGAAGAACGGGTCGACGACGCCGGTGCGCGCGCACAGCTCCCAGCCGCCGACCAGGACGACGAAGATCGCGACGCGCAGCGCGATCACGCCCGTCCGGCGCCGCGGGCGCGCCCGCGGCGCGCGCCGCGCGGCGGCTTCACTGCGAGGTTCGGGAGTAGCCGGCAGCGCGGCCGGCACGGAGATGTCCGTGGACGACATGCGTTCTCCTCTCATGCGGCGGCGCCGGCCGCCGTTCGCGCGTACGCACGCTGCACCTCGTCGCGCAGCGTGTCCCAGATCTCCTCGTAGAGCTCGACGAACCGCGGGTCGAAGCGGATCTCGGGCACCTGCCGCGGGCGCGGCAGGTCGATGTCGTAGACCTCCTTGACCGTCCCCGGCCCGGCCGTCATGACGACGACGCGGTCCGAGAGCGCGATCGCCTCCTCGAGGTCGTGGGTGACGAAGATGACCGAGGGGCGCGACTGCTCCCACAGCCCCAGCAGCTCGTTGGACATGATCGACCGCGTCTGGACGTCCAGCGCGCTGAACGGCTCGTCCATCAGCAGGATGGCGGGCTCGTTGATCAGGCTCTGCGCCAGCGCGACGCGCTTGCGCATGCCACCCGAGAGCTGGTGGGGATGGCGGTCCTCGAACTGGGACAGCCCGACGCGGCGCAGCCAGTCACGCGCCCGGTCGTGCGCCTTGTCGCGGGCGACGCCGCGGAACCGCGGACCGATCGCGACGTTCTCCAGCACGGTCTTCCACGGCAGCAGCGCGTCGGACTGGAACACGAAGCCGACGTCGTCGCCGATCCCGGTGACCGCCTTGCCGTGCACGAGAACGTCGCCGTCGCTCGCGGCCTCGAGGCCGGAGACGAGGGTCAGGGTCGTCGACTTGCCGCAGCCGCTCGGTCCGACGACGGCGCAGAACTGGCCCGGCTCGACGGTCAGGTCGACGTCGGCCAGGGCGGTGAAGATCGAGCCGGCCGGCGTGCGAAATCGCTTGCTCACGCCGCGCAGCTCGATGGCGGGCTCGCGCCCGCTCCGGGTCTCTCCTCCAGAGTGCATGGCGGCGAAGCTACGGACGGCGCGCGAGCGCGCCAACGGTTGTGCGGATTGATCGCCGAATCGCGCATATGTCGCGCTTTTGCGCGTTCTGCTCGCCGCTCTGGTCGACTAGTATACTAGTCCTGATGCGGCTTACCCTCGAGTCACGCGCGCGGGGCGGAACGCGCGATCGCGTCTACGGCGCGCTGCGCGAGGCGATCGTCTCGGCGCGCCTGGAGCCGGGTCGCAAGCTGTCCGAGGTCGAGCTGACGCATGAGCTCGGCGTGAGCAGGACGCCGATCCGCGAGGCGCTGGCGCTTCTGCGCGAGGACAGGCTGGTGGCCATCGTGCCGCAGCTCGGGACGTTCGTGACGCTGATCAGCGCGGACGCGGTGGCCGATGCGGCGTTCGTTCGCGAGGCGCTGGAGTGCAGCGCGGTGCGCCGGACGGCGGAGCGCATCGAGGCGGCGGGTCTCGAGGACCTGTCGGCCAACCTCGCGGCGCAGGAGCGCGCCGAGCGCTCCGGCGATACGGAGGCGTTCGACGGGCTCGACGACGGCTTGCACCGCCTGATCTGCGAGCACAGCGGGCATCGGATCGCCTGGGAGCTGAGTCGCCGCGCCAACGGCCAGCTCGACCGGGTCAGGAGGCTGAGCCTGCCCGAGCCCGGCTACGTCGGTCAGATGGTCGCCGAGCATCGCGAGGTCGTCGCGGCGATCGCCGATCGCGACGCCGACCGGGCCGAGGCCGCGCTGCGTCACCACCTGCGGATGGTGCTCTCGCAGGTCCCCGCGCTGGAGCGTGAGCACCCCGAGTTCTTCGAGGACGCGCGACCGTGAGCGAGGCGAGCGCGGCGGCCCGCGCCGAGCCCTTCGAGGTCCGCCGGCTTGCGGAGGTGCGGCCGCTGGCCGCGCGTGCGCGCCGTTCGTCGAAATACACGCGCGAGGAGGTCCTGGCCGCGATCCGGCGCTGGGCCGACCGCTACGGCGAGCCGCCGACGATGGTCGACTGGGAGCCGGCGCGGGCGCGCCGGCTCGGACAGCACTGGCGCGCCGAGCGCTACGAGGGCGGCGCCTGGCCCACGGCGCGCATGGTCTCCAAGAAGTTCGCGAGCTTCAACGCGGCGGTCCAGCAGGCGGGGCTCACCCCGCGGCGCGCACCGTCGCGGCTGCGAGCCAACCTCTCCGATCCGTCGGCCGTGCTGGACGCGATCGTCGAATGGACGCGCCGCTACGGCGACGTCCCGACGATGGCCGACTGGGATCCCGCTCGCGCGCGCCGCCTGGAGCAGGACTGGCGCATCGCCCGCTATCGCCAGGGCGACTGGCCGAGCGTCAGGACCGTCGCCCACCACTTCGGCTCGCTCGCGGCGGCCATCGAGGCGGCCGGGCTCACACCCCGAGCGCGCGCCTCCCAGCACGCCGATCGCCGAGCCGAACGCGCCGCCAACCGCCACGCCGTCGCCCGCCTGCGCGCGGCCGGCCTCACGCCCGGCGGCTCGGAGCTCGCCGCGCGACTGCGCGACCTCTCCGACGCCCGCAAGGCGGCCGACCCGGTCGCCATCCACACCGCGCTGGTCGACGTGGCCGCGTCGGCCCTGGCCTGGGCCGAGACCGTCGGCGCGGAGGGCTAAGCCCTCGTAGCTCGCCGAGCGCGGCGGCCAGACCTAGTGCCGCGTCAGGCAACGTTCGCCCCGTTCGGCGGGCGCTCGCCGCGCCTGGCGCCACCCGTCGATCCTCGATGTGGCTGGGCCACACCTTCGGATGACGGTCGACGCCAGCCACGACGATCGCTCCGCCGGCGACGGGGCGAACGTCACCTGACGCAGCACTAGGCACGCGTTCGTGATCAACGCCCGGCCTTCGGCGTCACCGTGACGGGCGGCAGCGGCCGGCGGGCGACTTCGGCTGCCTCGTCCGGCGGGAGGCCGAAGAGACGGAGCACTCCCTCCGCGTGGTGGGTGTCGGCGTCCTTCGGGGCCTGCCCGTCGAGGACGGCGCGCATGACGGCGAGCAGCGCGCCGCCGGCTGCGAAGAACGCAACGCGTTCGTCGGACACCTGCAGGCGGCCGGCCTTCACGGCCCGCCGGAGGTCGCGCCGAGCGAAGGGGCCGAGAGCGCTGGCCACGACGTCGTGCGAGACGTCCATGCGGACGAGCAGCCAGGCCCAGTCGGGGTCGCTGCGCGCGAGCCGCACGAAGTAGCGGTGGGCCGCGGCGATGACCTCGGCCGGGTCGTCGAGGTCCGCGGTCACCGCATCGATCGCCGCGCCCTGGGCGGCGACGGTCTCGACGAGCACGGCTTCGACGATCGCCTCCTTGCTCTCGAAGTGGTTGTAGAAGGAGCCGAACCCGACGTCGGCCTCGTCCGTGATCTCGTTGATTCGCGTGTTGTCGACGCCCTGGCGCGCGAACAGCGTCCTGGCCGCCTGGACGAGCTTGGCGCGGGTCTGCTCGCGCCGGCGCGCGTGGCGGTCGGGTGAAGGGGCGGACGTCACCATGGAGACGCTACATGAGTGATCTTTCGCGACATATTTGACGAAACTATCAAATTTGACTAGATTGCCCAAACGATGAGCGACTCCGAAAGCCCACTTCCCATCCCTCCCTCCCGCTTCGCGTCCGCCGTCGGACGCGCGATCGACGTCGCGCACAAGCTGACGCGCCCCGTGCTGCTCGACGTGGAGAACGTCCCGTCGGAAGGTCCCTTCCTGCTCGTCGGCAATCACCAGCTGCTGGGCATGCAGGACCTGCCGTCGCTGGTGCGCGAGCTCGAGGTCCGGCGGGGCGTGCGCCTGCGGGGGATGGCCGACCACTTCCATTTCTCGGTGCCCCTGTGGCGCAGCTACCTGACGCGCGCCGGCGCGGTCCCGGGGACCCGCGAGAACTGCGCCGCGCTGCTGACCGCTGGTGAGCCGGTCCTGGTCCCGGGCGGCGCTCGTGAGGTCTACAAGCGGCGCGGCCAGCGCTACCAGCTGCTCTGGGGCAAGCGAACGGGGTTCGCGCGGATGGCGATCGCGGCCGGCTGCCCGATCGTGCCCTTCGGCGCCGTCGGCGCCGAGGACCGCTTCGACGTGCTCATCGACATGGACCACGCCGTCGCTGCTCCGGCGCGGGCCCTCGTCCGCCGTGTGGCCGGGCGCGACGACGTCGGCACCCTCCTGATGCGGGGGACAGGGCCGCTGGGCCTTCCGCGTCCCGACCGCCTCTACTTCCGCTTCGGAGCGCCGATCGCGACGACCCCGTGGGCGGGGCGCCATGACGACCCCGAAGCGCTGGCCACGTGCCGGGATCTCGTCAAGGCCGAGGTCGAGGCGCACATCGCGGCACTCCTGGCCTACCGCGCCGGCGACCCCCACCGCGGCCTGCTGCCGCGCGCCGGCGAGACGTTGCGCGACCTGCTCCCCGTCGGATGACCGCTCTCGACGCCGACGTGATCGTGGTCGGCTACGGCCCCGTCGGCCAGACCGTCGCCGCGCTGCTCGCGCGCCAAGGCCACCGCGTCGCGGCCTACGAGCGGTTCGCCGAGGTCTATGGCCTGCCGCGCGCGATCCACTTCGACGACGAGATCATGCGCGTCTGGCAGGCGCTGGGCATCGTCGACGACATCGCCGGCGACCTCATGCCGGTCGACTCCTACACGTGGTTCGGCGCCGACGGGGAGCAGATCCTCGCGATCTCGTCGCCCTCCCCAGGCCCGGCGGGCTGGGAGCCGAGCTACCTGTTCTTCCAGCCCTACCTCGAGGACGCGCTGATCCGCGCCGTCGACGCGCTGCCGACCGCCACGATCCACCGTGGGTGGGTCGCCGAGGGACTGGCCCACGCCGACGACCACGTCGCGCTCAGCCTCCGGCGCGTCGACGAGTCGCAGACCGGGAACCTGGAGCCGACCGACGAGACCACCACCGTCCGCGCGCGCTACGTCATCGGCGCCGACGGGGCAAACTCGTCGGTGCGCGAGGCGGCGGGCATCGCCTTCGAGGACCTCGGCTTCGCGGAGCGCTGGCTGACCCTCGACCTGCGGCCCAACGACGTCGAGGCGCTGTCCTACATCCCGGCTCCCTGCCAGTGGTGCGATCCGGCCCGGCCGCACATGCACACGCGCAACGGGCGCTTGCACCGTCGGTTCGAGTTCATGCTGCTCCCCGGCGAGTCCGGGGAGGACTTCCGTGACGAGGCGCGGGTCTGGGAGCTCCTCGCACCGTGGATGACGCCCGACGACGGGCGCATCGTCCGCCACGCGGTCTACGAGTTCCGCGCCCGCCTGGCCGAGACCATGCGCGCCGGCCGCGCGCTGCTGGCGGGCGACGCCGCCCACACGATGCCGCCGTTCATGGGCCAGGGCCTGTGCTCCGGCATCCGCGACGCCGCCAACCTCGCCTGGCGCCTGGACCTCATCCTGCGCGGACTGGCGACGGACGAGCTGCTCGACTCCTACACGCCCGAGCGGCGCGCCCAGAACGCGTGGATCGTGAACTTCTCGGCCGAGATGGGGCGCGTCTCGTGCGTGCTCGACGCCGCGGCGGCAGCCGAGCGCGACGCCGCCCTGCGCGCGGCCGAGGCACCGCCGCCGGTCGGCCTGCCGCCCTTGGAAGGCGGCCTGATCGCCGCGGGCGCGCCGCTGGCCGGCGCCCGCGCGGTGCAGGGAACCGTCCGTGTCGCCGGGCGCGAGGGGCGCTTCGACGACATCGCCGGCCGTGGCTTCGTCCTCCTCACGCGGCGGCCCGTGGCGCTGCCCGAGTCGCAGACCCGGTTTCTCGACGAGATCGGCGCGCACGTTGTCGCGCTCACCGAGCTCGAGGACATCGACGGGCGGCTCACCGCCTGGCTGGACCGTCACGGAGCCGACGCGGTCCTGGTCCGGCCCGACTTCTACGTCTTCGGCGCCGTCGAGGCGCTCGACGGTCTCCCCGCGCTGGTCGACGACCTGCGCGCCCAGCTGCCCACCACCCACGACAGGATCGAAGCGCATGTCCACTGACGCCCCCGTGATCCACCCGAAGTTCCATCACGTCAACCTCAAGACCACGCGGCTGCAGGAGATGATCGACTGGTACTCGGCGCTCGTCGGCGCCGAGGTGCTGTTCCAGTACGAGCTGGGCGCCTGGATCTCCAACGACGAGGCCAACCACCGGATCGCGCTCCTGGCCTTCCCTGGCTTCACCGACGACCCCGAGAAGGAGACGCGGGCGGGCCTGCATCACACGGCGTTCGAGTACGCAGCCTTCGAGGACCTCAACGCCAGCTACCTGCGTCTCAAGGCCGACGGCATCGTGCCGGCCTTCTGCCTGGATCACGGCATGACGTTCTCGTACTACTACCGCGACCCCGACGGCAACCACGTCGAGCTGCAGGTCGACAACTTCGGCGACTGGTCGAAGTCCAGCGCCTGGATGCGCGACAGCCTGGAGTTCCAAGAAGACCCGCTCGGCAAGTTCGTCGACCCGGACCGGGTCGCGGCGGCCTTCGCCGACGGCGTCAGCTTCGACGCGATCCACGCCCGCGCCATGGCCGGCGAGCTGGCGCCCGAGGCCGCGCCGGTCGAGCTCCCGAAGGCGGAGGCCTAGGCGCCATGCGACTGGTCAGCTACGACGCCGGCCAGGGGCCGGCCGCGGGGATCCTGCTCGAGTTCAGGCCCAGGCAGATGATCTTCTCGGGATCGGGCACGGGCGCCAGCAGCCGCACGCCGTCGAGCGCGATCCGCCCGTCGGTCGGCCGGATCTCCTGGCCGGCGGCGAGCAGCTCTCGGACCGACGCTCCGGCCGGAGCGATCTCCGCGTCGAGCAGGATCCCCGCGGCCGGCCCCTGGCCGGCGTCGTAGCTGACCAGTCGCATGGCGCCTAGGCCTCCGCCTTCGGGAGCTCGACCGGCGCGGCCTCGGGCGCCAGCTCGCCGGCCATGGCGCGGGCGTGGATCGCGTCGAAGCTGACGCCGTCGGCGAAGGCCGCCGCGACCCGGTCCGGGTCGACGAACTTGCCGAGCGGGTCTTCTTGGAACTCCAGGCTGTCGCGCATCCAGGCGCTGGACTTCGACCAGTCGCCGAAGTTGTCGACCTGCAGCTCGACGTGGTTGCCGTCGGGGTCGCGGTAGTAGTACGAGAACGTCATGCCGTGATCCAGGCAGAAGGCCGGCACGATGCCGTCGGCCTTGAGACGCAGGTAGCTGGCGTTGAGGTCCTCGAAGGCTGCGTACTCGAACGCCGTGTGATGCAGGCCCGCCCGCGTCTCCTTCTCGGGGTCGTCGGTGAAGCCAGGGAAGGCCAGGAGCGCGATCCGGTGGTTGGCCTCGTCGTTGGAGATCCAGGCGCCCAGCTCGTACTGGAACAGCACCTCGGCGCCGACGAGCGGATCGCGCTCGACGGCGTGCGGCTGCTGGCGCCCGTGCCCGATCCCGAGAAGATCATCTGCCTGGGCCTGAACTACCGCGACCACGCCGCCGAGGCCGGCCGCGAGATCCCCGAGGACCCCCTGTGGTTCGGCAAGTTCGCCAACTCGCTCATCGGCGACGGCGCGCCCATCGTCCTGCCGGCCGCTCATCGCGAGTACGTCGACTACGAGGCGGAGCTCGCGGTGGTCATCGGCCGTCCGGCGCGCAACGTCAGCGCCGAGGACGCGCTCGAGCACGTCGCCGGCGCGATGCCGTTCAACGACGTCAGCGCGCGCGACCTGCAGCTCCAGAACCCGCTGTGGACGTCGGGCAAGGCCATCGACACGTTTGCCCCCTGCGGGCGTGCGCTCGTCTTGACGGACGAGATCGACGACCTCCAGTCGCTCGGCCTGCGCACGCTGGTCAACGGCGAGGTGGTCCAGGAGGGCACCACCGCGGAGATGATCTTCGGCGTCGCCGAGACGGTCGCCTGGCTGTCGCGCACCATGACGCTCCTGCCCGGCGACATCATCGCCACCGGCACGCCGGCAGGCATCGGCGCCATGAAGGGGACCTTCCTGCGCGACGGCGACACCGTCTCCGTCGAGGTCGACGGCCTCGGCGCCGTGACGAACCCGGTCAGCGCCGAGTAAGCGCGGCACGACCTACCGCGTGAGCGAGGGCGAGTTCCTCTACATCCCGGCCGGCGTGCCGCACACCGGCCGGGTCGTCGGCGACAAGCCGGTGCTCAACATCGACGTCTTCGCACCCATGCGCGAGGACTACATGCATCTTGCCGCGCACCAGCCCGAGTAGTCGCGACGCACAGGGTCGCCACAAAGCTCAGCGGACGACCACGATGTCGAGCAGGCGCGGGCCGTGGACGCCCTCGACGCGCTCGAGCTCGATGTCCGACGTGGCGGACGGACCCGAGACGAACGTGAGCGCCCGCCCGTCACGAGCGGCGTCGGCGAGCGCCGCGATGGCCTCGGGCACCCGGGCGACCACCTGCTCGGCCCGGACGACGCAGACGTGGTGGTCGGGCACGAGGGTCAGCGCGCGGCGGCCGCAGGCCGGGCCGCCGTCGAGCACGATGGTGCCGGTCTCGGCGATCGCCAGGGCGCACCCGGTCAGGGCGCCCGCCGCGCCGTCGAGCTCGGTCGCCGGCGCTGCAGGATCGTCGCTGACCACCTCGACGCCCGGCACCTCCCAGGCGACGCCCCGCGCGCGGACCAGCCGCGCGGTACCGCGCGCGCGGCACACCTCGGCCAGCGTCTCCGCGAGCCCGCCCGCCGACGCCTGCACCACGCGGGCGCGGTACTCCGCCGCGCGCTCGCAGAAGAGCTCGACGTCGCCGGCCGCGCGACCGGCCTGGCGGTAGGCGCGCGGAACGTCGGGCACGGGCGGGTCCGGCCCGAGCGCCGCGCGGATGCGGCCGAGCACCTCGTCGCGCGCGGTCATGCACGCGTCCTCCACCACTCGCGGAAGCTCTGCGCCGGCACCTCGGGGAGATCGCGCATCGCCGTCCAGCCGGCGAGCGGGCCGATCGGCAGCCGCGCGAGCGGCCCGCGGCCGAGCCGCGCGAGGCGCTGCGACCGCTCGTACGCGCGCCGGGAGCCGAAGACGCGCGCAACGGCCCGCATCGCGAGGTCCTCGGGCGACAGGCGCGCGTGCTGCTCGCGGACGACCCGGCCGCGCAGGTGCACGAGGATCGAGGGGATGTCGATCTTGACCGGACAGACCTCGTAGCACGCGCCGCACAGGCTCGACGCCCACGGCAGCGTCGGCGCCTCATCGAGGCCGCGCAGCTGCGGCGTCAGGATGGCGCCGATCGGGCCGGGGTAGACCGACTCGTACGCGTGGCCGCCGGTGCGCGAGTAGACCGGGCACACGTTCAGGCAGGCCGAGCAGCGGATGCAGCGCAGCGCATCGCGCCCGACCTCGTCGGCGAGCACGTCGCTGCGGCCATTGTCGAGCAGCACCAGGTGGAACTCGCGCGGCCCGTCGCGCTCGTGCACGCCGGTCCACAACGACGTGTACGGGTTCATCCGCTCGCCCGTCGACGATCGCGGCAGCAGCTGCAGCATGACCTCGAGGTCGCGCCACTCGCCGAGGACCTTCTCGATGCCCATCACGGTGACGAGCACCTCGGGGAGCGTGACGCAGAAGCGCCCGTTGCCCTCGGACTCGACGACGCACACCGTGCCGGTCTCCGCGACCGCGAAGTTCGCGCCGCTGACCGCCATCGGCACCGAGAGGAACTTGGCGCGCAGGTGCCGGCGCGCCGCCTCGGCGAGCGCCGCCGGCTCGGACGAGTCGCCGTCGCCGATCGTGCGCGCGAACAGCGCGCGGATCTCCTCGCGGTTGCGGTGGATCGCCGGCACCAGGATGTGCGACGGACGGTCGCCGGAGAGCTGGACGATCAGCTCGGCGAGGTCGGTCTCCACGGCCCTGACGCCCTGCGCGGCCAGCGCGGCGTTGAGGCCGATCTCGTCGGTCGCCATCGACTTGACCTTGATGACCTCGTCGAAGGCGTGGTCGCGCGCGATGCCGGCGACGATCGCGTTGGCCTCCGCCGCGTCGCGCGCCCAGTGCACCACGCCGCCGGCAGCGGCCACCGCGGCCTCGAGCCGCTCGAGCTGCTCGGGCAGCGTGGCCAGCGCGCGCGCCTTGATCGCCGCCCCGGCGTCCCGCAGCGCCTCCCAGTCGTCCAGCTCGCCAACGACCGCCGCGCGCTTGGCGCGGATCGTCGACGTCGCCTTGCCGATGTTGCGCCGCAGCTGGCTGTCGCCAAGCGCGCGCGCCGCCGCCTCCGGAAACCCGCTCATCCGGTCGCCGCGAGGACTTCGGCGAGATGCATCGTCCGCACGCCGGCGCGCTGGCGGCGCAGCGCACCGCCGATGTGCATCAGGCACGAGTTGTCGGCGGCCACGCAGACCTCCGCCCGCGTGTCGAGCACATGGCGCAGCTTGTCCGAGAGCATCGCCATCGAAGTGTCCGCGTTCTTGACCGCGAACGTCCCACCGAACCCGCAGCACTCCTCGCGCTCGCCGAGCTCGACGAGCTCGATCCCGCGCACCGCGCGCAGCAGGCGCAGCGGGCGGTCGCCGACGCGCAGCAGCCGCGCGGAGTGGCACGTCGGGTGGTAGGTGACGCGGTGGGGGAAGACCGCGCCGACGTCCTCGACGCCGAGCACGTCGATCAGAAACTCGCTGAGCTCGTAGAGCCGGCTGTCCAGGCCGGCGCCGTGCTCGCGCAGAAAGCCCACGCACGACGCCGACGGCGAGACGACGACCTCGGCGCCGGCGAAGACGCGCTCGAAGCGCCGCGCGAGCCGCTGCCCCTCCACCGCGTAGCCGCTGTTGCCGTGCATCTGGCCGCAGCACGTCTGCTCCTCCGGGAAGACCACCTCGTGACCGAGGCGCTCGAGCACCTCGACCACGGCCCGCCCCGTCGCCGGGAACAGCGTGTCGTTGAAGCAGGTGATGAACAGCGCGACGCGCATCAGCGCGAGTACGCCGCCGTGACCCCGAGCGCGAGCATCTCGTCGAGCGGCGCCCTCTCACCCAAGCGCGTCGAGCACCGCGACGTCGTAGGCGCGAATGCGTGGGTCGGCGGTCACCAGCGTGAATCCACCGTGTCGCGCCTGCGCGATGAGCAGCCGATCGAACGGATCGCGGTGGTGGAGCGGCAGGGTCGCGACGGCAAGCCCATCGTCAGGGGACAGCCCAAGGACGCGGACACCTGTGCCGACGACGTGTGTGTACAGCTCGTCTGGCACGGAGAGCCTGCCTACTGCCGCCATCACGCCGATCTCCGCAAACGAGACTACGCTGAACGCGAGCTCGGCCGCGGCGGCAATCGTCTCGCGCGCGCGCACGCCGAGCTCGCGCACCCCCGACAGCTGCCAGAGCACGACGTGCGTGTCGAGCAGGAGCCTCACTCGGGCTCGTCGAGCATGGCGTCGATCTCCTCGTCGGAGAACTCGAAGTCCTCACCGATCGTGATCGACCCGGCCAGGCTGCCGTGAGCCGCGAGGAAGCGTGAGCCAGGCGTCGCCGGCTCGACGCGAACGAGGCGGGCGACCGGGACGCCATCGCGCGCGATCTCCACCTCTTCGCCCGCCTCCACGCGCGCGAGGAGCTTGGAGAGCTCGGTCTTCGCCTGACCCACGTTGACGCGCACGACCGGAGGCTAGCAAGCTTGGCCAAGGTTAGCCAAGGTGCGGGCTCGTACGCCTCCTGCGCGCTGACCAGGGACCTGACCTAGATGAGCTTCTGGCCCCCGTCGATGTCGTAGGCCGCGCCGGTGAGCGCCGTGTTGGCCATGATGTGCACGGCGAGCGCGGCGACGTCCTCGGGTCCGACGACGCGCCCGATCGGAAGCTTCTTGCGAAGCTCCTCGCGGCGCGCGTCGAGCTGGTCGCCGAGCAGCGACGCCGACAGGGGCGTGTCGACGAACCCGGCGGCGATGAGGTTGACGCGGATCGGCGCGAGCTCGAACGCCAGGCCGGCGACGAGGGCGGGCAGCGCGCTGGTCATCGCCGACACGAGTCCTCCGACGGCCGCGCGCCGCCCGCCGGTGCCGCCCATGAACAGCAGCGAGCCCCCGGGCCTCACCTTGCCGATCGAGATGCGGGCGAGCTGTAGGGGCAGCCACAGATGCTCGTCGACCGAGCGGCGGGCCTGCGTGAAGTCCGTCTCGGCCAGCGGCGCGTAGTAGGGACCGCCGCCGGTGAGCATCACGTGGTCGACGGGCGTCGGCAGGTCCTCGAAGAACCGCTCCAGGCGATCGATGTCGGTCGCGTCGAAGGCGGCGGTGCTCTGCGCGCCGAGCTCGCGGGCGGCGTGCTCGAGGCGCTCGGGGTTGCGGGCCGTGAGGATGACCTCGGCGCCCTCGGCCCGCGCCAGGCGGGCCGTCTCGAGGCCGATGCCGGCGCTGCCGCCGATGACGACGACGGTCTGCCCGAGCAGCTCGGGCTCGCGCTGGACGGGAGCGGTGGTGGTTGCGGTGCTCATGCTGTCTCCAGTGCAGCTGCGGTTTCGACGCGCAGTGCCTTGAGCGCGTCGACGTAGATCTCCGAGAACGTCGGGAAGGGCTGGATGACATCGCGCAGGACGTCGAGCGGAACCCGGGCGCGGATGGCGAGCGTGGCCTGCTGGAGCCACTCGCCCGCCTCGGGACCCAGGGCGTAGGCGCCGGTCAGCCGCCGCCCGTCGCTGAGGAGCGTCAGGAAGCCGTTGGACTCGGCGTACGCGCGGGTGTAGGTCTCGGTCTTCGGCAGCTCCGTGAGGAGGGCCGTTGCGCTGAAGCGCGCCTCGGTCGCGCCGACCGCGCCCGCCTGGGGGTTGTGTCGCACGCCGTCGACCTCGACGACGCCCACCCCGGCGAGCCGCCCGCTGCCGCGCAGCAGGTCGATGCCCTCTCCCGCGAGCCAGCGCTCCTGCCCGGCGTCGGAGTACTTGGAGACCATGAAGTCGCGCCACGCGAGTGCGGCGTCAACGTCGACCTGCGCCTCGGCCGCCGCTTCGCGCGCGCCGTGCACCGCCTCGCCGGGTCGCAAGAGCGTCTTCGACGGGATGCAGGCCCAGTACGAGCACTCGCCCCCGACCAGCTCGCGCTCGACGACCGCGACACGCAGCCCGCCCTCGGCCAGCGCGCCGGCGCAATGCTCTCCGGGCGAGCCGGCGCCCAACACGATGACGTCGTAGTCGTTGCTCATGGCGACCTCCGTTCGACCCAGTCCGTGACGATCGAGGCGTATTCGCCGGGCGCCTCTTCCCAGACGGAGTGCCCGGCGTCGACCATCATGAGCGTGCTGTGGGGCAGGCGCTCGGCAAGGAACTCGGCGTTGACCAGCGGGACGACCGTGTCTCGGCCGCCCGCGATGATCTGCACCGGCGTCTCGATCTCCGGGAGGCGTTCCGCGAGCTTCGGGAGCTCGGTGGGATAGCTGCGCACGTAGCGCATCGACTCCACGAACCGGTCGCCGTCATAGGAGTCGAGGTAGTCCTCGCGGATCTCCGTCGGCAGCGTGTCACCCTCGATCGTGTCGAGCGCTGCCCCGACGATCGCGCGCGGGTCCATCGCGCGGAAACGATCGAGGTCCGGCGCGAGCACCCACTCCTCGAGCGGGCCGGCCAGCCGGATCGGGACGGCGGCCCCGCCGCTGCCCACCACCACGCTGGAGAAAAGGTCCGGGCGTGACGCGGCCGCGAAGAGCGCCGCCGAGGTCCCGATGTCCGGGCCGACGACGTGCGGGCGGCCCAGGCCGCACGTATCGATCAGCCGCGCGAGGAAGTCGCCCATCGCTTCAGGAGACAGGAGATCGTCGCGCCGCTCGGAGCCACCGAAGCCCGGGAGGTCGACGGCGAAGAGCCGGAAGCGCGGCGTGAGCAGCGGCCAGATCGGCGCGAACGCATACACGCTCTCGGGCCACGGGCTCGTCAGCAGGATCACCCGCTCCGCGGTTCCATCGCTCACGGCGTAGCGGATCCTGGTCCCATCCATCGTCGTGAAGCGAACCTGCATGCGCCGATCCTGCCGTCCCCGCCAAGGCGCTCGCGCCCGTGCATGCCCTGGTCGGATGCCGGGGCTTCATGCGGGCGCGGCTTCCCGCTCGAGTCTCGGCAACACGCCGTCGAGGTCCCTGCGGGAGCTGATCCCGAGCTTGGTGAACACCTTGTTCAGGTGCCACTCGACGGTGCGGGGGCTGAGGTAGAGCTCCGCGCCGATCTGGGGGTTCGTCCGGCCCTCGCGGGCCAACCTCGCGATGAGCTGCTCCTGGGGCGTGAGCTCGTCGCGCGCCCCAGGGGTGCGCTTGCGCACCTTCGCGCCCGTGGCGAGCAGCTCGTGCCGGGCGCGTTCGGCGAACGCGTCGACGCCCATGGAGACGAACGCGTCGTGGGCAGCCTGAAGCTGCTCGCGCGCGTCGACGCGCCGACCCGCACGACGCAGCCACTCGCCGAAGAGCAGCCGGCCGCGCGCGAGCTCGGGACGGAGCCGGGTGCGCCCCAGGCGATCGATCGCCTCGCGGTACAGGCCCTCGGCCGCCTCACCCTCGCTCAGCAGCGCGCGCGCCCGCGCGTCGAGGCCCAGCGCCCAGTCGGCGTCGCTCGCACGCGCGTGCTCGCCCAGTCGCTGCAGACCACGCGCCGCGAGCTCGGTGTTCTGCGTCCTGCAGGCGGCCTCGATCAGCTCGCTGAGCGACCACATCGAGACGAACAGCTCCGGTGTGTCGTCGCTCGCCTCGATGGCCGCCGCGAGCGCCTCGTCGTAGTGGCCGAGCCCGTTCATGACGACCGCATTGGCCCAATGCGCGTACTGGACCGCGGTCCCCTGGCCACCCGCGGTTGCGTCCTTGATGGTGGCGCCAATCAGCTCGGAGGCCTCGGACTCGTGTCCACGGAGCGCCGCGAGCACCAGCGCGCCGTACGGGCCGACGCGGGTACCGGTGGCCTCCCTGACCGCATCCGCCTCGGCGATCAGCAGCGCCGCCGTAACGAAGTCGCCGCACAGGGCGACCGCCTGACCGAGCACGTTGACGCTCACGGCGAGGACCTCGAGCGCCCCTGAGTCACGGGCGAGCTCGACCCCGCGGGTGGCGACCGCGAGACAGGTGTCGAAGTCCCACAGGTAGACGGCCGCCGCCGTCGCCAGCCAGCCCCACCGCAGCACCTCTTCCACGGAGACCTCGCTCCCGGCGAACCCGGTGGCCGCGCGCCGCAACACCGGCGATGCGGCGGCGCGCCCCTCGGTGAACACCAGCGCAAAGCCGTCGAGCAGCAGATCGCAGGGACGCGCAGGGTCCCCGGCTCCGGGGGCGGTCCCCACCGCCCGGGAGACCTCCAGCAGGCCGCCGTCGCTCGCCAGCCGCCCGGCGAACAGCGCTGCGCCCCATGCGTCGAGATACGTGTCGCGCGAGAGCCGCACGTCGAGCGTCTCGAGCCTCCTTGCGGCCCGTAGCAACAGCAGCGGAGCGGCGCTGCCGCGGTTCTGGGCGTAGGCGACCTCGGCCTGCAGCAGATCCACGCGGGCTCGCCCGAGCTCGTCCAGCGGTCCGGCCTGCGCGGCTGCCAGCAGCCCGAGCGCCGCGTCGAACGCGCCGGCCTGCAGGCTGACCTGCGCCGCCGCCAGCATGCGCTCGGCGCGGCGGCTCGCATCGGTCGTCAGGTCGGCCGCGCGCGCGAGGAACGCTGCCGCGGCGGCCAGGCCCCCGCGGGCCTGCGCCCGACCTGCCGACCGCTCGAGCTCGACCGCGACGTCCTCGTTGGGGCCTCGTGTGGCCTGCGCGCGGTGCCAGGCGCGGCGGTCCGGCTCCAGCGCGCCATCGGTCGCGTCCGCCAACGCTCGGTGCACCAGCTGGCGCTCGAGCTCCGACGCCGATCGATAGACGGCCGACCGCACCAGCGGATGCCGGAAGCGCACCTGTGCGCCGACGTCCAGCATCCCGGTCCGCGATGCCGGCTCGAGCGCCGGGCCGGCGACCCCGAGCCGCGTCGCGGCACGCCACATCAATGCCGGGTCGCCGACGGGCTCCGCCGCGGCGACCAGGAGCAGCCGCCGCGTCTCGTGCGGCAGCTCCTCGAGCCGCCGCAAGAAGCTCTCCTCGATCCGGCCCGACAGCGACAGCGGCAGCGGCTCCGGCAGCCCGAATCCGCCCGCCAGCTGCGCGGTCGAGAGCCCTCGTGGGAGCTCCAGCAGCGCAAGCGGGTTGCCGCGCGTCTCGGCCACGATCCGGTCCCTGACGCGCTCGTCGATTCGGCCCGGGATGACGGTCGCGAGCAGGGCGCGGGCATCCTCGTCAGGGAGTCCTTCCAGGTGCAGCTCCGGCAGGCCCACGAGCTGGCGCTGCTCGGCGGGGTCACGCACCGCGAACACGAGCGCCACCGACTCCGCCAGCAGCCGACGTGCGACGAATCCGAGGACCTGGCCCGAGGCGCCGTCGAGCCATTGCGCGTCGTCGACGACACACAGCAGCGGCCGCTCCGCCGCCACCTCCGCCAACAGAGTGAGCGCGGCCAAGGCGACCAGGAAGCGGTCGGGAGCATCGCCGGAGGAGAGACCGAGGGCGACGCGCAGGGCGATCTGCTGCGGCTCGGGAAGCGCGCCGAGGCGCTCGAGCATCGGCGCGCAGAGCTGGTGCAGCCCCGCGAAGGGCAGCTCCATCTCGGACTCGACACCCGCGATCCGCGCGACGCGAAAACCAGAGGCCTCCCGAGCGCAGTACTGCAGCAGCGCCGTCTTGCCGACCCCCGCCTCGCCCCGGATGACCAGGACCGCGCTCTGACCGCCACGCAGGTTCTCCAGCAGCCGGGCGAGCAGCGCGCGCTCGCCGGCTCGGCCCCGAAACGCCGGCGGGCCGTGGGCGGCCATTCGCCAACCCTAAACGCCCGACGCGGGCGCCAACCAGATCCCCGGGCGCAAACCGTGGTCGCCCTCGAGGCGCACGGCTTCAGCGTCGAGGTCGTCGACGGTCTCGGCACACTGATCCGTCGTCGCGACCGGCGTGGGTCAGTGCCGGCTCAACGGTGGGTCGGTGTCGTCGTAGATGCGGGCGGCGGCGAGCTTGCCGCTGTCGCCGCGGACATAGACGGCGATGCCGGCTTCGGGCGGCAACTCCGTGCGGCCCCAGGCAACCACGTTGTACTCCAGCGCGCAGGCGCGGCCGTCGTCGGTCACGGCGCAGTGCTCGAGCGGTATCCCGCCGCCGTTGGAGAAGAACAGCTCGTACAGGGCGCGAAGCTCCGCCGTGCCGCGGTGGGTGTAGGCACCGCCGGCCGGCTCGCGGACGCAGCCGTCCCGCTCGAACGTCGCCACGGCGGCTTCGACGTCGCCGGCCGCGAGTGCGCGCTGATAGTCGCCGACGACGTCGGGCCCGTGCACGTCGGGGTCCGGCTGCAGCAGCGGCGGCCGAACCGCGTGCCCGCCCGTCAGCGGCCAGCTGCTGAAGTAGATGCGCAGCTCGATCATGCGACCGTCCTCGTCGAGGTTCGCGGCGAGGGCCAACGGCAGCTCGATCCTGCCGGTCTCGCCGTCGAGGTGGAGGACGAATTCTTCGACCCCGCCCGCCGGCGTGACGATGAAGTTGACGTCCTCGACGGTGACGTTGCGCTCGGCCATCCAGGTGGTGGTGTCGGTGACGAACCGCGCGAACGCGGAGGCGCCCTTGATGCGGCCGCGGACGGGGTGATGCACCTCGGGGGCATCGGCGAACGACCCGATGAGCGCATCGATCTCGCCGGTCATCAGGCCGTCGAAGAAGGGAACCCCGGTGACTGGCGTGTTGCGGTGCTCTTCGATGCGTGCCAGAACCGCGCTAGAGAACTGCTCAGGGCTCCACGGCATCAGGCGGCGCTCGGGCTTGCCGGGGCCCGCTTGTCCCAGCCATGGAAGCGGCTGAGATCGCCCGCGTCCCAGGCCTCGCGCAGCCCGGGGGCGCTGAGGTCCCAGTCGGGGCGGATCTCGCGCGTGACGGCCCGCAGGTCCTGGCGCAGGTCCTCGACCGAGGGGCGCCCCCAGAACCAGTAGCCGTTGTAGATGCTGTGGATGACGAGCCCGGGCTTGAGCACGAGCGTGTGCGGGATCATCGGGTCGTGCTCGGGGTCGGTGTACTCCTGGATGTCGAGGTCCTTCTGGACGATGCGCCCCGGGTCCGACAGGAACGGCCACTGGGCGCCGACCGACGCGCGGAACTCCTGGGACTCGTGATGGGCGTCGGTCGAGATCGTGGCCATCTGGGTATAGGCGACCGCGACCTGCGGATAGAACCCGGCGAGCTGGAGGTGCTGCTGGTGCTCCTTCGGGCAGTAGTGGCCGCGCGCGAGCGTGAGGATCAGAGGATCGTCGCCCTGCAGCCCGCTCAGCCTTCGGGGGACGCTCGTGTGATCGGGCAGCTCGTAGTCCGGAAACGTGCCGCCGGGAACGATGTCAGAACGCATTTGGGAAGCCTCCTCGGTTCGTGCGGTCATGTCTCGAGAGCCTGGAGCAGGCTCGCCGCGTCGTATCCGGGGCGACGTCCATCGTCACACCCGGCCCGGGAGCCGCTCCTTGATCTCCTGCAGCAGCCAGCGGTTGCCGTCGGGATCGGTGAACTGGATCGAGGCGGGCGAGCCCGGTGGAGTGAGCTGCACCACCCGGTAGTGCTCGTCGATCGGGAAGTCGGCGTCAAGACGCCATCCCAGGCCCTCGTAGAACGCCTTGGCGCGATCGACGTCGGCGACCGGCAGCACCGCGACCTCGAACCTCAGCGGGACGGCCGCCGCCCCGGACGCCTCCGTCGCGGCGTCACCGCTCAGCTGCGTACTGCTCATGGGGACCTCCGTGGATCGGGTTGTCGGCAGAGTGACCGCTCGGCGCGCCGGTCGCGCCCGTGGGATCACTGGTATTGGTCCGGGACCACCCGGGCTTCGAGTACTACCGACCAAAGGGAGGTCGCGCGATGATCGTCATGTTCACTGCCCGCCGGCTGAAGCCAGGCGCATTCGAGCAGTTCCGCCGAGCGTGGGATCCGGGCGACGAGAAGCCGCCCGGCTTCCAGCGCGCGTACCACGCGCGCAACATCCGCGACGAAGACGAGGTCATCTCCTTCGGTCTGTTCGACATGACCATCGAGGATTACCGCCGCTGGCGAGCGGACGCCGACGCGGCAGAGACGAAGCGTGTCGACCGGCTCTCGGCGTTCGTGGAGAACGAGCACGTCTCCGGCGTGTACGAGGTCGTCGACGTCGTCGAGGAGTAGCCCTATCAGCCGAACGTGAAGACGTACGCGCGCACGCCCGGGTCGAGGAACGTGATCTCGAAGGTGCGCGGGGCGATGGCGGCGTGCTGGCGGACGAGCTGGTACATCCGCGGCTCGGAGACGGTGCCCTCGCCGGACGCGTCGACATCGAGCCCGTGGGCATCACCCGGCGGCTGACCGTCGAGGAGCACGGCGAAGCGAGCCCGCGCGTCCGGCGCCGGCGGCGCGAGCACGAGGTTGAGGTCGCGCGCCTGGAAGCGGTACGCGATCGAACCGGCGGCCGCGTCGAGGACGGCGGTCTCCTCGCCCACCGACCACTCGCCGACGAGCGCCCAGTCGTTGAGCGCGAGCCCGTCGGCGGGCCGGTAGCTGCGGCGCTCGCCGCGGGCGTCGCCCAGGTAGGTCTCCGGCGACCTCAGCGTGCCCCAGTCGGCCGCCTCGGCGAGGCCGCCGGCCTCGACGCGGACGGTCTCCTCGTCGACGCCCAGCAGCTGCTGGATCGCTCGCTCGGTCTCCTCGTAGGCGCCTTCGCCGAAGTGGTGGAACCGGAGGCGCCCGTCGCCATCGACGAGGTAGAGGGCCGGCCAGTACCGGTTCTCGAACGACCGCCAGATGGCGAAGTCGTTGTCGATGACGACCGGGTAGCCGACGCCCAGCTCGGCCGCGGCGCGGCGCACGTTGTCAAGGTCGTGCTCGAACCCGAACTCGGGCGCGTGCACGCCGACGACGAAGAGCCCGCGGCCGCGATACCTCTCGGCCCACGCCCGGACGTACGGCAGGGTCCGCAGCCAGTTCACGCACGAGTACGTCCAGAAGTCGACCGCGACGACGCGCCCGCGCAGCCCGTCCGCCGTCAGCGGCTCGGAGTTGAGCCACACGGCCGCGTCGTCGAGCGCCGCCAGCGCGCCGTGGATGGGGTGCGCGGTGGTCATCGCTACGCCCCCGACCCGCCGGTGCTGGTCATCGTCCGCCTCCTATGCGTTGCTGTCGGCAGACACGGTCGCTGGTCGCGCGACCGTTCGCGCCCGTGCGTGCCCTGGTCAATCCCCCGGGCTGCGTCGCCATCGGTCGAGGAGCCGGCTCCCCAGGAGCCCCCGGTGATGGCCGGCCGCCATCATCGGGTGATCCTGACCACGGGCACCGACCGTTCGACGCTGAAGGCGTGCACGGCGGTGAGGACCGTGTGCTGCTCGGCGACGATCGCCGCGACCTGCGGCGAGGCGAGCAGCGTGTCGGCGGCCGCGCGGTCGTCGAGGCCGATGGTCACGGCGCCGTGGTAGCGGCGGTCGGCGGGGTTGTCGTGCGCGACACCGGGAGTGGGGTTCACGAGGCGCGAGTACGGAAGGAACGTGTAGGTCCGCAGATCGCGGGCGCCCGCGGCGAGGAGCGCGGGGCCGATCCGCTCGTGGACGAAGTGGCGGAACGCGCTGCTGCGCGCCCCGCGGCGGCGGCGCAGGAGCAGTGCGACGCGGTGGCCGACGGCGTCGTCGAAGCCGTCGGTCCACCAGCGACCGCCACCGGGCGGCGTGGGCTGGCCGAGCACGCGGGCGAAGACGTTCTGCTCGTCGAAGTGGATGTCGCGCATGTGCAGCGGGGTCGTCAAGGCGGCGGCGAGACTCTTGAAGCGGACCTCGGGGTAGCCGTCGATCCGCCAGGTCGCGGGGATGTGGGTGCCGACGCTCTGCGTTGCGGGCCAGAAGCCGTGGTCGGTGGCCGAGAAGTGGTGCTGGACGTACTCCACGATCCCGGGGAGGCTGCGCTTGACGATCTCGGCGTGCGGGCCGGCCCAGTAGTCGGACGCGGTCTGGCGCGGCACGTCCTCGCGCAGCATGAGCGGCGAGAGGAACGAGGTCGTCTTGATCGGGTGGGGCATCAGCGGGCCTCGCTCTCGGCTGGGATGGGGCGACGCAGCATGGCGTCCTTGCGTGCCCGGATCGCCGGGCTGTAGCACTCGACCGGCTGGCCACCGAAGCGTGCGATGCAGCCGTTGCAGTAGCCGCACACCGGCCGGTCGGGCACGGGGTCGCCGGTGACGGTGAGGAAGAGGTACGGGTCGGCGATGAACGCGCGGGCGGCGGAGACCGCGTCGCAGCTGCCGGCGCGGATGGCCCCTTCCATGGCGACGCGGCTGTGAAAGCCGCCGACGCAGATCACCGGGATGTCCAGCGCGCGGGTGAACCGCTCGGCGAAACGGAGGTTGAAGCCCTCGCTGCCCGGGGCCAGGCGCTGGGCGACGCGCTCGACCAGCGGCGCCGCGGCCAGGCCGATCGCCTTCTGCACCGGGTGCGCCTTGCGTCCGGTGGTGCGGTCGTCGGCATGGCCATCAGTCGGCGCTCGTCGTGGCGATCGGGAACCCGGTGAGGATGAACCGCGGCGGCGGCGGACCGCCCCACTGGTTGATCGTCCGCGGGTGCATCGACCACGTCTTCGGCTCGTAGCCGTCGCGGGTCATCTGCGCGAGCTCTGAGCAGCACTCGATCATCGCGCCGTCGTCGTCGTGGAAGTAGAGGAAGTGGTTGTTCCCCGGCCCGTGACGGCTCGGCCCCCAGATGCACTTGCGGTTGCGGGCGGCGCGCAGCCGGTCGGCGACGCGGCCCAGCGCGTTGAGGTCCGGCCACGCGTAGGCGTAGTGCGACAGCTCCGACCGCGGCGCGAGCGTCAGCGCGATGCCGTGGTGGTCCTCGTCGCAGTGCCACCACGACGCCATGAAGCCCATCCGGTCGCTGTTCGTGAAGCCCAGCGCGGTGAGGAACTTCTCCTCCTTGCGGTGGTTGAGGACCTTGCAGGAGAGGTGCTCGAAGTGCGTCGGCCGATCGTGGGGAAGGTCGACGTCCACGGTGTCCATCCCGCAGAACAGCTTGTAGACGTGGCCGCCGGGCGAGCGGACCTTGAACGCGCGGTCGATGCCCGGCTCACCGTCGTAGATCTCGCCCAGCAGCGCGCCGCCGGCCTTCGGCAGCACCCTGCGCGCGGTCTCCAGCGCGGCCCCATCGGCGACCTGCAGCGCGAGGTGGTCGTAGCCGCGGTGAGCCGGGTCCTCGATGAGGATGAGCTCGTGGTGGCGGTCGTTGCAGGTCAGGTAGCTGGTCCGGCCGACGCGCTCGGTCTCGACGAGGCCGATGACCTGCCGCTGGAAGTCGACCGCGCGATCGAGGTCCGCGACGTTGAGGGCGATGTGCCCGATGCGAGTGACCATGTCAGGCCTTCTCCTCCCCGCCGACGGCGGCTCGTGTGGTGATGGACGGTCTCGTCAGCGCCCGGGCTGCCCGCTGCAGCCGAACGCGTGCGCGGAAGATGGCCACGCCGAGTCGCTCGCCGCGCGATCCCGCGGCCGGCAGCGCGCCGATGTGCCGTGCGAACTCGGCGGTGTCGTAGTAGCCGGTGATCCGGGTGATCTTGTTCTCGCTCACTTCGAGGAAGGCGCCACCGCGCAGCGCGAACGGCTTGCCGCTGGCGGGCAGACCAGTCCACGGAGCACCGGAGAACGTGCCTGCGCGCCGCCACTCGACCGCGACCACGTCACCGCAGGCGAGCAGACCGGTCAGCTCGGTGACGAGGTCGGGGAAGGACGCGATGACACCGGCGAGGAACTCGCGTTCCTGCTGGGCGCCGGTGACCAGACCGACGCCGGAGAGGTCCTCGACGATCCCGTCGCTGACATGGGACATCATCTCGTCGATGTCGCGGCGCGCGTAGGCGGCGTAGAAGTCGCGTACAACCTGCTCGGGGCTCATCGTGTCGTCCTCGTCAGGCGTGGGCGCCGCGGACGCGGTCGATGACGTGCAGGGGATCCGCGGGTGCGGTGTCGCCGCGCCAGGCGACGTGCTGGTCCGGGCGAAGGAGGACGAGGTCGCGCTCGTAGAGCGCGCGGGCGTGAGTGTCGCGGACGTCGACGACCTCGAGCGGAACGTTGCGCTCCTCCGCCGCGTCGAGCAGCGCGGACACGTCGCAGTCGGCGAACCGCAACAGCGTGAACCCGCGACCGAAGAGGTCGAAGATCGCCCGGCCGCCCTGCAGGAGCAGGCTCGGCGGCCGGGCGCCGGGCCAGGTGCTCGGCGTGTACTCGTCCATCGTCTGCCGCGGCGCCTGGCCGCCGGGCTCGTGGCAGACGGCCGGCGAGGAGTCGTAGCGGTAGCCCAGCTCGATGCCGAGCGCCTCGTTCTCGAGGTTGCCGAGGTCTGAGATCTCGCGGCCGAGCCGCCGGCGCGTGCGTTCCCCCAGCCAGCGTTCGCTGTGCATGGAGAACCAGTTGGCTGCCATGATCGCGCCGCGGACGAGGCTGTGGCGACCGGCGGCCTCGCGGTTGCGGAAGGCGACCGCGCGCCGCTCCTGCTCATAGGCCCTCAGCAGGCCGGGGGCGCCCCAGCCCTGCAGCTGCGCCGCGAGCGCCCAGCCCAACCCCACGGCGTCACCGACGCCGGTGTTCATGCCGTAGCCGCCGGTCGGGGTCACCTGGTGCGTGGCGTCGCCGGCCATCCAGACGCGGCCGCGGCCGAAGGAGTCGGCGACGGTCAGCCGCGGTGTCCAGGCGTTGGCGACCAGGACGTCCATCGCGAACCGCCGGCCGACGCGCTCGTAGACGAACTCGCGCGGATCGATCTTGTCGGCATCGGCGCCGATCTCCAGCGGGGCGTGGAGGGTGAAGGTGTCGCCGTCGTTCTGGGAGATCACCGTCCACCCCTCCGGTGACTGCAGGTGCCACGCGCAGCCGAAGCGCGTGAGGGCCTCGGGCTCGGGCGTGGTGAAGTGCACGAGGTAGAACCGGCCGTCCGGTGGCCGGGTCCGCGTGGTGGCGAACGTGCGGACGGCCGACGCGGCGACGCGCGGCAGGCCGAGTTCGGTGACGATCAGCTTGCGCAGCTCGATCTCGTCGAGGCCGATGCCGAGCTGGCGTCGCACGACGCTGCCGGCGCCGTCGCAGCCGGCGAGGTAGCGAGCGCGCACCGTCCGGCGCTCGCCGCCGTGGGAGACCAGGTGGGCGGTCACGCCGTCGGCGTCCTCCTCGAAGCGCTCCAGCGCCCACCCGTACTGGACCCTCACGTGCTCCGCCCGGTCCTGCAGCACGTCGCGCAGCGCAGGCTCGATGACGATCTGCGAGACCCGCATCGCCGGTTCGAGGGGGAGCGAGCCGTCGTTGTGCTCGCGGATCGTCTCCCGCATCTCGTCGACGGTCGGGTAGGTGAACGAGGCGAGCTCCCAGCCCACCGCGTTGGTCGCCCAGGTCACGGTGAGCGAGTTGTCGGTAGGGACGGCCACCTCGCGCAGGTCGTCGGCGACACCGAGCCGGCGGAACAACTCCATGCTGCGGCCGTTGGTGATGTCCATCTTGGGGTGCTGCGTCGTGGTCGTGTTGCGCTCGACCAGCAGCGCGTCCACCCCGTGGTGCTCGAGCTCCAGGGCCAGCGTCAGGCCGACCGGGCCTGCGCCGACCACCAGGACCGACGTGCTCTCGATCATCTGCTCGGCGTCCGATCAGTGGTACTTGGCGGTCGCGCCCGAGAAGCGGCGAAGCACGGATCGCGGGGTGACCCCCATCAGCACGGACGCAAGGCGGTAGCCCCGGCCGGGCACGCAATCGGCGCGCCCCTTGCGCGCCGCATCGAGCGCGTCGCTTGCGACCTGCTCTGGCGTGAGCCACATGAGCTTGGGGACCTGCGGGAACCCGTCCGGGTTGCCGGTGCGCTCCTGGAACTCCGTGCGCACGAAGCCAGGCATGACCGCGGTGATGGTGACGCCGGTCCCCCGCGTCTCCTCATGCAGCGCGTCGGTGAAGCTGTTGACGAACGCCTTGGTCGCGCCGTAGGTCGCCATGGAAGGGACCGGCTGCAGCCCCGACATCGACGAGACGTTGATCACGTTGCCTGCGCCGCGGCGGGTCATCTGCCCGATCGCGACCTGGGTCAGCCGCATCAGCGCGCTGATGTTGACGTCGACCAGACGCAGCTCGCCGTCGAGCGGGAGATCGGCGAACTCACCCTTGGATCCGATGCCGGCGTTGTTGACCATCAGGTCGATCGTCGGCTTGGCGGAGATGCGCTCGGCGACGGCTGCGGCCCCGTCCGGGTCGGCGAGGTCGGCCGCGAGCACCTCCACCTCGACGGCGTTCGCGGCCTCGAGCTCGTCCGCCAGCGCCTGCAGTCGTTGCTTGTCGCGGGCGACGAGGACCAGCGCGGTCCCTTCGGCAGCCAGGCGGCGAGCGAAGGCCTCGCCGATGCCCGCAGAGGCGCCGGTGACGAGTGCGCGCTCCCAGTGCGGCGTGCGGTGTGTGCTCATGATCTCGGTTCCTCAGGTGGTGGCGTGCAGCGCGACGGTCGCGACGGCGAGTGCGAGGGCGAGGACGGCGGGGGCCGCGGCGACGGGTTTGTCGCCCGCGCGGACGTGGGTTGCGATGGCGCCGATCGAGAGCAGGGCCAGGCCAGCGGCGGCGGCGGCGCCGAGCGGGCGCAGGGCAAGGCCGATGAGCACACCGGCGGCGCCGGCGAGCTCGAGGAGGCCGATCTGCTGCCAGCGGACGGCGGCGATGCCGAGGTGGTCGCGCATCGCCAGCGACATGGGCTGGCCGGTGAGCTTGCCGGCGGCGGTGGCGGCGAACAGCAGCGCGAGGAGGATCGAGATGGCGGTGGTCATGGTGTCAGGGCTTGTGGTCGGGGACGATGGTGTTCGTGACGGTGCCGATGCCGTCGATCTCGAGCTCGACGGTCTGGCCGGGGGTGATCCAGCGGTCGAGCTCCAGGCCGCAGCAGCCGGGGAACGTGCCGGTGGAGATGACGTCGCCGGCTTGCAGGCGCTCGCCGGTGGAGGCGTAGGCGAGCATGTCGCCGATGTCGTGGACGGCGCCGGCGGTGGTGCCCTCGCACCAGACCTCGCCGTCCACGCGGACGCGGCCGGTCGCGGTGCGCCAGTCGGGCAGTGACGATGCGGTGAGCACGTCGCCGCCGATCGAGTTGGCGAAGGTCTTGGCCTTGACGACCGGGCCGAACGGGTTGTGGCGCTGGTCGTCGGCCTGGACGTCGCGCGCGCTCCAGTCGTTCATGACGAACCAGCCGCCGACCGCGGCCCTGGCCTCCTCGGGGGTGGCGTCGGCGATCGGGCGGGCGAGCACGCAGGCGAGCTCGAGCTCGAAGTCGAGGTACTTGGTGTGGCGGGGCCACCACATCGGCTCGCCGTCGGCGAGGACGGCGGTGTGGTTGGCCATGTAGAACGAGGGGACCCGGTAGAAGCGCTCCTTCGGCTTGAACGGCGGGAACGTCCTACCGGTCACCCGCTCGAAGCCGCCCGCGAGCGCCGCGATCGGCTTGGGGAAGAAGCGCTTGACCATCATCCGCGCCGACCCCGTGTAGTGGGTGTCCCAGACCATGAAGGCGCGGATCGAGCGCGGCCGCAGCGGTAGGCGGGCGCCGGTGGGATCGGCCGACACCGACTCGTCGCCGCGGGAGGCGTCGAGGAGCGATCGCGTGCGCTGCTCCAGGTCCTCGCCGCCGGCGAGGAACTCGACCAGATCACACGCGCCGAGCGCGGCCGCGTCGTCGGCGGACCCGTAGCGCTCAGCGGCTGCGGCGAGGGCGACCCAGCGGCCGTCGACCTCGTCTTTGACGGTCAGCCCGTCGGGAGTGGTGCGCAGGAGCATGCCCGGCACCGTAGCGCAACTAATGGAGCAGAGTCAAATATTTTCTTGATGTGCCTCTACTTGAGTGCCGGCATCCGTCCGCACCCCGGCGATGATCAGGTCGGCGATCAGCTCGGCGTGTTCCTGGATGGCACGCGGCTTCATGGGCGAGCGCGCGTCGAAGTGCTCGGCGAGCGGGACGAGCGTGAACGGCGCGATGGCGCCGTGCGCGATCAGGAAGTGGAACGTGCGCAGCGGCACCTCACGGATGCGCCCCTCGGCGATCAGATACTCCAACAGCCGCCCGATCCCGCCGTACATCGGCGCCATGTAGGTCTCGTAGATGTAGGCGAGACGGTCGGTGTCCTGGCGCGCCTCGATGTCCATCAGCGCGAGCAGCTCCGGGTGCTCGGCCGAGAAGACGATGAAGCTCCGGATCGCCAGCCGCAGCTGCTCCAGCGGGTCGGAGATCGTCGGGTCGAACACGCCCTCCATGTGGCGCACCATCCGGCCGAACCCGTGATCGACAGCCGCGCGCCACAGCTCGGCCTTGGACCCGAAGCGCTGATGGATCAGGTTGTGGCTGACCCCGAGCTCGCGGTTGAGCGTGGCCACCGACACGCCGTCGAAGCCATGCCGCGCGAACGCGCGAAGGGCCGCGTCGAGGATCGCGCCCGCATCGACGGCCTCCCCGGCCTTGGGCCGGCCGCGTCGACGGGCAACTGGAGGTGGCGAGCTCATCGTCTGAAGAGCGTAGCGCGAATCGGTGTCGCCACAACTAACAAATGGACACGTAGCTATTTTGCCTGCCGCTCGGATGCGCTCAGGCACCAAGTCCCGGTCCAGCGCCGAGACCTCGCCGCGCTTCGGCTTCCTGGACGCCCCCGATTCGCGCTTCGAGAGCGCGGTGCGCACGTGGCGCCTCGGCGGCGGCGACCAGCGCGCCGCGGCCGTCACGGCGGCGCCGGCCAGGACCGCCGACGGGCCCGCGTGGCTCGACGATCCGCTCGTCGCGCCGACCGCAACGCTGGCGCCCGCGCGGCGCGCTGACCGGGCGCTACGCGGCGGTGACCGCGCCGAGCTCCGCGTACACCGCGGCCTCGAAGCCGAGCAGCGTCTCGACCATCCGGGCGTCGAAGAACGGCAGTAGCTGCGTCATGAGCGCGGCACTGATCCCGCTCTTGCGGTCGATCCAGAAGTAGCAGTTGAACAGGCCCGCCCAGTCGCCCGTGCCCGCGCGCCGCATGCCCGGGATGTCCTCGAGCACGATGTGCAGGCCCAGGCCCCAGCCCTGCTTGAAGGGGAGGCTCGGGACGTCGTTGGTCAGCTCCGGCACGGCCGAGCGCATGACCTCCGGCAGCGGCGCGCCGTGGAGGTGGTCGGCGAACATCAGCTCGACGGTCTCGCGCTGCAGGATCCGCGCGCCGTCGAGCTCGCCGCCGCGCAGCAGCGCGCGCTGGAAGCGGGCGTAGTCGCGCGCCGTCGCGTAGCCGCCGCCCCCGCCCGAGGCGAACTCCGGCTCGGGCTCGACGAACGGGCTCGGCCCGAGGGCGCCGTCCGGCGTGCGCGAGACGAGCTCCATCAGGCGCGAGCGCTGCTCGCCGGTCGGGAAGAACGTCGCGTCCGGCATGTCCAGCGGACCCCACACGTGCTCGCGCAGCTGGTCCTCGAGCGACCGGCCGCTGACCGCCTCGACGATCTGCCCGAGCCAGTCGGTGCTCACGCCGTAGGTCCAGCGCTCTCCCGGGTCGTGGATCAGGGGCGTGTCGATGCTCGCCCGCCGCCCGGTGAGGATCGTCGGCGCGCCCGTGAGCTCGTGCCACCGCACGAGCTCGTCGCTGGAGAACCAGTAGCCCAGCCCGGACGTGTGCGTGAGCAGGTGCGTGATCGTGACCGGGCGCGCGGGCGGGCGCAGGCGCGGCTGGTCGCCGTCGAAGCCCTCGAGCACGTGCAGGTCGCCGAACGCGGGCAGGATGTCGGCGACCGGCTGGTCGAGCCGCAGCTCGCCGCGCTCGACGAGCCGCAGCGCGGCGACGCTCGTCATCGCCTTCGTCATGGAGGCGATGCGGAACAGCGTGTCCGGGCGCGCCGCGCCGGCGGCGCCCTCGTGCACGATGCCGTCGCGGTCGGCGACGACGGCGACGATCCCGGGGACGACGCCGCCGGCGACGGCGCGGTCGAGCAGCTCGTCGATGTTCATGCCGCCAGCCGCTCCGCGGGCCGCGCGACCGACTGGGCGGCGGCGAACTCCATGCCCTCTTCGAGGTCGCCGCGGCGGATGAGCGCGATGTCGCGCACGTAGTTCTGGTGGATACGCCAGGGCGCCTCGGCGCCCTGCCGGGGGAACTGGTCGACCGCGCGCTGGACGTAGCCGCTGGTGAGGTTGAGGAACGGCTGCGCCGGGCCGTCCGTCCGCTCGGGCCGCGGCGTCGCCTGCGTGTAGCCGCGCACGTCCATGTGGTTGAGCAGGCGCGCCACGTACCGGCAGATCAGGTCGGCCTTGAGCGTCCACGACGCGTTCGTGTAGCCGACGGCCAGCGCCAGGTTCGGCACGTCGCTGATCATCATGCCCCGGTAGGTCAGCGCCTGGGACGGGTCGACCTCGCGCCCGTCGACCGAGAGCTCCATCCCGCCGAGCGCGAGCAGGTTCAGGCCGGTCGCGGTGATCACGATGTCGGCCTCGAGGGTCTGGCCGGACTCGAGCCTGATCCCGGTCTCGGTGAAGGTCTCGATCCGGTCGGTGACCACCGACGCGCGACCGCTGCCGATCGCCTCGAAGAGGTCGCCGTCCGGGACGAGGCAGACGCGCTGGTCCCACGGGTTGTAGCGGGGGTTGAAGTGCGTGTCGACGTCGTAGCCCTCGGGCAGCGCCTTCTTGACGCCCGCGCGCATCAGCTTGCGCATGAACTTCGGCGCGCGCCGGCTGAGCTGGAAGCTGGCCATCATCAGCAGCACGTTCTTCCAGCGCAGCGCGCTGTGCGCCCAGCGTTCGGGCAGGAGGCGGTGGAGGACCTTGGCGATCGGGTCCTCGTTCGGGAGCGAGACGACGTAGCTCGGCGAGCGCTGGAGCATGGTGACGTGCGCGGCGTCCGGTGCCATCGCCGGGACGAGGGTGACCGCGGTCGCGCCGCTGCCGACCACGACGACCCGCTTGCCGGCGTAGTCGATGTCGTCGGTCCAGTGCTGCGGGTGGACGATCCGGCCCTTGAAGCGCTCGGTCCCGGGCAGCTCGGGCGTGTAGCCCTCGTCGTAGCGGTAGTAGCCGGTGCACGAGAAGAGGAAGTCCGCCGTCAGGTGGACGGTCTCCCCCGTGTCGGTGCGCTCTGCCTCGACCGTCCAGCGCTGCTCGTCCGACGACCACGTGGCGCGGATCACGCGGTGGTTGAAGCGGATGTGGCGGTCGATCCCGTACTCGCGCGCCGTGTCCTTGACGTACTCGAGGATCGCGGGCCCGTCGGCGATGGCCTTGGCCGCCTTCCACGGGCGGAAGCCGTAGCCGAGCGTGAACATGTCGGAGTCCGACCGGATGCCCGGGTAGCGGAACAGGTCCCACGTGCCGCCGATCGAGTCGCGCGACTCGAGGATCGCGTAGCTCTTGCCCGGGCAGCTGGCCTGCAGGTGGTAGCCGGCGGCGATGCCGGAGAGCCCGGCGCCGACGATCAGGACGTCGACGTGGTGCTGATGCGGCTCGAACGGCGTGACGGTGGGGGCTTGGGCCATGGTCTCGACAGCTCCTATCGACGCGGTGTCGACATCGTAGCGAAGATATCGACGCCGTGTCGATAAGCGGTCCGGGCGAGTACTCTTGGCGCATGGCAACCGAGCGGACGGCGACGAAGGCACGGCGGATCCGCCGGCTCCCCAGCGACGCGGAGCGCGAGATCCTCGACGCGGCGGAGGCGGTGCTCGCCGAGCGGCCGTACCGCGACATGAGCGTCGACGAGCTCATGCGCCGCACGGGCATGACCCGATCGACCTTCTACCACTACTTCCGCAGCCTGGACGAGGTCGCGATCGCGCTGATGCGCCGGGTCCAGGGCGAGATGATGGACGTGGCGATGCCGTGGATCGACGCCGGGCACGACGAGGACCCGGTCGCCAGCGTCCCCCGCGCGATCCGCGCCGTGGCGGAGATCTACGCGCGCCACGGCCGCGTGCTGGCGGCCATCCACGAGGCCTCGTTCCACCACGAGGCGGTCCAGCAGGCGTGGCGCGACGGCATCCTCGAGGACTGGATCCGGGCCATCGCCGAACAGCTGAGCGCGCAGCGCGAGCGCGGCGTGACGCGCGTGCGCAACGCGCCAGAGATCGCGCGCGCCCTGCTGCTCATGAACACCTCGGTGTTCGTCGAGCGGCTCGGCCAGAAGCAGCCGCCGGACTCCGCCGAGTCCGTCGCCGACACGCTGTCGGAGATCTGGGTCGGCGCGATCTACCCCGAGGCGCTCGCCGAGCAGCGGGCGAGCCGACCACGTCGACGAACAACACCGTGACCTGCTTGCGCTCGCCTTCCGCGGCGCCGCGGCCGGCACGGATCCTCGCCGCGAGGTGCTCCGGCCTGGCGGATCGCCGGGCGCCTGGCGGTTTCGTCGAGCTCGAGGACCGCCCTACCAAGCGGAATCCAGGAACGCGCCCGAGAGGATTCGAACCTCTGACCTTCGGTTCCGTAGGCCGACGCCAACGCTGACGATTTGGATCTAGATCTAGAAAGCCAAATCTCGCCGCCGACGTCGCCAAGAACTCGCCAGAAAACCAGGACGTCCCGGCCGATTCCGTCGTGCGGCCGATGCCGAGCCGCGGCGCAGATCCTCGATGAGCAGATCGACGATGTCCTCCTGCCAGATCGGCACGCGCTGCTCGTCGAGCCGTTCCCAGAGTTCCTCAAACTCCGCCGGCGGGCGACCGCGAGGCGGGTCGAGCGATCGCGGACGGTGCGCCGCGCCCTGGAGAGCGAGCTCGTAGGCCGCTGCGTCGTGACGCCAGGAGCGCGCGCCGTATCGGCGGCCCATCAGCGCTGCGATGCGCAAGCCGCCCCAGTCGAAGTCGCCGCTGTGCCTAACGGCTGCCCGTAGCGGGGCGACCTGGCGCAGCAGTGCGTCGCAGGCGGTCGACGGCTGGCCATCGGTGCAGATGAGCGGCGCGTGGCCGACGCTCTCCGCGGCACGCACCACGACCGCGCCCTCGCAGGTGAACAGATCCCTCTCGGACCGGCGCAGCTCGCTCGAAGCCACCTGCGCCAGTGTCAGAAGGACATGCCCGCCGTCGGCGGACCGCAGCAGCGCGGCCGCCGGTCCCGTGCCGGTGACGCGCAGACCGCAGACGAGCACGCTCGAGCTGAGCGGGTCGACGAGGATCCCGTGTCGCGCGAGCAACGCTCGGCGATCGGGCGCGTCTGCCGGCACCTCGGCACCGTCGCGGAATGCAAGCGCGCCGAGGAGCAGGGCCGCCGCGGGACGGTCGTCGTCGAACGCGTGGGGGTCCCCCGCCGCCTCGCTCGCAAGCCGTGCGCGATCCCACGTCCTCCGGCCATTGAGCAGCGCGAGCGCGCGCACAGCGATCGGCAGGGCATCGGGCGGGCCGCCGCCGCGGCTGCGACGCAGGTCGACGATCCACGCCGCGACGCGCTCGTCGCCGACCGCCGCCGAAGCGGCGTCCCACGCCGCATCGAGCACGCCACGCGCCGCTGCCCGGTGCTCGGCGCGCGTGGCCAGCTCATGCCCCCCCGCGCGCAGGACGGCGAGGAGGCCGCCGGCGCCGGTGAGCGCGGAATCGAGCCGGGAGAGATCGACGTCGATGCTGTCACCGGCGTGCGGAAGCCTCCGTCCGGTCACGCCGAGGTGCGCGATCGCCCGCGCCTCAGGCGCGGAGAGCGCTGTCAGGCGCACCGATCCGCCGACCCGCCCGAGGACGCGGTAGCGCTCCGCCGCGGCACGCAGCAGCCCGTCGAGTCCCGGAGAGGCCGCCGTGCGCGCGGCGCCGGTCATGCGGCGGGATCGAGTTCGACGGTCCGCACGCCGTCCCAGCGGAAACGATGCAGGGGCACGATCCCGAAGTGGTCGTCCCAGCGCTTGAGGTGGTAGATCTCGACCGCGGGGACCTCGGGGTGCGCGCACCACAGGTCGTAGCCGCACAGCAGGAAGTCGAGGTCGAGCTCGACGATCGCCTGCAGCAGACCGCGCTCGCCGGTCTCGTCGACCTTGTTGAACGCCTCGTCGAGCGCGATCAGACGTGGTGCATGCGGCGCCGCGGCGTCGTAGACAGCGGCCGCCGCCGCGAGCAGAGGCAGGTGCAGCAGCACCTCCCGCTCGCCACCGGAGCCGATGTCCTTGCGCCGGCGTGTGAACGGAACGAGCGCCCCGTCGGGCATGCGGACCTGAAGGTCGAAGCAGAACCACTGCCGGTAGTCGAGCACCTGGCCGAGGAGCCGCTCGAGCGACTCCTCGCCGTCGGTCGCGCGCATCGCTTCGATGCGGTCGAACAGGAATCGCACGAGCTCCTCGCGCTGCGAGGGCTCGAGCAGGTCGGGCGGGGTGCCGAGCAAGCGGATCGCCCGCGCCAGGCCAGGATGGTCGTCGTCGCGCTCGCGGAAGCGCAGGACGACGCCCATTCCGCTCGACGTCCGGCAGCGCGCGGTCGTCTGCGCGGTGCGGTCGACCCATTCGCGCGCGGTGTGGATGCGCTCGTGGAGATGCTCTGCGACGTCGTCGGCGAGGTGATCGGACAGAAGCCGGGCCTGGCGCTCGTCGAGCAGGCCGCGCAGCCGTGCGAGCTCGGCCTCGATCCACGTCGCCACGTCGACGAACGCGCGGGCCTGCCCGTCGATGCGCGCGCCGAGGACCGGAAGCTCGTCGGGTGTGCGGTCGAGGAACACGCGGACGCGGCGGTGGCTGGCGAGCGTCTCCTTAAGACGGAGGTGGGCCGCATCGAAGCGCGACATCAGCTGCGCGCGGGGCGAGTCGGTCGCCAGCTCGCCCTCGGCGAGGAGCGCGGCGACCTCGGTGCAGCGCGCGTCGTCCCACCCCTCCGAGGCCTGCGCGTCCTGCGGGGCCGCATCGCCGAGTGCGAGCCGCACGAAGTCGGCGCGGCCGAGCGCGCGCAGTTGCTCCTGCCCCGCACGGAGCCGGCCGCGCGTCTCGTGCTCACGCTCCTGAGCGATCTCGAGCTTCGCGCGTGCGGTGGCACCCTCCTCGACCTGCGCCTCGACCTTGGCAAGCAGCTCCTGGGAGCGCCTGCGCGCCGCGCGCCCGGCGGCGGTGAGCGCCTCGATACGGGCCAGCGCCTGCGCCGGCCCGTCGCCGGCGGCGGTGCGGGCCTCGTCGAGCGCGGCGGCCTCTGCGTCGGCGCCTCGCCGCGCGTCGCGCGCTGCCCGCGCGGCCTGCTCGGCGCGCGCCGCGGCGCGGGCAGCACGTGCGGTCGCCCGCTCGAGGTGCCCCGCGACGGTGGCGAGCAGGCCCGCGGTCGCCACGAGGCGCTCGGCGCTGCGGACGTACTCGTCGAGGGCAGCCGTCTGAGCGCCGATGTCGTCGGCGATCGCGTGCAGCGTGCGGTGCTGAGCGGCGAGGTCGGCGGCGAGGCGTGCGGCGCCGGCAGCCTCGTCGAGGCGCTCCTGCGCGCGGCGCAGGCGCTCGGCGGCGTGGCGCTCCTCGCGGGCGAGGTCCTGGGTGGCGCGCACGGCGGAGCGCAGCGCAGCCGGGTCCGGGTAGCGCTCGAGGAAGGCGAGCAGCGCCTCCACCTCGGCCTTGTGTCGCTCGGCGCTCACCGCCTCCTCGGCGATGCGCGCGTCGAGCAGTGCGAGGCGGGTGTCGAGCTCGCTCAGCTGCTCGGCGCGCAGGCGCTCGCGCGCGGCGGCGCCGATGAGCTGCGGCGACTCGAGCCGGTGCGTGCCGCGGCCCGGACCGAACGCGAAGCGACCGTCGCCGGCGCACCACACCGGCGCGCTGCCGGCACCGAGCCCGATCGACGCCAGCAGTGCCCGGACGCGCTCGGCGAGCGCGCCGTCGCAGGCGCCGTCCGGGCGCAGGACGTCCGCGAGCGTCGGCGTGCCCTCCGGCAGCGGCGCCGGCACGAGCAGGACGTCGCCGCCGCGCCAGACGGCGCCGTCGTCGGCGACAAGCGCGTCGAGCAGGCCGGCGGCGTGGAGCGCGCCTTCCAGGCCGCCGCGAACGCCGTCCTCGGTGTCCGCGGCGAAGTCGACCAGCCGCCACAGCGGCTGTCCGCCGGGCGCATCGGGGCTGCGCTGCCGCCACGCCGGCGCCGGTACGACCGGATCGAGCGCGCTCGCCAGCCGCTCGCGCTCGGCGGCGATCGGCTCGCGCTCTGCTGTGAGGGACCGCGCACGCTCGCGCGCGGCGGCCGCGAGCGCTTGCAGCCGGCCGCGCTGCTCGCCGCCGAGCCGCTGAGCGAAGGCGCGGCCCGGCGCCTCGCCGTCGCCGTCGCGCTCGGCTCGGGCGAGCAGGTCGGCGTTCGTGGCATCCGGCCCGGCCGTGAACAGATCGCCGGCCGCTGCCCACGCCTCGACGGCGGCGACATGCGCCGTCGTCGCGTCCTCGGCCTGACGGTCCGCCTCCGCGCGTGCCTCCCTGCGCTCGCGCAGGTCACCATCGGCGGCGTCGCGGGTCTCGCGACGCCCGTCGAGAGCAGCGGCCGCGCGCTCGCGCTCCGCGTCCAGGCGCTGCTGCTCGGCGAGCTCACCGCGGCGGGAATCGGTGAGCACGCGCAGCGCCGCCGCGAGCCGCCCGGGGTCGTTGCGGCCTTGCTCGGCCGCGGCGGGGTGGCCCGCGACGCCGGCCGCGGCCGCGGCGCCGCTCGCGTCCTCGGCGGCCTGCCGCGCGGCCGCCCCGTGCGCGGTGGCATCGGCCTCCGCGCCGGCGCGCGCAGCGTGCGCGTCGGCCGCCTCATCAGCGGCGGCCACAGCAGCAGCCTCCAGCTCGTTCGCCTGCGCTCGCGCGCGCTCCAGAGCCTCGGCTCGCCGGGCGAGCGCGTCGGCCGCACGCGCCTCCGGCGAGTCGCGCAGCTCGCGCAGCCGCGCGTCGGCTTCCTCGGCGTCGGCGATCGCGCCCTCGCGCTCCGCGCGGGCCGCCGTCAGCGCGGCCTGGGCAGCGTGCGCGCGCTCGCCGGCGGCGCGCAACGCGCGCCCGGCGCGGCGCATGTCATCCGTGGCCCCGTGCAGCGCCGTGGCGCGCTCGCGGGCGATCGCCGTGGCGAGCCGGCGGTAGTCCTCGTGCACGCCGCGCACGGTCTCGGCGGCGCGCTCGGCCTCGCGCTGCTCGTCGCCGATGCGCTCGAGCTCTTCGAGCAGCGCGCCGATCCGCCCGACGAGGGCGCCGTCGACCGGCGGCAGCGTCTCGCGCAGCAGCTCGCCGATCGTGTCGGGCTGCATGTTCTCGGAGAGGTTGGGCCGGCGCAGCGCGAGCAGCAGGCGCAGCATCACCTGATAGCGGTCCTCATCGCCGAAGCCGAACAGCAAGTCGTCCTGCAGTGCGCGGAACTCGCGCGCGCCGTCGACGATGCGTGCCGCCGGCGGCTCCCCGAGCACCTCCTTGAGATGAGGGAACGTCACCGGATCGCGGTCCTGGCGGAGGTGCACGTCCACACCGATCCGCGGCCCGTCCAGGACGAAGAACCGGGTACGGACGTCGGCCCAGTCGCGGTGGGCGTGCATTCCGGCGCCAAGCGTCACGTGGCGCTGCGCGCCGTCCTCTTGGTGTTCGAGCTCGAGCCAGACCCAGCCGGTCCGCATGGTGAAGGTCTGCTTCGGAGACTCGCTCCACAGCACGACGTCCTTCAGCCGCTTGCTCGATCCGCCAAACGTGTCGAGGTTGCGGGGGCGCGTGTCGCCGCTGAACAGCAAGGGGATCGAGAGCTCGAGCGCCTTGCTCTTGCCGGCGCCGTTATGGCCCTGGAGCACCAGGCGGCCGTTCGCGAAGTGGAAGGTCTCGTCGATGTACTCAGCGATCGAGACGAGGCCCAGCCGCGCGGGCCTGAAGCGAGCGCTCACGCCCGCGTCTCCTGCGGGTCCTGTGCGCGCACGTGGGCGAAGCGGCAGACGGCGGGGCGGATCCGCACGGCGGCGCCGTCGTCGACCACAAAGCCGTGTGCCGCGAGCAGTGCGAGGCTTTCCTCGCATGCCGCGAGCGCCGCGTCGCGATCGTCGTCCGGGAGCCGCCAGTTGGCGGCGTAGGCGCGGCACAGACGCTCGCCCGCCGCCAGCAGATCGGCGCGGAGCACCGTCTCCCCGCGCGCGCGCAGGTGCGCGGCGAGCTCGGCGCACAACAGCAGGGCGAGCTGCGTGTCGCGCGCCGGCCGGTTGTTGGGGAATCGCAGGTCCGATAGCGCGCGGCCGGGCTCCGCGGTGGCGTCCACGAGCATGGTCCCCTCGCGGCGCCGCTCGACCTGCAACCCGGTCAGCTCGGCGCAACGGTCCTCCGTCCACGAGCGCTTGGTGCGCCACCACGCGCGCTCGTCGTCGTCGAGATCGTCGACGTACACGATGCTCTGCTCGAGCAGGCGGCGGGCAAGCCGCCACTTGCCCCTCATGTTGCGGCGGTCGTCGGCGGTCAGGTACTCGCGCGCGTCGTCGAACAGGTCGGCGGGCGTCGTTTCCGGCTGGAGCGGCCGGGCGGCGCCGAGCAGGTCGGCGACGAGCGGCGTGTTGACCTGCCAAAGCAGGTCGGCGTCGAGATCCTGCTCGCGCCAGGCATCGAGCGCCTGGTCGGAGCCGTCGCGGCGCTCGATCGCGCCGTGCTCCTCGAGCCACAGCAGGATCCCGACATACGGGCGGCGGTCGGAGCCGTAGAGGTCGAGGGGGATGCGCTCGTCGTCGGCGAGCGCGCGCACCTCGTCGACCAGCGTGCGCAGGCTCACGTAGCGGTGCCCGCGGCAGAGCACGGCGCACGTGAGGGCGAGCAGCACGTACTGGCGGCGAGACAGGGCGGGCCAGCGGTCGACCGCCGTCGAGCGCCGCGCCCAGCGGCTCGTCGGCGGATGGCGCAGCGCCCGCCGGTCGCGCGGATGGAGTCCGCGCTTGCGCAGGCGCGCCCAACCGCTCGGGTGGACGGCGAGCTCGTAGCCGGCGAGCGCGTACAGCTCCGTGCGCAGCCAGCGTGCGTGGCGCCGCACCTGTGCGAACGCGACGGGTTCGGCCGCCTGCCGGAGCAGCGGCCGTCGCAGCAGCGCGCGGACCGCGACGCGGCGCTCCTCGGCGAGGTGCTCGTCGAGGATCGCGTCGACGGTCGTCATGCCCCACTCACCGCGAACGTGAAGTCCTCGGTCTCGAGCGTTCCGTGCGCAGTGCGGATCGTCGTCCTCGCTCCCGCCGGATGGGGCGTCAGCGTGACGATCGCCAGGCCGTCGGGAGAGCGGCCGCGGCGCGGCCGACCGGCCGGCGCCGGATCGCCGATCGCCGCGGACAGCCACTCGCGCAGCGCGCGGAGCTCATCCGCGTCGAGCGGCGGCAGCTCGCTGAGCGGCGTCGCGCCGAGCGTCGCGAAGCGCTCGAGCAGGCGCCGCGAGCGCTCGCGCTGCTCGGCACGCTCCGCTGCGGCCCGCTCCCGCGCCGCCGTCGCGTCAGGGAGCGCCGCGGAGCGCCCGCGCGGGGCGCCCTTGTCCGGCGAGCGGAGGTGCAGCGGTACGTCTGGGAGCAGCTCGTCAGGGACCTCGAGCCACGACCGGCCGCTCGTCAGCTCGGGCTCGTGTTCGCGCAGCGCAACGTGACGAGCGCCGAAGAGGCCGAACGCGCCCGTAGCGACCGCGTGGCAGTCCGCGTCGCTGGGCTGGCGGTCGAACAGATGCGCGAGCGCGACGAACTCGGCGACCACGTCGACGCGCGACTGCGCCTGCTCGGTGAGCCGGCGATACGACTGAGCGATCCACCCGATCGCACCGCGAAGCTCCTCAGCGAGCCGCTGCCACGGGGACTCGCGCCCGGCCCCCGCCCCGACGAACCACTCGCGCACGCCGCGCCACACGAGCCGCAGATCGCGCTCCCGGACGGCGCGCGTCTCGCGCTCGCTGCGACGGAAGTCGTAGGCCCCCTCGGCCGATGCGGCAAGCGCGACGAGGCGGTCGAGCGCGCCAGCGGCCTCGAGTCGCTCGATCAGCGCCACGATCGGCTGCGAGTAGCGCCGCCGAGCGGCGCGAAAGTCCTCGAGGTGCTCGGTGACGCCGTTGCGGTAGGCGACGAACAGCGCCTCGTCGACCGCGCCACCTGCGGACCGTGCGGCCTGAAGCGTCGCCATGAAGGCCATCACTCCGGCGCGCAGTGCGTCGACCGCGGCGCCGAGGTTCGTGAACGCCTGGAGCGCACGCCCGGCCGCCGGCGCGGGATCGTCCAGCAGCTCGGCGAGCGCCGCGAGCTCGCCGTGCACGTGACGCAGGCGCTCGGGGCCGAGTGAGCCGGGGCGGTCGCCGTCCGGGGTGAATGTCTCCAGGAACCGGCTGACCTGCACCGCGGCGTCCGTGAGGTCCCACGTGACGCGCCCGCGGTAGTACTCCTCGAGCGACGCGTAGTCGACGCCGCGCTGCTCGTTGCGCTCGACGACGCGCCACGTGTGTAGCTGGCGCAAGTACGCGTCGAGGTGCTCGGCCGCATGGAAGCGCAGCTCCTCGTAACGGGCCAGCTCCGCCGCCACCTCTGACGTCGTCAGCGCCATCCGCGAGGCCTGCCGAGCCTCGAACAGCACGCGCACGATCGGCTGGTAGATCTCCGTGCGGGAGGACACCAGGAATGAGACCTGGGGGATCGGCTCGGCGACCCGCGCCGCCCCGAGCGATTGCGCGCTCGGCAGCGCGGCCGGCTCTTCGACGAGCGCCTCTCCAGCGGGCGTACCGGGCGGCTCGGGCCCGGCTCGATACGGCGTCGTGGACATGGCTTCGGAGGAAGTCGGGGCGGTGCGGGATCGCTGACAGACGAACCTGCGACGGTAGATCGGGGGCCGGACGGACCGATGAGGAACCGCATCCGAAGCCGTGATGGGCTAGCGCGAGATCTCTCTCTCGTGTCTCAGGACATGAGACGAGGCGCCATCCTGGGCCCATGCTCAATGGCCAGGACATCGTCGTGCTGCTGAAGCTCGCCGGCCAGGACGAGGACTGGACCGTGCGCTCTCTCGAGGCCGCACTCGGTATCCCGCGCGCGGGCGTGCACCGCTCGCTGCAACGCCTGAGCGCCGCCGGCGTCTACGACCTCGACCGCCGGCGCACGAACCTCAGCCAGGCCGAGGAGTTCCTCGTCCACGCCGTCAAGTACCTCTTTCCGCCCCAGATGACCGGCGAGGCGCGCGGAACGCCTACGGCGTGGGCGGCGTCGCCGCTGGCGGATGAGCTGGCACCGCCAAGCGATCTGCCCCCGTGTGGCCCGACCCGCAGGGTCGCCAGCGCGGCATCGCCATCACGCCGCTTCATCCCGCTGTGCCCGAGCTGGCCCGCCGCGATCCCGAGCTCGCCGAACGCCTCGCCCTCATTGACGCGATCCGCATGGGCGACGCGCGCATCCGCGGACTCGCAGCCAGGCTCCTCGGCCAGCGACTCACGCGGCCAGCTGCGCCAGCGTGAGTATCGCCCTGCTGGAGCTCGCGGCCGAGGCACTCGGCCCGCTGCTCGACGAGGTCGTCGGCGCCCTACGTCCGACGCCGCCAGCCAGGCGCGGGCCGAAGCGATCGTCATGCCACGTCTCCGGGCGCTGATGGCCTGAACAGCTGCTGTCCGGCGCCCGCGCCGGGGCGGCTCGTCGGGGCAGGGCGCCGCGACGTCCCGTCAACCGCAGAACGCGGTCACGAACAACCGGTTGATCGCGGGCGCCGCGCCGGTCGGCACGTTGCCGCTGCGGTTGAAGGCCACGACGAGCTGGCGGCCGCCGTCGGCGGTGCTGAAGACCAGGTTTTCATAGCCCGGCACGACGCCGTCGTGGCCCCAGACGTCCGGGCAGACGGTCCAGCGCTCCAGCCCGAGTCCGTACCCCTTGCCGTGTCCCATGGGGACGGTCGTCTCCATCTCCTCCAGCAGCTGTGGGCCCAGGAGCTCGCCGCCCAGGAGGGCGCGGTAGAAGCGGACGAGGTCGTCCGACGTGGAGACGATCGCGCCGGCGGCCCAGGCCCACGCGGGGTTCGCGGCCGTGAAGTCACGGATTCGCCTGCCGAGCTTCTCGTAGCCGTGGGCGTGGTGGCCGGCGATCCGGGGCGTCGTGTCGAAGCTCGTGGCGCGGAGCCCGAGCGGGGCGAACAGGCGGGTGGCGAGCTCGTCGGTCAGCGGGTGGCCCGTGGCTGCCTCGACGATGAGCCCCAGCACGACGTAGCCGGTGTTCGAGTACGAGAACTGGCTTCCGGGCGCGAAGAGCGCGGGGTGGCTCGCAGCGATGCCGACGAGCTGCCGCGGGTCCGGCACCCGACCCGATCGATCGAGATACCAGCGCTTCAGGAGCGCGCCGCCGCCGTCGCCGAGGTAGTCGAACAGCCCGCTGGTGTGGTTTAGCAGCTGGCGGATGGTGATCTGGTCGCCGTCGGGCAGCACGCCGGGCAGCCAGCGCTCGACGGTGTCGTCGAGGGAGAGCTTGCCCTCGCCGACGAGCTGGAGCACGACGGTGGCGACGAACGTCTTGGTCACGCTGCCGACGCGGAAGCGGTCGCTGGGGCGCATCGACGTGTGGGTCGAGCGGCGGCCGAGGCCGGCGGCCATGCGGACGGTCCGCGACCCGTCGCGGACCTCGACGATCGCGCCGGGCACGCCGGCGGCCACCAGCGACCTCAGCTCGTCGCGCAGCTCGTTCGTGTTCGTGGCGGCGCCCGCGGGCGCGGCCGGCAGCAGCGCGGCGAGGCCACACAGGGCAGTGGCGATGAGGCGGCGCGCCATACGCCAACCGTACGTCAGGCCCGCTCGCGCGACCACACCCTCGGAACGGCGCTCGCATCATCCGCTTTCGGACGATGCGGCCGGCCCGCTGCTCGGGTTGCATCAGGGCATGAACAAGCCGATCCTCAGGCGCTCAGCAACGTCGTCAGCACGCCCAGGCGTCAGTTGTCAGCGTCGACGTCCACGCCGCGGACGACCGGCTGCTCGTCCGCGTCGCTGACGACGGCGTCGGCATCGCACCCGAGACGCGGTCGGGCGGATTTGGGCTTATGGGGATGCGCGAGCGCGTGGCGCTGGCGGGCGGCGAGCTGGACGTTGTGCCCGGTCAGCCGGGCACCGTGGTCCGCGCGAGCGTCCCGCTCGCCTACGCCGAGTACGGGAACCTGGCCGCTCGTTGAGCAGGAGAACGTCGCGTGGGGGCGCGCGCGGTCCTCGACATGCTCGCCCAGCGGAGCCCGGCGACGTCCTAGGCGCCCGGGCGGTAGCGGAGCCCGTCGAGCGCGATGCGGAGGATGTGCTCGGTCTGCGCGGGCGCGGCGGTCGGAACCTTGGCGATGCCCACGACCATCTGGATGACGTCGGCGATGGCCACGTCCGGGCGCACGGCGCCGGCGTCCTGGGCGCGCTTGAGCAGCGGCTCGCCGGCGGCGTAGAGCGAGGCTCGGGAGGTATGGAAGAGCGGCGCGTCCTGGTCGAGGTAGTTGAGCAGCTCGTGGGCGAGCGCGCGCTTGGTAGCGAGATAGGCGACGAAGCGCTCGAGCCAGCCGTTGAACGCCTCCCACGGGTCGGCATCGCCGTTCTGCGCGGCCGAGCGGCAGACCTCCTCGACCTCGTCGATATAGAGCGCCTCCAGCAGCGCCTGCCGGTTGGGGAAGTGGCGGTAGAGGGTCCCGATCCCGACGCCGGCACGGCGCGCGATCTCCTCGAGCGCCGTCGATTCGCCGCCCTCGGCGAACGCCTCACGCGCGGCCGCGAGCACCTTGTCGTAGTTACGCCGCGCATCCGCGCGCTTCGGGCGCGCGAGCGCGGTCTGGGCGGTGGTTTCGCTCGTGCTCATGGCAATCGGGTTGACAAACCGGAGGGTACCTCCGTATAGTTCTCGGAGGCTACCTCCACTTATTTCGGAGGTGGCCTCCATTTTAGCGCCAGACCATCGCCTCGACAAGTCTGGGGGACCTGTATGGCCGTTGCCTCTGCTTCTGCTCCTGTACCCGATCGCCGCCGGTGGGCGGCACTCCTCGTCGTCTGCCTGGCCCAGCTGATGATCGTGCTCGACGTCACGATCGTGAACGTCGCCCTGCCCTCGATCCAGCACGACCTGCACTTCGCCCAGGCAGGTCTCACCTGGGTCGTCAACGCCTTTCTGGTGACCTTTGGCAGCCTGCTGCTGCTCGCGGGCCGCCTGGGCGACCTCGCGGGCCGCAAGCGCGTCTTCCAGGTCGGCATCGTCACGTTCACGGTGGCCTCGCTGCTGTGCGCCGCCGCCCCGAGCCAGGGCGCGCTGATCGGCGCGCGCTTCCTCCAGGGCGTCGGCGCGGCCGCCCAGGCCTCCGTGATCCTCGCGATCATCGTCACAGAGTTTCCCGAGGCCGCGGCCCGGGCGCGGGCGATGAGCGCGTACGTCTTCGTCTCGGTCGCCGGAGGCTCGCTCGGACTGCTTGCCGGCGGGTTGCTCACCCAGGCGCTGAGCTGGCATTGGGTCTTCTTCGTCAACCTCCCGATCGGCGCCGCGACTTTCGCGCTCGGCCGCGCGTTCATCCGAACAGACCGAGGGCTCGGGCTCGAGCATGGCGTGGACTGGCTCGGCTCGGTGCTCGTCACCGCGTCGCTGATGGGCGCCATCTACGCCATCGTCGGGGCGACGACGCACGGCTGGGTCTCGCCTCAGGTGCTCGGGGTCGGCGCGTTCGCCGCGGTGCTCATGGCGGCGTTCCTCGCGCTCGAGGCGCGCGTCGCGAACCCGATCATGCCGCTGCGCATCCTGCGGTTGCGCGGGCTGATCAACGCCAGCCTTGTCAGGGGCCTGCTGGTCACCGGCATGTACTCGACGTTCTTCCTCGGCACGCTGTATCTCGAGCACGTGCGCCACTACAGCGCGCTGCAGACGGGCGCGGCCTTCCTGCCCTGGACCCTCACGGTCGCCGTGCTGTCGCAGGGCATCACCGCACGGCTGGTCGGGCGGTTCGGGCCGCTTCGCGTCCTCACGACAGGCATGCTCAGCGCGGCCGCCGGGCTCCTGCTGTTCGCCACGGTCGGGCCGCACACCGGCTTCTTCCCGACCATCTTCCTCGCCTGCTTCGCCATCGGCCTCGGCATCGGGATGGCCTTCATGCCGCTGCTGACGCTCGCCATGGCCGACGTTCCCGCCGCGGACGCCGGGCTCGGCTCAGGGATCACCAACGTCGCCCAGCAGATCAGCGGCGCGCTCGGCCTGGCCGTCCTGAGCACCGTCGCTGCCAACCACACGAAGGCACTCGTCGCCGACGACCACGGCCTGACCACGTCCCTGATCGGCGGCTACCACGTCGCGTTCCTCACCGGCTCGGCGACGATCGTCGCCGGCATCGTCCTCGCGTTCGCGCTCCTGCGGCCACGCGACGTCGGGCTCGGCCTGCAGCTCGCCACCGCCCCCACCGAACGCGACGACGCGCGCGTCCGCACCAACCTCGACCTGGAGCAACAAGCCGCATGACGAACATCACCCGCCCCTGCCCCCACACGAGCTCGCACCCGGCTGCCCTCGGCTCGGCGCGCCGGCCGAGCGTCGAGTTGATCTCCGACGGGGTCGTCGCCGCCTACCTCCATGACATTTCGAGACGTCCTCGTCGGGAGCGGACGTCGCCTCGGCGCGGTGCCAGGCACGGCGATGGGGGTCAAGCCCCGGATCGGAGGTTTGCGCGAGGGCCGCTTGTAGAGCGTCTGCGCAAGCGGCCTTTTGGTGTCGATGCGACCACGGATGCGACCTGAAGAGGGCGCCGCTTTCGCCGCTCTTCGCCGCACGTCGCACAAAGCCAGTGCCCGGATCACGCGGAGTTGTGAGTGGCGGGCGGCGGTCGCTTCGGCGCTGGTGTTGAGCGAGCTCAGAGACGCTCAAATGCTCTAGACGCATGTCCGATGGAACCGTCTACGGGATCGGGCGATGGTTGCAGCCACGCGAGTCCCGTGCCCGGAATCCTCAGAATCGCCCTCGTCCTCACGGTCGTCTCCCTGTCGGCAGGACCGGCGTCGGGGGTCGCCGCCGCCAACACGATCCTCGTCGACGGCTCCGACGTCGCCGACGACGCCGACGGGTGCGGCGGCGGGGCGGGCGCGGTCAGCGATCCGTGCAACACGATCCAGGCGGGCGTCGCAGCGGCGTCCGCCGGCGACACGGTCCGGGTCGCGGCCGGCGGGTATGCCGGACCGATCACGATCTCCAAGCCCTCGCTGCGGCTGATCGGGCCGCAGAGCGGCACAGCCGGCTACGACCGGCCGTACTCGCCGACGACGACGACCGAGGCAGTGGTCGACTGCCCCGTCGGCGGGAACAGCACGTGCGTCGAGACCGCGGCGGAGGACGTCACGGTGGCCGGGCTCGCCCTGACCGACCCCGACGGCGGCACGATGCTGCACGTGGGCGCACCGGGCGCCACCCTGCGCGACGACCTTGTCGGGCCGGGCAATCCCGCGGTCGTGGTCGAAGCCGACGGAGCCGTCGTGGTCAGCAACGCCTTCTACGGATCGCTTTCCGGCGACCGCGTGTTCGGCGGCGTCTGGTCGCGGGTGCCCGTGGCCGACCTGGTCGTCGGAAGCAACCTGTTCGACAGCATGATGGGCCCGGCCGTGCTGGTCGACGGCGCCAGCCAGGGCGTGTCGGTGGTGGACAACGCCGCCCTCAACGGCGGAGACCTCGGAGGCGGCAGCCTCACCGTCGGAAACGCGACGGACGTCGAGCTGAGCGGAAACGTGGTCGAGCAATCCTTCTACGGTCTCCTCGTCTTCGGGATCCACCACGGGACGATCGCCGACAACGTCGTCACGGGTGCCTCCACTGGGCTGACCGTCAGACCGTCCTTCGCGGAGCCGCCCGAGCGGAGCGGAGACCTCCTGATCGACGGCAACGATCTGAGCGGCAACGGATGGATCCGCGAGGCCGGCACGTTCGGCGAGATCAAGATCGCCCCAGGTGCCCTCGACGGACCGGTCACCGTCGCCCGCAACCGGATCGCGGGCTCGCCGGTCGACACCGACTCCTACGGCCTCTACAACGGGGACGCCAGCCACACCGTCGAGGCCGTCGACAACTGGTGGGGCTGCAACGAAGGCCCGAGCGGCGCTCGGTGCGACCCCGTCGCCGGAGCCGTCGACGTGCCGTCCTGGCTCGTACTCGGACTGGCGGCAAGCAATGCATCGCCGGGAGGGCCGGGCGCGGTCGAGATCACCGCGCGGCTGGGCCGCAACAGCGATGGCCTCCCCGTCGACGGGCTTCCCGACGTCCCGGTGTCGTTCAGAGACGGAAGCGGGCCCGGCGCCTTCGTCGATCCCCCGACGCTGCTCACCGCGGGCGAGGCCCACGCCACCTTCGTCTCGGACGAGTTCGGACAGGCGTGGGCCGCGGCCATCGTCGACCGAGAGATCGTCAACCTCGCCATGGACTTCGGGAAGAACCCGAACCCACCGCCATCGAGTCGCCCGCCGGTTCCCGGGTCGATCATCCCGCGCCTGCCGGCGCTGCCCGCCCCGAGCGCGGGTCCGTCCACAGCGGTGATCCAGGCGACGCTGCGGGCGACCGTCGACCGGATCGCCAAGGACCTGCGGACCCTCACCTTCAGGACGCTCCGGCACCGTGGCGGCTTCGCTGTGCCGACGATCGTCGTGCCCGCGACCGGACGGCTCGTCGCCGAGCTGCGGCTCAAGTCGCACGGCTCGACCGTCAAGCTCGCGCGGGGCACCGGGATCGTCCAGGCAGGCAGCGAGCTGCACCTGACGGCCAAGACGACGCGGCGGGGGCGCACCTTCATGCGCAGGGCATCGCGTCCGGTCACCGCGACGCTCTTCCTGGGTCTCGAGATGGCCGGCGGGACGACGGTGCACGAGTCGTCGCCGGTGCGGATGCGCGCCGCCGCCAGCCCTCGCCGCGGCCCGCACGCCGGGTGAGGGATATAGCTGCCCGCGTGTGCCGCGACAGCCCTGGTCATGGCGGTCGTCGGACCCGCCGGCGCGGAGCATGGGCGAGGCGAAGGAAGGTGCGTCGTTCCATCGTGGTCGACATCTGTGGGACGTCAGAGGGATTGGGCGGTGGGTCGCACGAGGATCTCGTTGAGCGACACGCTGCGCGGCCGAGAGACGGCGAAGGCGATGATCTGCGCGACGTCATCGGCGGTGATCGACGTGGCGTCGTAGAACTGCTCGATGGCCTCCCTGGTCTCGCCATGGGTGATGTGGCTCACGAGCTCCGTCGTCACGGCGCCGGGCTCGATGACGATCACGCGCACGTCGGGCTGGAGCTCTTGGCGCAGGGACTCCGACCAGCCGTTCAGGCCCCACTTCGTCGCGGCGTAGGTGGCGTTGCCGGGGCGGGCGGTGCGGCCGGCGACCGACGAGATGTTGATCAGGTCGCCGTCGCCGTCGCGCAGCTGGTCGAGGAAGACCTCGGTCGCGGTCATCGCGCCGAGCAGGTTGACTTCGACCATCTGGCGCTGCTCGGCGCGCTGCTCGGAGGTGAACGGCGCCAGCAGCATCACGCCGGCGTTGTTGATCAGGACGTCGGTGCGGCCGAGCTCGTCGCTGACGCGCTGCGCGGCGGCGACGAGCGAGGCGCGGTCGGTGACGTCGGCCTCGATGGCGATGGCGCCGTCGCCGAGCTCGTCGGCCAGGGCTTGGAGGCGGTCGGCGCGGCGGGCCAGCAGCGCGACGCGATAGCCGTCGGCGGCCAGGGCACGGGCGGTGGCCTCGCCGATGCCCGACGAGGCGCCGGTTATGACCGCGATGCGGCCGGCGTTGGGCTCAGTGCTCACGTGGATCTCCGTGGAAGGTCGTTGGGACTGCGACGCCGTGCGGGACGGCCGTCTCGGCCTCTCGCTCGCTGCGTCGCGTGAACCACTATGCCCGCAGGTCAGACGGTGTGAGGGGCCCTGTGAGAGGGGCACCAAGAGGGCCCCTCAACCACGGCGCGAGCGGTCTACCGTTGGATCACCAGACGACGGGTCAAGGGAAGACCAAAGACAGTGAACGCCGCCAACGACATCGCCGAGTTCCTCGCCAGCCGCCGGGGGAAGATCACGCCCGAGCAGGCCGGCTTGCCGAGCTACGGCTTGCGGCGAGTGCCCGGGCTGCGCCGCGAGGAGGTCGCGTCCTTGGCTGGCGTCAGCGGGGACTACTACCGGCGTCTGGAGCGCGGCCAGGTCAGCGGTGTCTCTGAGCTCGTGCTGGAAGCGCTGGCGCGGGCGCTCCAGCTCGACGAGGCCGAACGCGCACACCTCTTCGATCTGGCCCGCGCCGCGAGCCCGATCGCTCCAAGGCGCTCGCGGCCGGCCAAGAAGCGCATTCGCCCCGTTGTGCAGCGCCTCCTCGACCAGATCGAGGCGCCGGCGATCGTCAGCAACGTCCATGGCGACTACCTGGCCGCCAACGCGCTCGGCCGCGCGCTGTACGCGCCGGTGTTCGACAGCCCCGAGCAGCCCGCCAACAGCGCGCGGTTCACCTTCCTGGACCCGGCGGCGCCCGACTTCTACCCCGAGTGGGACCGCCTCGCCTCAGAGCTCGTGGCGGCTCTTCGCTCGCAGGCCGGCCGCAACCCCTACGACCGGGGCCTTCAGGACCTCATCGGGGAGCTGTCGACCCGCAGCGACGAGTTCCGCGTCCGTTGGGCCGCGCACAACGTGCGCTTCCACCGGACCGGCACCAAGCGCCTGCAGCATCCGGTCGTCGGCGAGCTCGAGCTCAGCTACGAGACGCTGACGCTCGACGCCGACGACGGCCTGCGCATGGCGCTCTACACCGCCGAAGCCGACTCGGCCACGCAGCAGGCGCTGGATCTGCTGGCCAGCTGGACAGCAACGCCTGACCCGATCGCGAGGCGCCTCGGCGGCGAGACCCGCGAGCGCTAGGCGCACTCACAACAACTCGACACGAGAGGAACACAGGACGATGACCCCTGCAACGACCCCTGCCCTGACGCTGAGCGACGGCGTCACGATGCCCGCCGTCGGCCTGGGCGTCTTCCAGAGCCCGCCCGAGGAGACCCTCACCGCCGTCGAGACCGCGCTGCGCGACGGCTACCGGCTGATCGACACCGCCGCCGCCTACGACAACGAGCGCGAGGTCGGCGAGGGCATCCGCCGCTCGGGCGTCGACCGCGACCAGATCTTCCTCACCACCAAGCTGTGGATCAGCGACTACGGCTACGACGCCGCGCACGTCGGCTTCGACGCCAGCCTGCGCCGGCTCGGCGTCGACCACGTCGACCTCTACCTGCTGCACCAGCCGGTGCCGACCGACTTCGAGAAGACCATCGGCGCCTACAAGGCCGCCGAGACGTTCCTCGCCGACGGCCGGGCGCGCGCCATCGGCGTCTCGAACTTCAGCGCGGAGCATCTCCGGCGGCTGATCGAGCGCACCGACGTCGGGCCGGCGATCAACCAGGTCGAGCTGCACCCGTACTTCACACAGCCCGCTCTGCGCGAGGTCCACGCCGAGCTGGGCATCGCGACCCAGGCCTGGTCGCCGCTC
>VAWY01000215.1 GCA_005888335.1 Actinomycetota bacterium
ATCGTCATGTACGCGCGCGTCATCTCCAGCGGCGAGACGCCGCGCGTGAGGCCGCCGAGCACCATCGACGGGTACGCGTCCAGGTGCGACGTGATCCCCATGTCGTACGCGGTCTGGCGGACCTCCTCGGGGCCGAGGTCGAGGCCCAGCTGCATGTAGACGGTGTTGTCCGAGCGCACGAGCGCCTCGAAGAGGGTCTCGCGCCCTTTGTAGACGTGATCGTCGGTCTGGACGTCGATCGGCCCCCACTTCGGGTCGCGGAAGAGCAGGCGCTTGGAGATGTAGGTCGTCGACTTCGGGTCGATGCCGCGCCGCAGCGCGGTCATCAGCGCCATGACCTTGAACGTCGAGCCCGGCTGGCGCTTGCCCTGGGCCGCGAGGTTGAACTTCGACGTTGCGTACTTCTGCGAGGACGCCATGGCGAGGATGTGCCCGTTGTTCGGGTCGATGCTCACCAGCGCGGCGGACGGGTCGCCCGGGTTGGCCAGGCGGTTGGCGATCGCGGTGCGCGCGAGCCGCTGCAGCTTGAGGTCGATCGTCGTGTAGACGCGCAGCCCGCCCCGGCGCACGGTGTCGGCCCCGTAGCGCTTGACGAGCTGGTCCTTGACGTAGTCGAAGAAGTAGCTCTCGCGCCGCTCGGCGTAGTAACGCGAGTCGCGGACGCCGAGCCCCGACTCGATCGCCCGCTGCCCGGTCTCGGGCGTGATGTAGTGCTGCTTGACCATCGCGCGCAGCACCTCGTTGCGGCGCGCCATCGCGCGGCGCTGGTCGAGGAACGGGTTGTAGGCCGAGGGCGCCTGCGGCAGGCCGGCGAGCAGCGCGGCCTCGGAGAGCGTCAGCTGGCTGGCGGGCTTGCCGAAGAACATCCGCGACGCGGCCTGGATGCCGACCGCGGTCTGCCCGCCGATCGTCCCGTACGGGACGGAGTTGAGGTAGCGGTCGAGGATCCAGCGCTTGCCGTCGATGCCCGGGTGCTCCTTCTCGAGCTCCTGGGCGAGCTTGGCCTCACGCACCTTGCGCGTGAACGTCCGCTTCTTGCCGGGCTCGTAGAGATTCTTGATGAGCTGCATCGTCAGCGTCGAGCCGCCCTCGACGGTGCGCCGCGAGGAGAGGTTCTTGACCGCCGCGCGGAAGACGCCCTCGACGTCGACGCCCTTGTGCGAGTAGAACCGGCGGTCCTCGATGGCGACCGTCGCGTTGCGAACGTTCGTCGGGATGGCGTTGCGCCCGACCGGCGTGCGCAGCGTGTCGGCGGTGATGAAGCCGAGCCGCTGGCCGTCGGCCGCGTAGACGACCGAGCTGGCGCCCTGCTCGACGGGCTTGATCGTGCTCAGCGCGGGCGCCGAGGCCATGATCCCGATCACCCATCCGACGACCGCGAGCGCGCCGATGGCCGCCGATGCGGCGAGAACGCCGAGGACCAGGAAGGCGACGCGGCTCGAGCCGCCGCCGCGGCGGCGCTTCCGGCGCCGCTGCCGCTCGTGATGGGACATCGGCGTCTGATTCTAGGAGCGGCTACCGGAGCCCTGCCGCACGCAACGCGCTGAACGCGCGCTCGCGCAGCTCGGCCTCGCGCGCGCCCTTGGTCGCGGGCTCGACCTGCTCGCCCGCGAGCGCCAGGCGCGTGCCCTCGGTGGCGATCTCGGCCAGGGTGCTCGTCGCCTCGGGCAGCGCGCCGCGCAGAACGTCGAGCGCCCGCAGGGCGTCGGCGTCGGGCGCGAGCCACAGCGAGACCTCGGTGCCGACCGTCGGCTCGAGCACCGTGTCGTTGCGCAGCACGCCGGCGGCGAGCCGCTCGTTGGGAATGACGATGCGCGCGCCCGCGGCGGTGCGCAGGTACGTGTACGTGAGCCGGACGTCCTCGACGATCCCCGTCTCGCCCTCGAAGGTCACCTGGTCGCCGATGCGCAGCGGCTGCGTGACCGCGAGCAGCAGGCCGGCAACCCCATTGGCGAGCGTCTGGCGCGACGCGAAGCCGACGACGGCGGCGAGGATGGCGCTGGAGGCGAGGAACGGCGCGACGAGCTTCTCCAGCGAGCTGAACTGCGCGAGCGCGATCGCGACGCCGATGAGGACGATCGTCACCTCGAGCACGCGGCGCAGGAAGCGCAGGCGCGTGTCGGCCTCCGGCGTCAGCGCGCCGCCGGCCAGGCGCGCGGCGACCCCGGCGGCCCGGCGCGACAGCGCGCGGTCGAGCGCATAGGCGCCGCCGAGCGTGATGATGAGCGCGATCGCCGCGGTGATCCACTGGTCGTTGTGCGACCACCAGGACGCAAAGAAGCGCATGGCACCATGGATCGGCATGGAGCGGGACCGTAGCGTGGCCCTCCACGGCCGGCCGGTGACGGCGCTGCCGCGCATGCGGCTGTCGCGCGACGCCGCCGCGGGGCTGCGCCTGGCCTGGCGGGCGACGCTGCTGACCCGCGTGCTCGTGTGGGTCGCCGGCGTGGGGGCGCTGCTCGTGTGGGGCACCTCGGGGCGAGCGCACGACTTCGACCCGGGCGGGCTGACCGCGCCCTTCGGCGCAGTGGGCGACGCGCTCGTTGCGCCCGCCGCGCGCTGGGACTCGGTCTGGTACCTCGCGATCGCCAACGACGGCTACGGCGGGGCGGGGCGCCCCGCGTTCTTCCCGCTCTACCCCCTGCTCGCGCGGGCGGGCGGGTGGCTGGTCGGGTCGCCGCTGGTCGCCGGCGCGATCGTCTCGATCGCCTGCCTGGTCGTCGGGCTGGCGGCGCTGCACGAGCTGACCCGCCTGGAGCTGGGCGGCGAGGCCGCGCGCTGGACGGTCGTCGGCCTCGCGCTCTCGCCGATGAGCTTCTTCTTCTCGGCGGTCTACAGCGAGTCGCTGTTCCTCGCGCTCTCCGCGGGCGCGCTGCTCAGCGCGCGGCGCGGGCGCTGGTGGTGGGCGGGTGCGCTCGGGGCGCTCGCGGCGGCGACCCGCAGCGCCGGCGTGGTGCTGCTCGTCCCGCTCGTGCTGCTGGCGTGGTCGGCGCGGGTGCGACCGCGCGACGCGCTCGCGCTCGCCCTGGTCCCCGCCGGCCTGCTCGTCTTCATGGCCGCGATGGCGGTCGCGGGGCACGGCGCGCTCGCGCCGTTCCACGTGCAGGACGTGTGGTTCCGCGAGTGGGCGGGCCCGTTCGGCGGCGTGCCCGACGCGGTGGTCGCCGCCTGGGACGGTGCGCGCCAGCTGCTCTCGGGTCAGCGCGAGCACGTCTACTTCACCGCCGCCGGCGGCGACCCCTTCCACGTCGCGCGGATGAACCTGATGCTGTTCGCGTTCCTGCTCGCCGCGTTGCCGGCGCTGATCGGTGCGGCGCGGCGCCTGCCGCGCGCGTACGTCGCCTACACGGTCGCAGCGCTGGCGCTCCCGCTGTCGTATCCCGTGGGGCCGCAGCCGCTGATGTCGCTGCCGCGCTTCGAGCTCGTGCTGCTGCCGCTGTGGATGTGGTGGGGCGTGTGGCTGAGCCGCCACCCGCGGGCGCGGGCGCCGGCGCTGGCGCTGAGCGCGATCGGCCTCGTCGCCTTCGCCGCGCAGTTCGCGACCTGGCACTGGGTGGCATGACGGCGCTTGGCGCGCCCCACCACGCCCGGCTCGCGGCCGCGGATGACGCCCCCGGCCGGCGCAGGATCGCCACGCCCGATCGCGCACGTAGCTGGGCTACGCACACGATCGGCCGCGGCGCCCTGCTTGGCCGGGAGCGCCCCCGCGGCGACGATCCGGCCGCGGCGGGACGCGCCAAGCGCGCGATCCTGCTCGACGCGCTGGGGACCCTCGTGCGCTTCGAGGACCCCGCGCCGCTCCTGCGCTCGGCGCTCTCCGAGCGCCACGGCGTCGAGGTCGGCCTGGAAGATGCGCGCGCGGCCGTGCGCGCGGAGATCGCCGCCTACCGGCGCCTGCACGGGCAGGCGGGCGACGCCGCGGCGCTCGCCGTCCTGCGCCGGACGTGCGCGACGGTCGTACGCGACACGCTGGGCGCGCCGGCCGCGGCGCTGGGCGCCGACGAGCTCGTCCCGACCCTTGTCGACTGCTTTCGCTTCGCGCCCTTCCCCGAGGTGCACGGCGTGCTCGACACCCTGCGCGCGCGCGGGCACGCGCTCGCGGTCGTGTCCAACTGGGACGTCTCGCTGCACGACGTCCTCGAGCGCGTCGGGCTGGCGGCGCGGCTGGACGCGGTGGTCATCTCGGCCGAGCTCGGGATCGCGAAGCCCGACCCGGCGCCGTTCTGGCGCGCGCTCGAGCTGCTGGGCGCGAGCGCGGCCGGCGCCCTCCACGCCGGCGACCAGCTCGACGAGGACGTGGCCGGGGCGCGCACGGCGGGCGTTCGGCCGGTGCTCGTGGCGCGCGACGGCGCGTCGCCGCCGCCCGGCGTCGCCGTCGTCCGGACGCTTGAAGGTCTCCTTGACCTTGCGCCGTAACGTGTGAGCCCGTGACCACCGCCGCGGCCCCCGCGCCCCTCGAGCCACCAGCGCCGCCCGAGCGCCCGCCGTGGCGGGCCTGGACGGGCCCCGCCGCGCTGCTGCTGGCGATCACGATCGCGCTGCTGCTCAGCAGCGTCGTCTACGTCGTGGGCGCGATCGCGACCGGCCACTCGAAGTCCTCGCCGGGTGCGAACCTCGTCGCCACGGTCCTTGGCGACGTCGCGTTCGTCGCCGCCGCCGTCTTCTTCGCGCAGCTCGCGGCGCGCCCGACCCCTGAGCAGTTCGGGCTGCGCCCGACGCGCGTGCGCCCGGCGCTGAAGTGGATGGCGCTCGGCTACGGCGCCTTCTGGCTGGTCACGGCGACCTGGTTCGTCGCGCTGGGGATCCACGACAAGGACCGCACGCTCAACGACCTCGGCGGCAGCACGCCCTCGCTGGTCGCGGCAGCGCTCCTCGTCACGGTGATCGCCCCCATCGCGGAGGAGGTGCTCTTCCGCGGCTACATCTTCACCGCGCTGCGCGGTTGGGCGGGCGTGTGGGGCGGGGCGGCGATCACCGGTGTGCTGTTCGGCGCCATCCACATCGACCCCGACCGCCCGACCGGCTTCCTGCTGCCGCTCGCCTTCCTGGGCTTCGTGCTCTGCCTGATCTACGCGCGCACGCGCTCGCTGTACCCGTGCATCGCGCTGCACTCGATCAACAACGCGATCGCCTACGGCGCGACGGAGAGCTGGTCGTGGCAGATCCCGCTGCTCGTCTTCGGGGCGCTGGCGCTGATCACCGCCGTGCTCGCGCCCGCGCAGCGCCTCTCGGGGCTGTGGCCGAGGGCGGCGTGAGCGGCGACCGCGTCGCGGTCGCTGGCGCAAAGGAGCGGCTCGTCGCCGAGCTGCGCGTGCACGCGCTCGTCCTCGGCGACGTCACGCTGACCAGCGGGCGCACCGCTCGCTACTACGTCGACGCCAAGCGCGCGATCCTGCGCCCGGCCGGCTTTCGCGCGCTCGGCGAGCTCGTCGCCGAGAAGGCGGCGGCCTGGGGCGCGACCGCGGTGGGCGGGCTCACGATGGGCGCCGACCCGGTCGCCTGCGCGGCGCTGGCCGCGGGAGCCGACGTCAAGGCGTTCTTCGTGCGCAAGGAGACCAAGGCGCACGGGCTGCAGCGGCGCATCGAGGGCCCGCTCCTCGAGGTCTCCGACCGCTGCCTGATCGTCGAGGACGTCGTCACAACCGGCGGCTCGACCCTGCAGGCGATCGACGCGCTGCGCGAAGCCGGCCACGAGATCGTGGGCGTCACCGCGGTGCTCGATCGGCTCGCGGGCGGCGGCGACGCGATCCGCGAGGCGGCGGCGGGCGCGCCCTACGAGCCGCTGACGACGATCGACGACGTCTACCCCGACCGCCCGGAGTAGCGGCAGGTTTCTCCCCTTGACGCCCTGGGGCGCCGGGTGGAGTGTCGGATCGAACGGAACAGGCCGCGCCGTCAGCCGGGCGCCCACTGGGCCGTACGGCGCGCTCACTCCGGCCGGTGCGGTGCTGGCGGCGACGGTTTTCCCGGGCGCGGCCGCTGGACGGGTCAGCGCCACGTGCGGCAGCTTTGGGCCGGAATCGGGCACGGTCGAGCTCGGCAAGCCGGCCACGTACACCGCGTCCGCGGGCGGCAACCACTCGATGAGCGTCACCGTGAGCTGGGGCGACGGCAGCTCATCGAACACCTCGTTGAGCAGCGGGGGCTCCGACACGCTCTCGCACGTCTACGGCCAGGTGGGCACCTATACGACGCTGGTCACGATCAGCGGGATCCTGCCGGACGGCACGACCCCCTGCGGCAACTCCGTGCCAGGGTCGGTGACGGTCACCAGCCCGCCGGCGCCGCCGCAGTCCCCGCCGAAGGCCGTCTACGCCGCGAGTGCCTCGACGCAGTACGTCGGCGAAGTGGTGATCTTCAGCGGGGGGCAGTCGTCGGATCCCGACAACGACATCGCCTCGTACGGCTGGGACTTCGGCGACGGGGCGACCTTCTCGGGCGTCGTGGCTCCCCACGTCTACTCGAAGGCCGGCACCTACACGGTGAAGCTCACGGTCACCGACTCGGGCGGCCGGTCGGACAGCACGAGCGGCGCCGTGACGATCACCGACAAGCCTGTGGACGCGCCGCCCAACCCGTTCCCGCCGACGGCGCCGCCGCCCGCCCCGACGCCGCCGGTCGCGACGCCGCCGGTGCAGCCCTTGGCGCCGAACGCGCCGTCGAGCCCCGCGTTGGGCAACAAGAAGACCCAGTTGGACAAGGACAAGTGGACCGACGCCTCCATCCTGCTGGGCGAGCACGCGGCGGAGGTCTGCACGGGCGCGGGAGTGCTGGCGCTTCTTCCCGACGTGACGGCGTCCAAGATCGGCGCCGGCACCCTGGCCATCATCTGCGGGATCGAGTGGAAGATCTCGCAGAAGCTGGCCAAGTGGGCCAACGACCCGCCCGATGCAGCCTTCACGACAGTCGCCCGACCCGGCAAGGTCTCGATCCCGCGCATCCGTGCCTCCAAGCGCGTCTCGCGTCGCGCCGCCGCCGCGCTGAACGCGCTCTTCCGCAACATGGCGAAGGAGAGCAGCCTCGTTGTCGCGCTCACCCACGCCGCCGAACGCGACCAGGGAGCGCTCGCGGCGGGTGACCTCACCGCAGCTGCCAAGCAGGAGGCCGCCGGCCTCCGCTACGCCGCGACGCTGTCCCGTGTCATCCGCGCGCGCGATCGGCTGCGCCGCCGCGCCGCGACTGCACTGAAGGCCTCCGGGCTGCGCACGCTGGCGAATCGCGCCGACCTTCGCCGCGCGCAACGAAAGGCTCGCCGGGGCCTGCCGGCGAGCGTCCGGAGAGCGCTCACCGGTCTGCTCACGCCGTCCGAGCGGGCGGGCGTCGGCTCGGCCGCGCGTCGCATCGATCCTCGAACGGTCAAGGTCGCGTCGCTCGCCGCGGTCCTCACCAACAGGGCGCTGATCCGCAGCGACCGGGCGGTCGCCGACGCCTTCGCGCGGCTGGCGTCGTGAACGTGGCTACAGGGGCCCCGGCCGCCCCGGGCGCCGCTTGGGCGTGCACGTGCGGTAGCGGCGCTTGCCGGTGAGGAGCCGCCCGTCGGCGGTGAAGACGCGGATCTCGACGGTGTAGCGGCCCTTTGGCAGGCCGCGCAGGTCGACCGGCGCGCCCAGGCGGCGGCCGCGCACCACCCGCACGCGCCGCGCGTTGACGAGGACGGTCGCCGCGATGATCTGCAGGCCGGCGCGCTGGCGGATGCGGATGCGGAAGTTGCGGCGGCTGAGGCAGTGGCGGTTGGAGGGGGCCTGGACGATGCCGTTCGCGCCGAACATGGGCGGCGCCCGCACCGGCGGGGCGGGCGCGGCGGCGACGCCGGTGGGCGAGAAGTTGGTCACGTGCGAGAACGTCGCGCGGGCGCCCGGGGCCAGCTGGTAGCTCCAGCTCAGGCCGGCGCCGTTGTCGATGTTCTCCGTACAGCGGCACGTGTTGGGGAACGGCCGGTGCGTGGCGATGTGCCCCCACACATCGCTGAAGCCGGCCTGCATGTACGCCGCGCCGGGCGTGATCGGCACCCACTGCTCGATGCGCGCCGCCGGCGTGTTGTTGGCGTTGAGCGCGCAGCCGGCTGCGCTCGCGGCCGCGTCGACGAATCCGAACCCCCCGTCGGATTCCTGCAGGGAGCAGTCGCCCGCGCGATAGAGCGTGCCGCTCAGCGGTGCGCCGCCGCGGTTCTCGAGTGTCACGTCGGTCCGGTAGGCGTCCTGGCCGACGACGTAGGTGTCGACCTCGGTGATGCGCGCGCCCGTCGTCCCGGCGTCGGCGATGGTCGCGACGGCCAGCGGGTCCGCGCTGGTCCCGGTGCCTCCGACTGACGACTGCGAGACCGCCGTGAAGGGCGCGTAGGCGCCGAGGAACTCGACCGACGGCGCGCCGTCGTGGTGGACGAAGTCTGGGGCGAAGAGCGTGCCGCCGACGCTCACCAGCGTCCCGCAGCTCGCGGGGAACGAGCCGAAGGGGTACAGCGAGTAGTGCGCATCTCCGGCGCGTGCGACCTGGCAGCTGAGGTCGTTGCCGACCCACACGTGGGTCAGCGGCCCGGCGGACGAGATGTCCTGGGTGGGGACGGCGGCGCGGGCGCCCGCCGCGGACGCTGTCAGTCCAACGAGCACGACGAGCGCCGCGAACGCGGAGCGGGCGCTCCGGGTCATTCAGCCCGGTTCATCGCGACCACCCGCTCAGCCCGCGCCCGCAACGTAGGCCTCGACCTGCCGGCGGAGGGCGGACGCGGCCTCTCGCAGCTGAGCGGTGAACGTCCGGTCGCGCAGCACTCGGCTGAGCTCGACGCGGCGCCTGACCAGTCGCCGGAAGTCGACCGGCGCTGTCAGTCCATGACGGCGAAGGTCCGCGTCGTACTGGCGGATCCAGGTCTCGGACGCGCCGAACCGGCGCAGATTGGCGGCGGACTCACGCGACAAGCCGTTGCGCGCGATCTTGCGCTGCGCCGCTCTGAGGTCACGCGGGCCGATGCCGACCCTCAGGCCCGCCCGCGCCAGCGCAGCTGCGAGGCGGCGAAGCAGCGCCGGTTGCCGTCCCAGCAGATCGGCGGCAGCGCGACCGTAGAGCAACGCCGCCTGAAGCTGGGTCCTCCGTGCCTTGTCGTCGGCCGCCTGGCTTGCCGCCGCCGCTCGGTTGACGGCCGCGACGACGGCGAGCACATGCTGTCCGAACGCGTAGCTGTTGTCGTTGAGCGCATCGATGGCGCGCGCCACGCCCCGCAGGCGCCCCGGGAGCGCGCCTGCGTGCGGGCCTGGTTGCCGGGTGGGCCCTGCGACCACCTGGTAGTCCGAATCGGTGGGGCCCACAAGAGCGGCGCGAGGCTTCGGTTTCGGCTGGTTGCGTGACGGATCGGTGAAGTAGGTGTACGCCGCAACCCCTCCAGCGACCCACTTGAGACCGTCACCGACCAATTTGAGGCCCTGTGCCGTGAGCCGTATGACCCTCACCGACTGGAGCCAGGGGACCGGAAGGTACGAGGCGATCGTCAGTGTCTGTCCAACGAAGGCCATGGTCACAGCCACCGTCCGGCCGCTTGGCCACCAGCTGGACTCCTCTTCTGGGGGCGGGGGCGCAGGCGGCTTCGACGGGCACCCGGGGGGCGGCCCCGGATCGTCCGGGCAGAAGTCGTAGATGTCGGGAATCCCATCGTGGTCACGGTCGGGCAGCCGGTCGTACTCCGGCGTGCCGACCGCGGGGAAGGGATCCGGCGTCGGGCTGGGCGAGGGCGACGGAGACGGCGATGGTGCGGGCGCGACCGGCGCCGGCGTGGGCGCCGGGGCCGGTCTGATCTCCACCGATTCGGCGACCGTGTTCGACTTGTTGCCCTGCTTGTCGACGACGCTGACCGACACGGCGTCCTGGCCCGGCGAGTATGGAACGGTGTAGGTGTGCGTGTAGCTCGGCGACCCGGTGTCCGCGGTGATGCCGCCGTCGAAGTTCCAGTGGTAGGTGCTGATGTCGTTGTCGGGATCCGTGGCCTTGGCGGTGTACGTGACCGGCTTGCCCACCTCCCCCGGGCTCGGACCGATGGTCAGCGAGTCGACGTGCGGGGAGCATCCTGCGGAGGCTGCGGCTACGCACGTCGGCGGCGCGGGCGCGTTGTCGCGCACGTTCACTCCCACGCTCGCCGTGTCCGACATGCCGGCCATGTCGGTCACGGTGAGGGTCGCCGATCCCTGTCCGGGGCTGGTCCACGTGACGCTGATCGTCGGGCCGCTCCCGGTCACGCCTCCGACGCTCCACGCGAAGCTGAGGCCGCCCGCGGGCGTTGATCCCGAGCCGTCGTAGGTGACCGTCTCGCCGACCGTGACGTCGGATGGACCTTTGATCACTGCCTTGGGGGCGGTGCACGGCGGGCATCCCGGCGCGGTCGGGAAGATGTCGCTCCGGGCACCGCGCGAGACGCCGGTGACATCGATCGCGGGCGCGGTGACTGCGATCGGCGTCGAGGGCGCTTGCCGCTTCGCTCCGCCGCGAAGTGGCTGCCCCGAGGCGTGGCCCGGGGAAATCGCCGCTACGAGCGCCGCGGCGGCGAAAACGGAAACGACCTTCAATCGAACAGAGCCCACGGGCTCTGACCCTCCTGCAGCGACCCGGCGGCGCGCGGATTGACCGCTGCAATTGGCTCCTTTCCCGCCCGGCTGGGGTCCCGGCGACCCGACGCAAGGATGGCGGTCAGCGCCCGCGCTGTGCGTTCGACGCTCCACCCGGCGCGCGGCGAGGTCAAGAGGAAATACCTCCCCACGCAAGACACTGGCGAAGCGGTTCGTTGGCCGACGCTGCCGGGTAGGGCGGCCCCGCGAGGCGTGCCACGACGGGGGGATAACCAGGTGACAGGGACCGACAGCCGATGAGCGTCTTGCGCCGCCGCGGGCGTGGCGATCCGGCGCACCGCGGCTGGTCGCGCAACACAGCGTTGACGCTTGCCGCGGGCGCGTCGATCGTCGCTGCGGGCGTCCTCGTCCCATTGCTCCTGCTCGGGGGCGCATCCATGCTGCACTGGCCCGCCGAGCGCACGACGCGCTCCGCTCCGGTGCCGCTCGTCGTCGGTGGTCAGCGGCCGAGGCCGGGCGCGCAGCCCGCCTCGGGCAGGCGAGCCGCGCCCGGCGTGGCGCCTGTCACGACGCCGGTGATCCTCGCGGCCGAGTCCGTGCCCCAGGTGACCGGGCCGGTGAGGCTGCCAGCGCGGGTGCGCGCTCGCCGAAACGCGCCTCCGGCGTCGCGGCGCCCGCCGCGGACGGTCGCTCCGCGCCGGCCCTCCGTCTCCGTGCCGGTCGCCGTGCCCGCCCCGGTCTCCGCACCGCCGGTCGCCCCAGCGCCCGATTCGGGCGCTCCGGCTCCAGCCCCGGCCGTTCCGCAAGCGCCGCATGGCATCACCCGGCCGCTCGAGCCACCGAGCACGCCGACACCGGCCCCGCCGGCGCACCAGCCCCCCGGCACGCCGAGACCCGTCTCCACGCCCGTCCCGCCGGGCGGCGAGCCTGCGCCACCCCAGCCGCCCTCTCCCCCGACCTCCGACCGCCCGCCAAGCCGCCCCGCCTCGCCCGACGACCAGGACGAAGACGGCGATCCGCCCGACGATGACGATCTGCCCGCCCCTGCCGACCGGGAGGGTCCGGACGACGACTGAGCGAACAGCGGCAGTGCGCGAGCGAGCGCCAGCGAGCTCGCGCGACGGAGTGCGAGGCTCTGCCGAGCACTCCGCAGCGCCCCGAGCTGGATTCGAACCAGCGGCCTTCCCCTTAGGAGGGCTCGCAGGGCGCTCGACGCGGGGGCACGCGAAGGAGCGAGAACGCGAGAACTCCGTGCAGATCCGCATGTTGCGTAGGACGAGGATCCCGGACGAGATCGCCGGTGCTGGCGGCCATGTACCCGTTTCGTACCTTGCTGGCGGCCAGCTCTCAGGCGCGGTAGGCGCGCCCGCGAGGAAGCACGCGGAGGACGTAGACGGTGCGCTGGTCGCGGTCGAGCCTCAGGAGGACCCGCCAGTCGCCCACGCGCAGCCGATGCTCATCG
>VAWY01000011.1 GCA_005888335.1 Actinomycetota bacterium
GAGAGGCGGCCTACCAGTCGTGGCGCCGGCGCTCGTTCGACCGGGCGCTGAAAGCCGCGGACGTGACCAAGGCGACGCCCTACACGCTGCGCCACAGCTTCGCCAGCCTCCTGCTCCACGAGGGCCGCAGCGGCATCTACGCCGCGCGCCAGCTGGGGCACGACGCGCGGCTCACGCTCACGCGCTACGGCCACGTCATGGACGAGCTCGAGGACCAGCCGCGCATCGACGCCGAGACGGCCAATCGCGAGGCTCGTGTTCCCTCTCAGTTCCCCGGGAACCCCGACGCAGGGAACGCACCCGAACACGACGAAGCCCGAGTCCCGCATAGCGCTGCGGAATCCGGGCCGATGGAGCTAGGGGGACTCGAACCCCCGACCTCCTGGGTGCGATCCAGGCGCTCTCCCAACTGAGCTATAGCCCCGCAGGTCGATCCATAGTGTAGGCAAGCCGCAGATGAGCTTTCGCGCGCGCCTACGACTGTTCTTCGTCCTGATCGTCATCGTCCCGATGCTGTCGGTCGCGATCGTGCTGTTCCGGCTCATCTCGGACAACGAGACCGGCAAGGCGGACGCCGGGCTGAACGCGAACGTCATGGCGGCGCGGAGCCTGTTCCTCGAGGCGACGCGGCGGTCCGACGGGGCCGTCCAGGGCGTCGGCAGCGATCGCGCGCTCGCTGACGCGCTGCTGCGCGGCGATCTGCCCCGGGCGCGCGAGCGCGCGCGGCAGCTGCTCGCGTCGCGCGGCATCGAGCGGATCGCGCTGTCGCGGGGGACCAAGGTGGTCTTCGACGTCGGCCGTCACGACGCTGTCGCCCCGGGACGCCGCGACCTCTCTGGGTTCTCCGGCCGGCGTCTCGGGCTGCTCGAGGCGTCGACGACCCGCGCGGCCGAGTACGCGCGCCTCGCGAGGCGCGTGACCGGCATGGAGATCGTCGTCGGCTCCGGCGGGCGCGTGCTCGCGGACACGCTCCCGGCGGACCGCCAGGCGCCGCCACTCCCCGAGCCGGGGCAGGCCGAGCACCTGCAGGCCGGCGACGGGAGCTACCGCGGCGCGACGTTCCTCGCCGCGGGGTTCGTCGGCAGGCCGGTCGAGGTCGGCGTGCTGGCGCCCGACACCGAGCGCAGCACCAACATCACCGACGCGCGCCTGCTGGCGGGCGGCATCCTGCTCGGCTTCCTCGTCCTCGCGCTCACGTTCGCGCTCGCGGTGTCGCGCTCGCTGCAGGCCCAGATCGGCGCCTTCCTGCAGGCGGCGCGGCGCCTCGGCGCCGGCGACTTCGCGACCAACGTGCCCACCCCCGGCCGCGACGAGTTCGCCGAGCTGGGCGAGGAGTTCAACAAGATGTCGCGCCAGCTGGCCGAGCACATCCAGAGCCTGGATCGCCAGCGCGAGCGCCTCGAGCAGTCGATGCGCCGCATCGGCGAGTCGTTCGCCTCCAACCTCGACCGTGACGCGCTGCTGGAGATCGTCGTGCGCGCTGCGGTCGACGGCGTCGAGGCGCAGGGCGGTCGCGCGTGCGTGCGGCCGGCCGACACCGGGCCGCTGGAGGAGCACGCGCGCGCCGGCACGCTCAACGGCATCGGGGACGCCGTGCGCGCGGCGGAATCCGAGGTGCTCGCCAGCGGCGTCGGAGGCGAGGCCGAGGTCGAAGGCGCCTACGCGCTCGCGCACCCGCTGCACGGCGCCGACGGGACCGGCGTCGTCCTCGGCCTGGTCTCTGTCGCCCGGCGCGGCCGCGAGTTCTCGAGCACCGAGCGCGAGCTGTTCGGCTACCTCGCCGCGCAGGCTGCGGTATCGATCGAGAACGTCGGTCTGCACGAGACCGTCCAGCGCCAGGCGGTCACCGACGAGCTCACCGGCCTGTTCAACCACCGCCGCTTCCAGGAGGCGATGGAGTCCGAGGCCGAGCGCGCGCGGCGCTTCAGCCAGGACCTGGGCCTGGTCATGCTCGACATCGACGACTTCAAGAAGGTCAACGACACCTACGGCCACCAGCAGGGCGACATGGTGCTTGCCGAGGTGGCCAGGATCCTGCGCGAGAGCTCGCGCGAGATCGACGCGCCGGCGCGCTACGGCGGCGAGGAGCTCGCGGTCGTGCTGCCCCAGACCGATCTCGAGGGCGCCTACAACCTGGCCGAGCGCGTCCGCTCGGGCATCGCGGGGCTCGAGCTGCCGCTGCCCGACCGCAACGGGACGCTGCGGGTGACGGCGAGCCTCGGCGTCGCGGCCCTCCCCCACGGCGAGGGGGAGCCCCGCGACCTGCTGGCCCGGGCCGACGCCGCGCTGTACGAGGCCAAGCGCTCGGGCAAGAACAAGGTCGTCCGCGCCGGGTAGCCTCTAGGCGATGGGACTGCTCGACGAAGCCATCCGAGAGCACCTCGAGCTCAAGCGCCGCCACGGCGCCGACCCCGCCGAGGTCGCCCAGCTCGAGCGCGAGGCCTTCGGGCCCGCGCGCCGCGGCCCCGAGCCGCTGGAGGTCCCGCCTCCGGCGGACGAGTCCGAGCCGGTCGACCCGGTGCTGGTCGAGCCCGAGGTGGACGCGCCCGCCTACGAGCCGCCGGCCGAGCCCGAGCCCGAGCCGGAGCTGCCGCCGACGCGCCCCGAGGCGCTGCCCGAGCCCGACCCGGTCGCCGAGGACCTCGCGTTCGAGGACACCGCGACCGAGCCCGACGAGCCGCCTCCGGCCGCGGCGACGCCGTCCCCGCCGCAAGAAGGGGGCGAGGACGTGCTGGAGGAGACCCCGGAGTTCCTCCAAGAGACGCCCGAGCACGACCGGCTCTGGTTCGAGCAGCGGCCGCCGCGCGACTTCGACTTCGACGGCTGAGGGGCGGGGGCGGCTGCCCGGCCTGCCGCTCACCTGGCTCGATGTCTTCACCGGCACGCCGCTGACCGGCAACGCGCTCGCCGTCGTCCACGACGCCGACGCGCTCGACGACGCGACCATGCTGGGCTTCGCGCGCGAGACGCGGCTCTCCGAGACGACGTTCGTGCAGTCGGCCTCGGTCGACGGCGCCGACTACCGCAACCGCATCTGGATGGCCACCGGCGAGCTGCCCTTCGCGGGGCATCCGTCGCTCGGAACGGCGGTGGCCGTGGCTCGGGCGCGCGAGGAGGACGAGGCGTGCTACGTCCAGCAGACGCCCGCCGGGCTCCAGCCGGTCGACGTGCGCATGGACGGCGACCGCATCAGCGCCTCGATGCTGCAGGAGCCCGTGCTGATGGGCCCGCAGGTCGACGCCGCGCAGGCGCTGGCCGCCGTCGGACTGGTCGTGAGCGACGCCGCCGGCGTCCGTCTGCGCCCGCAGGTCGTCTCGACGGGGGTGCCGCAGCTGATCGTGGCCGTCCAGCGCGGGGCGCTCGCCCGCGCCCGCCCGGACCGCGAGGCCCTTCAGGCGCTGCTCGCGCCGCTCGGCGCGGTCTGCCTCTACGTCGTCGCCTGGGAGTCCGGCGGTCAGGCCTGGGCGCGCAGCTTCTTCGTCGACATCGCGGGCGCGACCGAGGATCCCGCCACCGGCTCGGCCGCGGGGCCGCTGCTCGCCTACCTGCACGAGCGCACCGGCCTGCGCACCCTCGACATCCACCAGGGCGTCGAGATGGGACGCCGCTCGCTCTTGCGCTGCCGGTTCGACGAGGAGACCGAGCGGCTGCGCGTCGGCGGCGACGTCGTGATCCTCGCACAGGGCACCGTGTCGCTGCCCGCGACCGGACGAATGTCCAGTCCTCGCTGAGGATGCTGCAGAGCGATCGCCCCGGGGCCGAACCAGGACTCGTCAGACACGCCGCCGGTCTTGGGGAACGACCGGTGTGCAGGAGACAGGACGCCGTAGGAGCGCCCCGTCTGCGCCAGAGCGCAGGCGGGGCGCTCCCGCGTTCTGGCCGCCCCGCGCGGGTGGCGGTAGCTGTGGCGATCGACCTAGACTGGTAAGCCGCCGGGGGCGTGGTGCTAACGGGAACACGCGGCCTTTGCACGGCCGAGTTGGGGGTTCGATTCCCCCCGCCTCCACTCGGAGCTACCCGGCACCGGCCGCCGGGGCGCCACCGCCGGGGTCGGGCAACGAGCGCGACAGCGCGGCAACGCGCGCGAACAGGCGGATCGTCGCCACCGGCGAGGTGGAGGGCGGCTCGCCGGCGAGGTTGCGCTGGATGGTCGTCGCGTTGATGACGAGCCGCTCGGGGTTCAGCCACGAGCGCCACGGCGCGCTCGTGAACTCGGGCGAGCGGGCCAGCTCCTGCGCGGTGTCCCACGCCGACTTCCCCGCCGCGTGGCGCTCGGCGACGGCCGGCTCGAGCCACGCCCAGTACTCGCGCAGCGCCTCGATCTCGGCGCGCCCGCACAGCGGGCCGTGGCCTGGCACGTAGACGTCGGCGTCGAGCCCGAGCAGCGTGTCGAGCGCGGCCTGCCAGCGCCCGACAGGCCCGGCCCAGATGACCGGCGTGCCGCCCACGAACAGCACGTCGGCCGCGAAGACGACGCGCGCGTCGGGGACGTGGACGATCAGGTCGCCCGGCGTGTGCGCGGGACCGACCTGGATCAGGCGCACCTCGCGCCCGCCGACGTCGAGTCGCTCCTCGCCGGCGAATGTCCGCGTCGGCCGGCGAAGCGTGACCTCGTCGAAGCGGAACGGGCCGAGCATCTCGCCGACGTAGCCGCCGAACGCGCCGGCCCGCCCCGGAAGCCGCGCGAGCGTCGCGGCCAGGCGCTTGAAGCGCACGAGCTCGCGCGTGTCGGCCTCGCGCATGATCTTGGCCGCCGCCTCCGACGTGACGATCTCCGCGTCCGCCGGTGCCACCGCGTTGCCCCACCAGTGGTCGCCGTCGGAGTGCGTGTTGACGACCGTCCGGATCGGCGCCGACGCGACCAGCGGCGCGATCGCGTCGAGCATCCGCCGCGTCAGCGCCTCGTCCCACAGCGTGTCGACGAGCAGCGACGCGCCGTCGCCGGCGATCAGCCCGGCGTTGGACTCGCCCCAGTCGCCGGGCAGCTGCAGCCAGGCGTGGATGCCGTCGTCGACGCGCTCCAGTCGCGGCTCGGCCAGCCGGCGCTGCATCCCGTCGGGCAGGATGCCAGCCCATGAGCCTCCCCGCACCCGACCCCAACGCCACGGTCGTCGTCACCGGCGCGTCGTCCGGCATCGGCGCCGAGCTGGCGCGCGAGCTGTCGCGCCGCGGCCACCATGTCACGCTCGTCGCCCGCCGGCGCGACCGGCTGGAGGCGCTCGCCGCCGAGCTCGGGCGCGCCGACGCGCGGCCGGCCGACCTGGCCGACCCCGCCCAGCGCGAGCAGCTGCTCGGCGAGCTGCGCCAGACCGGGCGCTTCGTGGCCGGGCTGTGCAACAACGCCGGCTACGGGACCTTCGGGCGCCTGTGGGAGCTCGACGCCGAGCGCGAGCGCGAGCAGGTGCGACTCAACGTCGTGGCGCTGCACGACCTGATCCTCGAGCTGCTGCCGCCGATGGTGGCCCGCCGGCAGGGCGCGGTGCTCAACGTCGGCTCGATCGCGGGCTCCCAGCCGCTGCCGGGCAACGCCACGTACGCGGCCACGAAGGCCTTCGTCAACTCGCTCTCCGAGGCGCTGCACGCCGAGCTCAAGGGCACGGGCGTGTCCTGCACGCTGCTCACGCCGGGCCCGGTGCGCACCGAGTTCACCGAGGTCGCCGACGCGACGGACATCGAGGGGCGCGCGCCCGGGTTCGTGTGGCAGACGCCCGAGGAGGTGGCGCGCCAGGCGGTCGCGGGCATGGTGCGCGGGCGGCGGCTCGTGACCCCCGGCCTGGCGACGAAGGTGATGAGCACGAGCGGGCGCCTGACCCCGCGCCCGCTCCTGCTCCCGGTGATGCGCGCCGCCTACCGCAAACGCTAGGCGGCCGACCCGGCAGATGCGTCCCGGTGGACCGCACCGCTCGGTGCCGGGGACCCCCGCCCTCGCGCGGTCGCCTACGCCTGGGCGGCGATCAGCTCGCCCGCGACGCGGTCGGTCGCGTCCGCCGTCCCTCCGATCAGCCGCCGCGTCAGCTGGGCTCGCCGGAACAAGTAAGGCGCGTCGTGCTCCCACGTCGCCCCGATGCCGCCGTGGACGGCGATGTTCTCGCGGGTGGCGAAGTCGAGCGCGCGCCCGGCCGCCGAGCGGGCCGCCGAGGCGGCGATCGGGAACTCCTCGGGCGCCGACTCGCCCGCCCAGCCGGCGTAGTAGAGCAGCGAGCGGCCGTTGTCCAGGCGGCGCAGGACCTCGGTCAGCCCGTGCTTGATCGCCTGATAGGAGCCGATCGGGCGCCCGAACGTGAAGCGCTCCTTGGCGTACTGGACCGCCATCTCCAGGCAGGTCTCGACCGTGCCGAGCGACTCGGCGGCGATCAGCGCCTGGGCGAGGTACCAGGCCGCCGTCGACGCGCTTCGCGCACCCTCGAGGACCGTCCCCGCGGCGCCGTCGAGGCGCACGTGACCGAGCGACCGCGTCGGGTCGTAGCGGCGCACCGCCTCGACGTCGGCGCCCTCGACGGCGACCACCGCGCCGCCGTCGCAGACGACGACCAGCACGTCGGCACCGGGCGCGTCGGGCACCCAGAAGACGTCGCCGGTCACGCGATCGCCCTCGAGCGTGGGCGCCGGCGCCCGCCGCGCGCCACGCTCGGCGTCGACCGTCCAGGCGCTCTCGACGTCGCCGGGCGGCCGCGCCGGCACGAACGCGGCGCGCCGGTCGCCGGTGGCGATCGCCTCGATGCCCTCGTAGCCGCCGCGGTCGAGCAGCCACGAGCCGACCAGGTGGCCGAGCAGCGGCAGCGGCGCGAGCACACGCCCGGCCTCGGTCATCACCAGCATGGCGTCGAACGGCGACAGGGCGGCGCCGCCGTGCTCCTCGCTGACCAGCAGGCCCGGCCAGCCGGCCTCTTTGGCGATCGGCCACGCGTCGGGCAGCTCGCCGCCGTCGAGCGCCTCGCGGGCCGCCTCGACGTAGTTGGTCCGCGACAGCGTGCCGCGTGCTGCCTCGCGCAGGAACTCCTGCTCGTCGGTCAGGTCCAGGTTCACTTGGCCGCCACCTCCCGCTCCTTGGCGCGCAGCTCGGAGAACGGGACGCCCTTGTCCAGCCGCGGCTCGGGCGGCAGGCCGAGAACGCGCTCGCCGACCGTGTTGCGCAGGATCTCCTCGGTGCCGCCCGCGCTCTTCAGGCCGGGCAGGAACGAGATCGCGTAGGCCCACTCCGAGCGTTCGTCGTCGAGCGCGTCGGGCCCGATGACGTCGGCGATCAGATCGGTCGCCGCGATCGCCGCGTTGACCGTCGTGATCTTGGCCAGGGCCGACTCGGGCCCGGGGATCTGGCCCTTCTGCAGCGCGGTCAGCGTGCGGTAGCCCAGGAAGCGCAGCGCGATCAGCTCGGAGGCCAGCTCGCCCAGGCGCTGGCGCACCTCGGGGTCGCGCACCGCGTCGGGGTCGCTCGCGATGGCGGCGCTGAAGCGGTCGGCGCGGTAGCCCATGCCCTCGGAGCCCAGCCCGATGGTCAGCCGCTCGAACATGAGCGTGGTCAGCGCGGTCGTCCACCCGTTGCCCACGCCGCCGACGACGTTCTCGGGGCCGAGCCGCACGTCGTCGAAGAAGACCTCGTTGAACTCCGCCTCGCCGGAGATCTGGCGAAGGCCGCGCACCGTGGCGCCCTCGGCGTCCATCGGCACGACGAACATCGTCAGGCCCTTGTGCTTGGGCACGTCGGCGTCGGTGCGCGCGAGCAGCAGGCCGAAGGAGGCGAACTGGGCGTTGGTCGTCCACACCTTCTGGCCGTTGAGCAGGAACCCGCCGTCGTCCTCGCGGGCACGCGACTGGATCCCGGCGAGGTCCGACCCGGCGGCGGGCTCGGAGAAGAGCTGACACCAGACCTCGTCGCCGTGGAGCATCGGCCCGAGGTAGCGGCCCTTCTGCTCGTCGGTGCCGTGGGCGATGATCGTCGGCCCGAGCATCCCGACGCCGATCACGTCGAGGATCCCCGGCACGCCGGCGCGGCCGATCTCCTGGTTGACCGTCACCTGCTCGATCGGCCCCAGGCCCTGGCCGCCGAACTCCTTCGGCCAGGTGACGCCGGCCAGGCCGGCCTCTGCGAGCTTGCCCTGCCACTCGCGCCGCGCCTGGATGTAGGCGTCCTCGTCGCCGGTCGGCGCGCGCGGCGGCGCCTCGGCTTTGTGCTCCTCGAGCCAGGACCGGACCTTGGCCCGGAACTCGGCCTGCTGCGGAGAGTCGTTGAGGTCCACGCGCTCGGTCCTCCTTGGCTGACTGGCCAATCGGTTTCGGCCGTAAAGACTAAACAGCGCGAGATGATCGATTCGATCATCTAGAGATCGTCGGGCGCGAATGCCGCGGCCAGGGCGTCGCTGTCGAGCCCGGCGCCCAGGCAGGCGAGCAGCTTGATCCGCGCCGCGGCCGGCGAGAGCGCGCCCGCGCAGATCGCGCCGGAGGCGCGCAGGTCGCGCTCGGAGCCCTCGAAGCCGTAGGTCTCGTGCAGGATCTCGCCGCGCGACGGGCGCACGCACGCGACCACCGGGACGCGGGCGGCCGCCGCGCGCAGCGCGTCCATGAAGGCGGGCGGCGCGTGGCCGGCGCCGAGGACGACCGCGACGAGCCCGTCGGCGCCGGCGTCGAGGAGCGCGCGGACCGCAGTGCCGTCGCTGCCGAGCGACGCGAGGACCGTCTCGACGCGGGCGTCCATCGCGTCCACCGCGAGCGGCGGCCGCCGTGCCGGGCGCGCCTCGACGCGCACGGTGTGCTCGCCGACGTACCCGATCGGCCCGCCGTTGGGCGACAGGAACGCGCGCGGCGAGGTCGAGTCGTCCTTGCGCACGGCGCGCGCGGCGTGCAGCTCGCCGGCGAAGCAGACGAGCACGCCGAGCCCGGCCGCCTCCCTCGCGGCCGCGGCGTGCGCGGCGTGCGCGAGGTTGGCCGGCCCGTCGGCGCCGGGCGCGCTCGCCGGCCGGATCGCGCCGGTGAAGACGATCGGGGCGTCGCCGTCGTAGATGAGGTCGCACAGAAACGCGACCTCCTCGAGCGTGTCGGTCCCGTGGGTGACCACGACGCCGTCGCCGGTTCCCGCGGCCGCCGCGGCGGTGCGCGCCAGGTGCAGGGCATCGGCCGGTGTCATGTGCGGGCCGGGCTTGTTGGACACCTGCTCGACCGCCGACCACTTCACGTCGGGGACGGCCGCGGCGAGCGACTCGGCGTCGAGCACGGGCACGGCCCCGCCGCGGCCCGACATCGCGATCGTCCCGCCGGCGGCGAGGAGGCGGACGCTCAAACGCCGAACCCGCGGTCGAGCAGCTTGCGCGCCTGGGTCCCCGGATCGGGCGAGTGCAGCAGGACGACGCCAAGGCGCCGGCCGCCGCGCCGTGCCGCGGCGACGAGGCAGCGTCCGGCGCGGTCGGTGAAGCCGGTCTTGATCCCGAGCGTGCCCGGATAGCCCATCCGCAGCAGCGGGTTGTTGTTGTAGAGGAAGATCCGCCCGCCCTTGATCGGGAACGGCATCACGGCCCGGCGGCGGCGGACGATCCGTGCCAGCCGCGGCTGGTCGAGCACGGCGCGCGCCTCGGCGGCGAGGTCGACCGCGCACGAGTGGTTGCCCGCGTCCTCGAAACCGTCGGGCGACGTGTAGTGCGTGCAGCGCAGCCCCATCTCCTGCGCGCGCGCGTTCATCGTCGCGACGAAGCTGCGCACGGTGCCGCTCACCCGCTGAGCCAGCGCGATCGCCGCGTCGTTGCCGCTCGGCAGCAGCAGGCCGTTGAGCATCGTCTCGAGCTTGACGCGCTTGCCGCGCGGGAGGACGCCGACGCCCGAGCCCTTGTAGGCGAGCGCCTCCTTGGTGATGCGGACCTTGGCGTCGGCCGCCTCGCGGTCGACGACGATCAGGGCGGTCATCATCTTGGTCAGGCTGGCGATCGGCAGGATGCGCTCGGGCGCGCGCCGCCAGAGGACCTCGCCGGTGTCGAGGTCGAAGAGCAGGCCGCTGCGCGGCTGCTGGCGGAAGCGCAGGTGGACGACGTCGCGCGTGCGGTCGAGCCGCAGCGCCAGCGGCCGCGGCCCGGGCGTCGCGGCGACGGGTCCGTTGGCCAGCTGCAGCGGCGAGCGCGTGTCGAGACCGGGCGGCGCCGGATGCCGGCCGCCGCCCCCACCGCCGGAGGAGCGCAGGACCACGGCCGCGGCCACGAGGATGATCGCGAGCAGCGCCACCACGGCGAGCGGGCCCCGCCGGCGGCGGCGCCGGCGGACGGAGCTGACGTAGTACGGGCGATTCACTCGGGCGGCGGATGGAGGAGGGCGCCCACGATGCCGAAGGCGAACAGCGCGAGCACGAGCAGCGAGAAGATCGTCAGCGGGTCGGGTCCGTTGCGCACGACCACGAGGATCGTCAGCAGGCCGAGCAGCGCGATCATGGCAAGGGCCGCGCCCAGGATCGCCACACGCATACCTAGTAGACGGGGAACCGCGCGCTCGGGGTCTGCTTGATGCGCTGGGCGAACACCTTGATCGCCGCGAGGCCGAAGACGAACCCGCCGATGTGCGCGAAGTAGGCGACGCCCCCGCCACCGCCGGTCGGATTGCTGAGGTCGTAGGCGCCGAAGAGCACCTGCTGGAGGAACCAGAAGCCGAGCACGAACAGCGCCGGGATCTCGATCAGCGTGAAGAAGAAGATGATGAAGATCGCCGTCAGCACGCGGGCGCGCGGGTAAAGCAGGATGTAGCCGCCCAGGACGCCCGCGATCGCCCCCGAGGCGCCCAGGGTCGGGACGGTCGAGTTCGGGTCGATCGCCACCTGGAGGGCGAGCGCCGCCAGGCCGGCGAGCGCGTAGAAGACGACGAAGCGCGCGGGGCCCATGGCGTCTTCGACGTTGTTGCCGAAGATCCACAGGAAGAGCATGTTGCCGCCCAGGTGCAGGAGGCCGCCGTGCATGAACATGGCGGTGAAGGGCGTGATGTAGGGGCTGGGATCCTGGCTGGGGGGCGGGTAGCGCGGCCCCCTGCACACGATCGGGTTGTCGGCGATCGAGTCCTTGAAGCCGCAGTGGTCGCCATGGACCAGCTCGTGCGGGATCGCGCCGAACTTGATGAGCTGCTCGAGGTAGTGCGTCGAGCTCGGGTCGCCGAGCACGAGACCGCCCCGCTGCCAGAAGAAGTAGACGAGGACGTTCGCGACGATGATCGCCACGGTCACGACCGGAAAGCGGTCGGTCGGGATGTTGTCCTTGAGGGGGAACACCCGGCGCCGGAGGCTACAGCGCGTGGCCCAGCAGCCCGGCGATCGGCAGCGCGGCGAGCGCGACGACGAGCCGGTCGCGGCGGCGGACCTCGAGCCGCGCGGGCGCGGGCGGGGCGCCCCCGGCGCCGCGGGCTGCCTCGGCGGCGACCCATCCCGTCGTCGCGTCGGCGACGGGACCCGGGCGCTTGCGCACCGGCCGCAGCGCCTCGATCAGCTCGCGCCCGGCGGCCATGAGCCGCGGCGCGCTGTCGAGCCCCTCGAGCAGCGCGCGCGCCTCGCGGGCCCAGCCGAGCCGGCGCAGCCGGGCCAGGACGGCGCCGAAGACGTCGCGCATGCCCTCGGGCCCGGCGGCGCCGCGCAGCCACGTGGCGACGAGGACGAGCAGCGCGGCGCGGGCGGCGCGGCGCAGCGACGGCACAAAGCCGAGCGTGCCGATCAGCCCGGCGGCGAGCGCGCCCACCGCGAGCAGCACGGCCAGCCCGGCTCCCACGCGCGCGACCTGGGCGTCGGGCCGGGCGAGCAGCCACGCGAGGGCGAGCCAGGTGGCAACGCCTGCGAGCACGACGGGCGAGGTGCTCGCCAGCAGGACGGCGAACGCCACCAGGGCGGCGACCGCGAGCGCGCGGGCGTCGTGCCCGCCGGCCGGCGCCGCGGCCGGCGCGGAGCCGTCGTGCGCCTCGCCGGACTCGGGCCAGCGGCGCAGCGCGCGCCGGTAGACGGCGACCTGCACGACGGAGAAGAACGCGGCCCACAGGAGCTGCCAGGCGATGCCGACCACGAGCGCGCCGGTGCGGCCCTGCGGCAGCACGCCGGCCCAGCCGGTCGTCGCCTCGTAGGTGCGCACGTAGCCGTCGATCCCGCCGAGCAGCAGCCAGACGGCGAGGACGTTGAGCACGGCGTAGTGGAGGAGGCGCAGCGCGAGGCAGGCGGCGAACTGGACGGCGACCGGCGCGCCGCGCGCCTCGAGGCGTCCCAGCGCCGGGGCGCTGATCGCCTGGGTCAGCGGGCCGTTGACTCGAAGCGGGCCGAGGATCGCGACGCCCTGCAGCGTCGCCGCCAGGCTGGCGCCGTAGCCGCGCCCCAGCCCGCGCCGCTGGGCGGCGCGGGCGAGCGCCACGCCGCCCGGCAGGCTCAGCCAGAACTGCGCCGAGGGTGCGACGCGCGCGCCCACGAACGCCGCGGTGGCGACGTGGGCGAGGCCGAGCGCCTCGGCGTGTGCGTCCGGTCGTGGGCCGGGCGGGTCGCCGGGCGACGCAGGCCCCCGACTGACGTCGCGCGGCGTGCGACGGCGTGACAGCGTCACGTCGAGCACCGCCGGGTGGCGTCAGGCGGCGGCATGCGTCGTCCGGAACCCGTCGGGTCCGCGGCCGGACGCACTAGTCTCCGGCGAGGGCGAGCGGGCCGACGCCGGGCCGTTGCTGCGGGACATGCTGGTCGGCGTGGTAGCTGGAGCGCACGAGCGGCCCGGCGGCGATGTGGTCGAAGCCGAGCTCGTAGCCGGCGCGCTCGAGCGCCTTGAACTCGTCCGGGTGCCAGTAGCGGACGATCGGCAGGTGGCGCTCGCTGGGGCGCAGGTACTGGCCCACGGTCAGCACCTGGACGCCGTGCTCGCGCAGCGCGCCGAACGCGTCGACCATCTCCTCGAAGGTCTCGCCGAGGCCGACCATCAGCCCGGACTTCGTGACGACCTCGTCGCCGCCCAGCTCCTTGGCGATGCGCAGGACGCGCAGCGAGCGCTCCCAGCGCGAGCCGCGGCGCGCGACGCTGTACAGGCGCGGGACGACCTCGACGTTGTGGTTGAAGACGTCCGGGCGCTCGGCGATGACCTTCGCCAGCGGCATCTCGTAGCCCTGGAAGTCGGGCGTGAGGACCTCCACCTTGCAGCCGGGCGCCTGCCGGCGGATCTGGCGGATGACCCCGACGAACGCACTCGCGCCCTTGTCGGGGAGGTCGTCGCGGTCGACGCTCGTGATCACCGCGTGGCGCAGCCCCATGCGGGCGACCGAGCGCGCGACGCGGGCCGGCTCGAGCGGGTCGTTCCACGTCGGCTTGCCGGTCTTGACGTTGCAGAACCCGCACCGGCGGGTGCACGTGTCGCCGAGGATCATGAAGGTGGCGGTGCCGCGCTCCCAGCACTCGCCCACGTTGGGGCAGGCGGCCTCCTGGCAGACCGTGTGCAGGTTCTCCGAGCGGATGAGGTCGGTCAGCTCGCGGTAGCGGGGTCCGCCGGGCGGCGGGACCTTGAACCACGGCGGCTTGCGCTCGCGCATGGGGCGGACGTTGGGTCCGAGGACCTTCAGGACGTCCATGCCACCGGGGTTGGCCCGGCTGCGCGTGACGTGCTCGCGCACCGCGTCGCTCACGCCTGGAGACGTTAGCGGCCGGGCGAACTGTGGACGAATGTCCCTTCTGCCGATAACCCCCGATGGCATGTCGCTCCGTCTCCGCCACGCTCTTCCCGCCGTCGCGCTCGCCTGCGCGCTCGCCGCGCCTGCCGCCCGGGCCTCGTTCCCGGGCGCCAACGGCGCGCTCGCCTTCCCGGCGGGCGCCGCGAGCATCCGCGACCAGGACCCGGTGGAGCTCTTCGCCGCCGACGAGAGCGGCGCCGTGCGCCGGCTGGCCGGCGGCGCGGGCTACCAGGGGGCGCCCGCCTGGTCGGCCGACGGCCGGCGCCTGGCCTACGCGTCGGACGGCGTCCTCGTCGTCGCGGTCGGCGACACCCAGCGCCGCCTGGCGCTCGGCCGCGAGGCGGGCGAGCCGGCGTGGTCGCCCGACGGCGCCCGGCTGGCCTTCACCTCCGGTGGCGACCTGTACACGGCCGGCGCCGACGGGCGCGCGATCCGGCGCCTCACAACCGACGGCGCGAACGCCGCGCCGGCCTGGTCGCCGGGCGGCACGCGCCTGGCCTACGTCCACGCGGGCACGCTCGTGACCGCGCGGGCCGACGGGTCGGCGCCCACGCCGATCGCCGACGGCGTCATCCAGGCCGACTGGTCGCCCGACGGGCGCCGGCTGGTCGCCGTCCGGCGCGACGGCGAATTTGCCGAGCTGTGGATCCTCGACGCCGCGGGCGGCACGGCGCGGCGCCTGACGGCCGGCCACGACGACCTGGCGGCGCGCTGGTCGCCCGACGGGCGCCGGGTGGCGTTCGTCCGCGACGGCGACGTCTGGACGGTCGCGCTCGACGGCACCGCATTGCGGCGCATCACGACGTCGGGCGACGTCGGCGCAGCGCTCGCGTGGCAGCCGCTCGCGCGCTTCGGCGCGCCAAGCCGGCGCCGTCGCCACCACCGTTGACGTCGGGATGCACGCCGGCGACGAGCACCGGAACCGGTGCCTCGTGGCCGCGCAGGTCGAGCGTCTGCGGCCGCGCGCCGGGCAGCATGGCGCCGAGGTCCTCGTGCACGTCGGCGGCGATCACGATCTCCCCGCCGGCAGCGGCGGCCTGCAGGCGCGCGGCGACGTTGATCGGCTCACCGAGCGCCGTGAAGTCGACGACCGCCGCCCCGACGTTGCCGACGTACGCCTGGCCGGCGTTGACCCCGACGCCGACCTCCAGCCACGGTCCCTCGGGCGTTCCGTAGCCGACGCCGCGCAGGACGGCGACGGCGGCCTCGACGGTCTTGCGACGGTAGTCGGGGCCCGCGACGCCGGGGATGAACAGCGCCATGGCCTCGTCGCCGATCAGCTTGTCGATGAGCCCGTCGTGGTGCAGCAGCACGTCGGTCGCCACGGCGTAGAAGCGGTTGAGCAGCTCGGCGTAGTCGCTCGCGCTCGTGCGCTCGCTGATCTTCGTCGAGCCGCGCACGTCGGCGAAGAGCACGCCGATGTCGACCTCGGCCCCGCCGCGTGGCAGCGTGTCGCAGCAGAACGAGCACACGTTCGGGTTATGGCGCGATCTCCGGTAGCCCATGAGCCCCGCGAGGCGCCCGCCGACGCCGCCGAACGGGTTGCCGCAGACCTTGCAGCGCGGCGGCGAGGGGACGTGCCGCCAGATGCGCCGGCTGATCAACAGCGGCTTGTGACCGGTCGTCAGGACCTGAAGCCACTGGTCCTCGGTCTTGATCACATGCCGATCCTCTCAGGAGCTCTCGGGGCGGCACAAGTAGGGTTGCGCGCATGAACCCCGTCTCGCTCATCTCGGGGCTGCGCGCCTCGATCGGCGCCGGCGCCTGGCTGGCCCCGAACCTCACCGGCCGCCTGTTCGGCCTGGACCCGGACGGCAACCCGCAGTCCTCGTACCTCGCCCGGCTGTTCGCGATCCGCGACCTCGCCCTGGCGGCGGGCACGCTGGGCAGCGAGGGCGACGCGCGCCGGCGCTGGCTGCAGCTCGGGCTGGCGTGCGACCTGGCGGACGCCGCGGCGGCCTACCTGGCCGGCCGCGACGGGACGCTGCCGAAGCCGGCCGCCGTGATGACCGGCGGCACCGCGCTCGCCGCGGCGGGCATGGGCGTCGCGGCGCTGGGTCAGGCCGGCTGAACGGCCGGCACGCGCGCCCCGAGCAGCCGGGCGGCCGACACGAGCCGCTGGCGCCGCCCGTGCGCCTCGGCGAAGCGGTGCGCGGCGCGCTTGCGAAAGCACGGCAGGATGTCGCCTGAGCGGCTGGTCTCGCGCAGCAGCGAGGTCATCCGGACGCCGGCGAGGCCGCACGGCACCACCCACTCGAAGGGCTGAAGGTCGTTCTGCACGTTGACGGCGAAGCCGTGGGTCGTCACGCCCTTGGAGATGTGGATGCCGATCGACGCGATCTTGCGGTCCTCGATCCAGACGCCGGTGTAGTCGGGGCCCTCGGTGGTGCGCACGCGCGCGGTCAGGCCCTCGTCGGCGAGCGCGGCGACGAGCGCGCGCTCCATCGTGCGCACGAAGGCCAGGACGTCGTCGGTGCGCATGATCGGGTAGCCGACGAGCTGGCCGGGGCCGTGGTAGGTGACCCGTCCGCCGCGGTCGACGTCGACGACGTCGATGCCCTGGGCGCGATACCAGTCCTCGCCCATCGGCAGCTCGCCCGGTCCGGTGCGCCGCCCGCGCGTGTAGACCGGCGGGTGCTCGACGAGCAGCAGCGCGTCGGGGATCTCCTCGGCCTGGCGGCGGTCGCGGAGGCGATGCTGGATGGCGTAGGCGGCGCGGTACTCGACCGTCCCGAGGTTGGCCACCCACAGCTCTTCCGGCATGCCCGCATGGTACGCGTGTGCGGATGCGTCTCTCACCGGAACCCGCGACGCGCCGCCGCCGGCGCGCGCTCGGCGCGGTCGCCGCGGCGGCCGGGCTCGCCGGCGCGGTGACGGGTGCCGGCGGCGACCACGAGCGGCGCGCCGTCGCGACGCCGAAAGCGGCGCTCGCCGCGGTCGATCGCCTGACGCCCCTGCAGCGGGCGGGCCAGCTCGTGATCCTGCGCTTCCGCGGGGCGGTCGCGCCCGACTACGTGCGCCGCGCGCTGCGCGAGCGCCGCGCGGCGGGCGTGATCCTGTTCGGCGACAACATCGTCTCGCCCGCCCAGCTGGCCGCGCTGACCGCCGACCTGCAGCGCGCCGCGGCCGGGCGGGCGCTCATCTCGGCCGACCAGGAGGGCGGCGTCGTCCACCGGGTTCCGTGGGCGGCGCCGCGCCTGGGCCAGCCGCGCCTGGGCACGCGCGCCGCCGCCCGCGCGGAGGCGCGCCGGGCAGGGCGCGACCTGCGGGCCGCCGGAATCAACGTCACGTTCGCCCCGGTGGCCGACGTCGCGGCCGGCCCGGTGATGCGCGCCCGCGCGTTCCCGGGCGAGGCGGCGGCGGTGTCGGCGCTCGTGGCGGCGAGCGTCAGCGGCTACCGCGGGACGGGCGTGGCGCCGACCGCCAAGCACTTCCCCGGCCTGGGCGCCGCGACGGCCAACACCGACTTCGCCGGGGCGACCGCGAGCGCCGAGCTGGACCCGTTCCAGGCGGCCGTCGCCGCGGGCGTGCCGCTCGTCATGGCGTCGCACGCCGTCTTCCCGGCGCTCGATCCGGCTCGCCCGGCGTCCCAGTCGCACGCGATCCTCACGGGCCTGCTGCGCGGACGGCTGGGGTTCACCGGCGTCGTGGTGACCGACTCGCTCGAGGCGCGCGCCGTCGTGCGCCACTCCTCGACGCCGGTCGCCGCCGTGCGCTCGATCGCGGCCGGTGCGGACCTCGCGCTGACGACCGGGCGCGGCTCCTATTTGCCCGTCCTGCGCGCGCTGCGCGCCGAGCAGCGCCGATCGCCGGCCTTCCGCGCGCGCGTGCGCGAGTCGGCCGCGCGCGTGCTGGCGCTGCAGGAGCGGCTCCGCCGCTAGCTCCAGCCCTCGATCCGCCGCTTGACCGCCGCCAGGTACTGGGCCGCGATCGCGCCGTCGAGCGCGCGGTGGTCCCACGACAGGCCGAGGATCGTCATCGGGCGGATGGCGATCGCGTCGTCCACGACGACCGGGCGCTTGACCACCGCCTCGAGGTCGAGGATGGCGACCTCGGGCTGGTTGATGACCGGCGTGGCCATGACCGAGCCGTACTGGCCGGGGTTGGTGATCGTGAACGTGCCGGCCTGGACGTCGTCGGGCCGCAGCTCGCCCGCGCGGGCGCGGCGGGCCAGGTCGCGGATGCGCTTGGCCAGGCCCTCGGCGGAGAGGTCCTGGGCGCTGCGGATGACCGGAACGATGAGCCCGTCCTCGCCGAGCGACACCGCGATCCCGAGGTTGACCTCCTCGTGGACGGTGTGGCGATCGCCCTCGAGCCAGGCGTTGACCATCGGGAACTCGCGCAGCGCCTCGATCGCGCACCGCGTCACGATCGGCAGGGCGGTCGTGCCCAGCTGCGCGCGGGTGCGCTCGACCGCGGACATGTCGGCCTCGATCCACGTCGTGCACGTCGCCGCCGTCTCGAGCGAGCGCTTCATGTGCTCGCCGATCGACCGGCGCATGCGCGAGAGCGGCTGGGGCGCGGGCGGCTGGTAGGCGCCGTCGGCGGGCGGCGCTGCCGCGGCGGGCTCGGGGCGGTAGGGCGACTCGATGTGCAGCGGCGCCTCCTCGGCGGCGGCCGGCGCGCCCTGCTCGATGAAGGCGAGCACGTCCTGCTTGCGCACGCGGCCGCCACGGCCGGTGCCGGGGACGCGCTCGAGGTCGACGCCGTGGTGCGCGGCGATGCGCTGGACGACCGGCGAGTAGCGGCGCCCGTCGCGCGAGCCGGGGGCGTCGCGCGGCGTCGCTGCCGCGGGCGCCGGGGCGGGCGACGCGGTTGCGGTCGCCGGCGTGGCGCCCTCGGCCGCCGCCGCGTCGCTGGTCGGGACCGCCTCGCTCGCGTGCGCCTCGCCGGGCCGCGCGTCGGTCGCGATCCGCGCCATGACGGTCCCGACGTCGACGGTCGTCCCGACGTCGACGAGGATCTCCGCGACGCGCCCGCTCGCCGGCGACTCGACGTCGGTGTCGATCTTGTCGGTCGAGATCGAGCAGATGATCTCGTCGGCCTCGACCCAGTCGCCCGGCTGCTTGCGCCACTCGACGACGGTGCCCTCGGACACGCTGACGCCCATCTGGGGCATCACGACGTCGACCAGCGTCTCAGTACTCGAGGAGCTCACGGCACACCTCCCGGACGCGGTCGACGGACGGCAGCAGCGCCTGCTCGAGCGGCGGTGAGAAGGGAATCGGCACGTCCGGCGTCGCCACGCGCACGACCGGACCGTCGAGGTCCTCGAAGCCCTTCTCGGCGATCAGCGCGGCGACCTGCGCGCCGGCCGCGCACGTCGCGTTGGCCTCGTCGACGATGACGACCTTCGAGCAGCGCCGCACGCTCTCGAGGATGGCCGCCTCGTCGAGCGGCACGAGCGAGCGCAGGTCGAGCACGCGCACCGAGGCGCCGTCGAGGTCCTCGGTCGCCTCGAGCGCGGTGTGGACCATCGCGCCGTAGGCGATGACCACGAGATCGTCGCCGTCCCGGGCGACACGCGCGGTGAACGGTGTCGTGAACGTCCCGTCGGGCACCTCGCCCTTGACGCGCCGGTAGAGGTGCTTGTGCTC
>VAWY01000221.1 GCA_005888335.1 Actinomycetota bacterium
CTCTCGATGGGCGCGACTCTACACAGGGCCGACGCGCGGAGATCCGCTGATGCGCAGGCTCGTGTTCTTGCTCTATGCGTTCCACAGCCTCGTCGCGGCGGACGGGAACGCCGTGATCCCACTCGTGCCGACATACACGACGCGTTTCGGCCTCTCGGTCTTCGCTGCGGGCCTGCTCGTAGGCGCACCGGCCTTCGCGATGCTCGTCCTCTCGCTGCCGGTCGGGCTGCTCAGCGACCGGGTGGGAGCGCGCGCCGTGACGATCGCGGCGAGCGCGCTCCTCGCGGTCTCGGCGCTCGGCCAGGCGCTCGCCGACTCGTACGTGCTGCTGCTCGTGAGCTGGGCGCTCTTCGGCGTCACGTCCGCGATCATCTACACCGCCTCGCCCGCCTGGCTCGCTGCTGCCACGCCGCCGCGCCATCGCGTTGCGGCGCTGGGCGGGATCGCGATCGCCGCGGGCCTGGGGTTGATGATCGGACCGGCGTTCGCGGGCTTGATGTCCGACCATTTCGGGTCGGGCGCGCCGTTCCTGACCGTCGCCGCCGCGGCCGCGATCGTCACGGTCGGGCTCGTGCTACAGCCGACGACCCGGGCGGCTCCCGTTGCGCCCGTCGCCGGCAGCCTGCGCGCGTTGGTGCGCGAACCCCATGGAGCGTCGGTGCTCGCGCTGATGTTCTTCGTCGGCTCGCTCGGCGGGATCGTCAACCTGCTCGTGCCCCTGCGCCTCCACCGGGACGGGCTCGGCGCCGGCGCGATCGGGATCGCGTTTACGGCTTCGATGGCTCTCTTCGTCTTGACGAGCGGCAAGGTCGCGCGGCTCGGCGACCGGGTCCCATTGCTCGCCGCCTCCGGGGTCGCCACAGTCGCCCTGGGACTTCTGCTGTTGATCCCGGCGCTCGCCGGCTCCGCGGTTCTCGTGATCGTCTTTCTCGTCGTTCGCGCACCGCTCTGGTCGGTGGTCTCGACGATCTCGAACCCACTCTGCGCCCGTGGAGCGGCGCTTGCCGGGGTCGGCACGGGCTTCGGGCTCGCGCTGATGAACCTGTGCTGGGCGGCCGGGAACCTGGGCGGACCGCTCGCCGGCGGTGCGCTCGCAGGCGCCGTCGGCGACCGTCCTGTGTTCGCACTGCTGGGGCTCGCGGGCGCTGTGATCGGCGTCGCCGTTCTGCACGCGCACGTGCCCCGTCCGCACGGCCCTGTACCCGAGGCTCTGTCAGGCGATCTGATGAGGAGGTAGTGACGATGGGCAAGCACGACGGCAAGGTCGCGATCGTGACCGGTGGCGGCGGCGGCATCGGCGCCGCGGTCGGCGAGGTTTTCGCCCGCGAGGGCGCGAAGGTCGCGGTGCTCGACCTCGACCCGGCGCTCGCGGAAGCATCGGCCGAGCACCTACGCGGTTTCGGCGCCGACGCCCGGCCTTACCGTGCCGACGTCACCTCGAGCGCCGAGGTCGACGAGGTCTTCGCTCGCGTGCACGACGAGCTGGGCGGCATCGACGCGCTCGTCAACTGCGCCGGAATCAGCCGTGTCGGCGACCACACGCAAGACCTCTCGGACGAGATCTGGAACCAGTCGATCGGCGTCATGCAAAGCGGCGTTTTCTTCTGCACCCGCGCTGCCGGGAGCGTGATGCTCCAGCAGCGCTCGGGCTCCGTGACGCACATCTCGTCGATCCGCGGCTTCTCGCCGAACCCGGGCCGACTTGCGTACTGCGCAGCGAAGGCGGCGGTGCTCATGATGGCGAAGGTGACCGCCGGCGAGTGGGCGCCGTACGGAGTGCGTGTGAACGCCGTCGCCCCAGGCGTCGAGCGCACGCCGATGTGGACGCGGGACGTCGCGCTCGGTCTCTTCGACGAGCAGGAATACCTCGACCTCATCCCCGCGCACCGTCTCGGCGATCCGGAGGAAGTGGGAAAGCTCTGCTCGTACCTGGCGTCGGACGACGCGGGCTCCATCACCGGCGCCTGCATCACGATCGACGGCGGGCTTACGTCGATTCCCGCGGGCTAGAACACTCCGTAACGGTCTTAGGCCTCGAGCGGCTAGACTCCCTCGCGAACCGACTCACGGATCTCGGTCTCCGTCGCGACGAGTGCCTCGGCCCGCCCGAGGGCCTCGTCGCGCAGGCCGGCCGGGATGACGACGATCCCGTCGCGGTCGGCGACGACGTAGTCGCCCGGCTCGACGCGCACCGAGCCGATCGTCACCGCCGCGTTCCAGTGCTCGATCCGCCAGCGCGGCACGGCGTCGGCCGGCGTTCGATAGCGGCAGAAGACGGGGAAGTCCTGGCCGAGGATGGCCTCGATGTCGCGACAGCCGCCGTCGATCACGGCACCGGCACACCCGCGGGCGCGGAGCGCCACGACTGAGAGCTCGCCGAGATGCGCGGACGTACACCCCTCGTCGTGCGTCTGGTAGACGACGACGTGGTGGGCGGGCACCTCGCCGAGCATCGTGAGGATGCCCCGGATCGAGGCATCGCGGTCGAGCTGCACGGCCGGGACGCCCTCGACCGGAAAGGCCGGGCCCGCGAGACGCATGCCCTCGCGCAGCGGCAACAGGCCGGGCGGCAGGGTCCGGCCCTGCTCGCCGAGCTCGTCGAGGACGTCGGTCAGCGCGCCGGTATAAAGGCGCTAGGCGCGTTCGGCGAGGGTGGCCCAACCGGAGTCGGCAGCTGCTTGACGCCCACCCGGGACGTTCCTAGACTCGTCGATTCGCAAACGTTTGCCCGCTGCTTCGACACACTGCTGCGTGAAGCTATCCCAGTCGACCCATCCGCACAAGTGACCCAGCGCTAGCGTTGCTCGAGCGCATTTGCCTGCGCGGGCTCGGCTGGGACCACGACCGTTGCACCGCGCCGCTGCGGGCATGTACCGAGGCCTGGGAGCGGCTCCGGCCTGAAGTCGAGATCGTCTGGGAGAACCGCTCGCTGATGGCCTTCGGCGACGAGCCGCTCGAGGAGGTCGCGGACCGGTACGACCTGCTCATGATCGACTATCCCTTCTGCGGGACCGCCGAAGCAACGGGAGCGCTCGCGCCACTCGACGACCTGCTCGCCACCGATCAGCTCGCCGCTCTCGCCGGCGACGCGGTCGGCCCGAGCCACGTCTCCTACGCCTACCACGGCCGCCAGTGGGGGCTCGCCACCGATGCGGCATGCCAGGTCGCGGCCGTCCGCGACGAGCTGCTCGACGGCGCCCCGGCTCCGGCGACCTGGGACGAGGTTCGCGATCTGGCACGCCGGCACCGCGGCCGGGTCGCTGTGCCGCTCGCGCCGACCCAGGCGATGTGCGCGTTCCTCACGCTCTGCGCGAATGGGGGCTCGCCGGCCGCCGAAGACCCCGACCGGCTGGTGGACCAGGCGGTCGGGCTCGCCGCGCTCCAGCTGCTGTCGGAGCTCTTCCGGCTCGGCCCGCCCTCGGCCCTCGAGTGGCAGCCGCCCGACGTCCTCGGCCGTCTGACCGCAGGTGACGAGCTCGTCTACGTCCCGCTCGCATTCGGCTTCGTCACGTATGCGCGTGCCGACCGGGTGCCGCGGCCCTGTCGCTTCCTCGACGTGCCGTCTGCGGGCTCCGGACCGGTCGGCTCGATCCTCGGCGGCGCCGGTCTCGCCGTCGCCTCCGCCAGCGCGCACCCGCAGGAGGCCGCCAACTTCGCCGCGTACGCGAGCGGAGCGGAGGCGCAGCGCACGCTCGTCGGCCCCGCGGGCGGTCAGCCCGGCAGCCGCGCCGCCTGGAACGACCCGGAGCTCGACCGCGCCGCCGGCGGCTTCTTCTCAGGGACGGCGACGACCATCGAGCAGGCCTGGGTGCGGCCGCGCGAGCGCTGGTGGCCGGCGTTCCAGCTCGAAGGCGGCGGCCTGTTGCATCGCGGCCTCGTCGCGGCCGACCCGCCTCGCACCACCCTCGAGTCGCTCAACTCCCTGTACCAGGACTGCATGCGGAGGCACGCGTGAAGATCACCGCCGTCACCTGCCACGTCCTGCTGGATCCCGGCTTCGAGGCCGACGCGACAAGCTCGGCGCAAGACACGATCGTCGTCGAGGTCGAGACCGACGAGGGCGTCGTCGGAATCGGCGAGACCGACCTCAACGCGTGGGTCGCGCGCGCGTGCATAGAAGCACCGGGGATGCACACCATGGACGGGGGACTCGCGGAGACGCTCCTCGGCCTCGATCCGCTCGATCCAGTCTCGGTCTGGAACCGGCTGTACGTCGGGACGGCGATGACCGGCCGGCGCGGCGCGGTCGTCCACGCGCTCGGTGCACTGGATATGGCGCTCTGGGACATCTGCGGAAAGGCGGCCGGCAAGCCGACGTGGCAGGTGCTCGGCGAAGCCGCGCACCAGTCGCTCACGCCGTACGCCTCGCTCCTTCCGCACGCCCGCGATCTCGACTCCTTCCAGCAGGCGATCGTCGACCAGGCGACGTGGGCCAAGAACCGCGACTTCCGCGCGGCAAAGCTCGAACTCCTCTGGACGGGGCCGTACGCAAGCACCGGGCTCGACGAGCCGGACACGCGCATGGTGGAGACGATCGCGGCCACGCGGAAGGCGGTGGGCCCCGACTTCGTGATCATGGTCGACGTCGCCTACTCGTGGAACTCGCACGCGCACGCGCTCGAGATCGTCGAGACCTGGGCGGAATACGACGTCTTCTTCGTCGAGACACCACTCTGGGCCGACGACCTCGACGGCTACGCAGAGCTGTCGCGGCGCTCGCCGATCCCCGTCGCCGCAGGCGAGTGGCTCGCGACACGGTTCGAATTCCTCGACCTGATGGACCGCGGGGGAGTGCAGGTCGTGCAGCCGGATGTCGGCCGCGTCGGCGGGCTCACCGAGGCTCGCCGTGTCTGCGAGCTCGCGGCGAAACGACAGCGGCTCGTCGTCCCGCACGGTTGGAAGACGGGCATAACGGTCGCCGCCACGGCGCACCTCGCCGCCGTGACCGGGCATATGCCGTTCTTCGAGTACGTGCCGCAGCAGGTGGCCGAGTCTGCTCTGCGGCGCGATCTCGTGACCGACGAGCTCCAGCTCGTCGACGGCAAGCTCGCGCTGCCGCAGCGCCCCGGCCTCGGCATCGAGTTGAACGCCGATGCGCTCGATCGATTCGAGGAGGCGGCGCGCCGGCTCCGGCCATAAGGCGACGCGGCCCACCCGAGCGGGAGTTCGCCGGCGGGCTTGGCGTCTCTCGCTCGACGCTCCGCGAGGCCATCCGCGCACTAGTGACGATGAACATCCTCGTCTCGCGTCACCTCGGACGACCTCGGCGGCGCAGGCGCTCGCCGAGCGAAGGCGGGGCCGACACGGTCAGTCGCCCCACTGGTCCTGCCGTGGGAGCGGGCGAGTTGTGCCTCGACGCTCCACCCGGAGGTGCCCTCATTACCCGGCTGTTGCAATCGACAGGGCGGAGGTGTACGTTCGGCGCCGAACGAATCGAGATGCTGGGTCGGCGCCCAGGCAGGCGGGGCCGGAATCTTCTGTCTCGGGTGCAGCCGATCGCAGTCGCGGGAGGGGGACCCATGACCGAAGATTGGACCAACGCGGGGCGACACGAGCACAGTGGCTCGCACCAGCCGGCAATGAGCCGGCGAACTTTTTTGGCAGCGACAGCGGCGGGCAGCGCAGCGCTCTTGCCTGGCGGCCTGAGTTTGCTGTTCAGAGCGGCGCCAGCGGTCGCCGGAACCGATTTTCAATTCGTTGAGAAGACGATTCCACAGTTGCAGGCAGCAATGGCCGCAGGCCAAATCACCGCGCGCGAACTTGTCCTCGGTTATCTAGACCGCGTGCAACAGCTCAATCCCACGCTGCATGCGGTCATTGAAACCAATCCGAACGCCGCTTCGATCGCGGCCGGTCTCGATAACG
>VAWY01000129.1:0-502 GCA_005888335.1 Actinomycetota bacterium
GGGCAACCCGGCGCCTCGGCGCTCACCACTGGCAAGACGACCCCGCTTCCGCCGCGGACAAGGAGCAGCGCTCTCGCTGCCTGGGGCGTGCGTGTGCCTGCGCGGTCATGTGCCTACTGCGGCTTCGGCGCGGGCGGGGGGTCGGCCGCGAGCTCAGGCGGCGACGTCGCGGTCAGGCCAGGAGCCCGACCGAACGCGCTCGTAGAGCGTGTCCGGTGCGAGATCGGCGCCGCCCGGCCAGACGACCGTCCCGGTCTCCGAGTCGACGCTCACCTGCGCGAAGCCAGCCGGCGTCCGCGCCTCCTCGAAGACCGGACCACGCATGCGCGCCAGCACGTCGACCTCGCCGCTCACTCCGTCGGCGAACGTGAGGCTCAGGACCCCGTGGCGGACGACGGAGGCGGCGGTGATGTCAGGCGTGAGTCCTGTCATCGCAGCGGCTCGATCTCATGGAGTGTCGCGCCCGCGCGGGCGCGACGCCAATTGTCGCGCAGCTCGTCCT
>VAWY01000129.1:519-88002 GCA_005888335.1 Actinomycetota bacterium
GTGCTGTCCATCACCTCGAGGTTGTCGATGCGGACCTTCGCCTCTCTGCCCGCGGCGCGCGCGTGGAAGTGCGGATAGCCGTGATCGTCGAAGTACATCGCGATCGTGATTCCGAAGAAGCGGCTGATCGTCGGCACGGCGAGGCGATGATGACTGGCGCGACCGACGGCCAGGTCGAGCACGGCGTGTCCCGAACCGTGTCCCCAACTCGGCAAATCTGACCCGCCGAGCTCGAGACAGTCCCAACAAAGTCCCTGCAAACCGAGCTAATTCTGCTTCAGAAGCGCTGGCTTCAAAACCGGCAGGGCGTGGCAGCCCCACGCTTGGAAGGTTCGATTCCTTCGCCGCTCCGGTGCTGCAAAGCGGCACTTTGCTCGGGTGTGGTCATCCTCGACTCGCTGGCGGATCAGCGAGCGCCTCGCCGACGAGACGGACCCGGCCGCCGCGTTGGCCCTCGGGAGCGTTGCGCCCGCCAGGTGCCGACGCTGGCTGTAGTGCGCGGCGCAGGCGGTCCGTCGCGCGGTCGGAAACGCGCTGCCGCGAGGCGAGGACACGGTGATCACCGCGCCCGAGCAGGATCAGGTGGGGCTCTGCATCGCCCGCCGCTCCGGCACAGCTCGACGTCGCGCGGGAATGTGGTCCGTGCGGCTCTCACGCGCCTTGGTAGGGCCCGGTGCTCGCGGTTTATAGTCGGCACGTGGGACCGGCCGCGAACCTCGGCGGGCCCTCCGGCGAGGGTGCCTACGCGCTCCGGCTCTACGTGAGCGGTCGCGCGGCGAGTTCGGCTCGCGCCGTGCGCAACCTCGAGCGCATCGCCGCGCTCCTGGAGGGCGTCGAGATCGAGGTGATCGACGTGCGAGAGCGACCGGAGCTCACCGAGGAGGACAAGGTGCTCGCCACGCCGACGCTGATCAGGCGCCGGCCGCCGCCGATCCGGAAGGTCATCGGTGACCTGAGTGACGCCGCGCTCGTCGTGACGAGCCTCGAGCTCGACATCGCGCGCTCGAACGCCGCCGGGGGCAAGCCGGCATGACGACGACGCCGACCCCCGGCGCCGGGCTCACACGGGTCCCCGTGGGGATCGCCGGCTTCGACGACCTGTCCATGGGCGGCCTGTCCGAGCGGCGCACGACGGTCGTCGTCGGCACGGCCGGGAGCGGCAAGACGGTCTTCGCCGTGCAGTTCCTCATCGAGGGCATCAGGCAGTTCGGGCAGCCCGGGGTGCTCGCGACGTTCGAGGAGACGCCCCAGGACATCGCCGCGAACGTCGCGGGGTTCGGCTGGGACCTCCAGGCGCTCGGCCGCGACGGCCGGCTCGCGGTCGTCGACGGCTCGCAGGCCGCCACCGAGGAGGTCATCACGATCGGCGACTTCGACTTCGAGGGGCTGATCGCACGGATCGAGAGCGCCGTGCGGAAGGTCAACGCCAAGCGCGTGGCGGTCGACGCGCTCGGCGCGCTGCTGCCGCTCATGACGGATCCGACGATGGTCCGGCGCGAGCTGCGCCGCGTAATCGCCGCGTTTCGTGAGATGGGCGTCACCACGCTGCTGACGCTGGAGCGCAGGGAGGAGTACGGCCCGGTCGCCCGCTTCGAGGTCGAGGACTTCGTCGCCGACAACGTGATCGTGCTGCGCAACCCGCTCCACGGGGAGAAGCGGCGGCGCACGATCGAGATCCTCAAGCTCAGCGGCTGCCCGCACCACAAGGGCGAGTACCCGTTCACGATCGAGCCGCGGACCGGCGTGAACATCATCCCACTGTCGGCCGTCGAGCTGAGCAAGGAAGCTCCGTCGGAGCGGCTGACGCTCGGCAGCCCGGAGCTCGACGCGATGTGCGGCGGCGGGCTGCACCGCGACTCGCTCGTGCTCGTCTCTGGCGGGACGGGCACCGGCAAGACCCTCATGGCGACGCACTTCGCCCACGCCGCGATCACCCGCGGCGAGCCGGCGCTCTACGTGTCACTCGAGGAGAGCTCCGGACAGCTCATCCGCACCGCGCGGTCGTGGGGGATGGACCTCGAGCCGTCGGTCGGCGATGGGCGGCTGACCATCCTCGCCCAGTACCCGGAGCGGATGGGCCTCGAGGACCTGCTCGTCCAGCTGCGCCTGGAGATCGAGCGCCTGAGGCCCACGCGGATCGTGATCGACAGCCTGACCGCGCTCGAGCGCAACGCGACCGTCAAGTCGTTTCGCGAGTTCGTCGTCGGGCTCGTGAGCACCCTGAAGTCGAGCGAGACCGCTGGCATGTTCACCCACACCGCGCCTGTCGTGGCGCCGCTCGAGAGCGTCACCGAGACGCACATCTCCACGATCGCCGACGCGATCATGCTGCTGCGCTACGTGGAGATCGAGGGCAACGTGCGGCGCGCCGCCCTGCTGCTCAAGATGCGCGGCTCCTGGCACGACACGCAGATCCACGAGTACCACATCGACGACACCGGGATGAGGATGGGCGAACCGCTGCGCGGCATGAGCGGCATCCTCGGCGGCACCCAGCTGTACTCCACATACACCGGGGCTTCGGCGCAGCCCCCGGTCCCACCGGTCCGCCGCCCCGCGGATCCGGACGGCTGAGTTGACCGGCGAGCGGCTCCGGGTGCTGGCGGTGGGAGGCGTGCACGCCGCCGCGGCCACAGCTCCGGGATTCGAGCTGCGGACTGCGGGAAACGTGCCGGAAGCCGTGCGCGCCGCTGCGCGCAATGGTGTCGATGCCCTCGTGGTCGCGGCGCCCGACGCGGTCACCGACCTGCGCCGGCGGTTCCCCGCGTTGCCGCTCATCGCGGTCGTCCGCCCGGGTCAGCAGACCGCGATCCTGGCCGCGCTGGCCGGCGGCGCGGACGAGGTCGTCTCGGCAGCTGCGCTCGACGAGGCCACGATCGCTCGGGCCGTGGAGCGCGCCCGCGCGCGACGCGGCGCGGCGGAGCTGGGCACCGGCGACACGCAGCTGCGCACGATCATCAGCCAGAACGCCGACGGGATCGTCGTGGTCGACGCCGGCGGAGCGCTCCTGTTCCTCAACCCGGTCGCCGAGCGGATGTTCGGACGAAGCGGCGAGGAGCTGATCGGGGAGACGTTCGGCTTCCCGCTCGTCGCCGGCGAGGCACAGGAGATCGAGCTCGTCAGCCCCGAGCGGCCGGTCGTCGCGGAGCTGCGGGTGGTGAAGATCGAGTGGCAGGGAACCCCGGCGTACCTCGCTTCGATCCGCGACATCACGGATCGCAAGCTGGCCGAGGAGGAGCGCGCGCGCGCCGCCCGCGAGCAGGCCGCCCGCGCGGAGACCGAGGCGGCCGCCGAGCGCATGCGCAGCCTCCTGCAGATGACCGAGGCCGCGCTCGAGCACCTCGAGCTCGACGACCTGCTCGAGGAGGTCGTCCGAAGCGTCTACGAGATCGTGAAGGCGGACACCGCCGCCCTGCTGCTCGTCGGCGCGGACGACCGCTTCCTCGTGCGCCGCTGCGCGCGCGGGATCGAGCAGGAGCACTCGGCGGGCGCCCGGCTTCCGATCGGCGCCGGCTTCGCCGGGCGCGTCGCCGCGGAGCGCCGTCCGCTGGTGGTGGAGGACGCGCGCGAGGGGCCGAAGCCCGAACCGCCGCTCGACGGGCTCCGCGTGCGCTCGCTCCTCGGCGCGCCGCTCATCGTCAAGGGGCGCACGCTGGGGGTCCTCCGCGTTGGGGCGCTCGAGCCGCGGCGCTTCGGTGCTGACGACGCCAGCCTGCTGCGCCTGCTCGCCGACCGAGCCGCGCTCGCGATCGACCACGCGCGCCTGTATGAGCACGAGCACCACATCGCCGCGACGCTGCAGCAGAGCCTGGTCCCGTCGCGGCTTCCGCACACCCCGGAACTCGAGGTCGCCGGTCGCTACCTCCCGGCCGGCCCCGAGGCCGAGGTCGGCGGCGACTGGTTCGACGTGATCCCGTTCTCCGACGGGCGGGTCATGCTCGTCGTCGGCGACGTGGCCGGCCGCGGGCTCGAGGCCGCGGCGCTGATGGGGCAGCTGCGCAACGCCGCGCGCGCCTTCGCGGTCGACGGGCGCTCGCCCGGCGAGCTCGCTGCACGCCTCGACGTCCTCCTGCAGACGCTCGAGCCGGGCCGCATGGCCACCTTCGGTTGCCTCGAGTACGACCCCGAGCAGGACAGCGCGCGCTTCGTGCTCGCCGGACACCCTGCGCCCCTCGTCTGGCATCCGGGGGGCATCCCGGCGTACCTCCAGGGAGGGCGGGCACCGCCGCTCGGGGCCGTCTCAGCGGCGTGCTACGACGAGGAACAGCAGCGGCTCGAGCCCCGGTCGAGCGTCCTGCTCTATACAGACGGGCTGATCGATCAACGCGGCGTCGGCCTCGAGGTCGGCCTGGAGCGGCTCCAGCGCGCGGTCGCCGGGGGGCCTGCCGAGCCCGAGGCCATGTGCGAGCACCTCCTGCGAGATCTGCGCCCCCACGGGGAGTCCCCCGACGACGTCGCCCTCATCGTGCTGCGCCTGGTGCCGCTCCCCTACGAGCGGGTCGAGATCGAGCTGCCCGCGGAGCCCGAGGCGCTCGCGCCCCTCCGCCGCGTGCTCTCGCGCTGGCTGCGCCAGGCGGGCGCCGACGACCGCGAGCTCGCAGAGCTCCTCGTCGCCATGAGCGAGGCGTGCACGAACGCGATCGAGCACGCGAACGCTCCGCGGCACGCCGCCTTCCAGGTGACCGCCGAGGTGGACGGCCCCGGCGTGGTCCTGCAGGTCCGCGACTACGGCGCGTGGCGCGCGGCGCGCGGCGCGAACCGCGGACACGGCATGACACTCATGGAGGCGCTGACGGACGCGGTGGAGATCGAGCGCTCGGGCCGGGGAACCGTCGTGCGCTTGCGCAGACGGCTCGCGAACCCGCGACGTCCGCTGGACGTCGACGGCGACGCCGCTGGAACCCCGCCGGACCGGGACGCGCCTCACTGAGATGCCCGGACTCACGGACTTCAGGTTCGAGCGCCAGGGAGACGTCGTGGCTGTCGAGCTGCGGGGCGAGATCGATCTCTCGAGCGTGCGGGACATCGACGCGAACCTTCGCGGGTCGGTCCCGAACACGGCGCTCGGGATCGTCATCGATCTCTCGCGCGTCGAGTACTTCGACAGCTCGGCCCTGCAGATGCTCTTCGAGCTCGCCCGCTGGCTCGGACGTCGCGAGCAGCGGCTCCACCTCGTGGTCCCCGAGAGCGCGATCGTCGCGCGCGAGCTCGAGCTCGCCGAGATCGAGACAGCGGCGCACGTGTTCGCGACCATGTCCGCGGCCGTCGCCGAGCTGCGCGCGGGCCTCGCCGTGCCGAGCGAGGGGTCGGATGCGCCCCCGGGCAGCTCAGCCGTTGAACGCGACTGATCGGCGCACGGTCGCCGAGCATCTCGCCGGTCCCGGACTCCTGGCCTCGCCGGCCGGCGGTGGATCGAGGTCAGGTCCGTCCACGCTGCGACGAACGCTCACCGCAGCGCCTGCCCGCGGGCGCGGCCCCACGCGACGAACGCCGCTCGCGAGCCGGCGGCCCCCGCTCTGCTGGGGTGGATCTCCGTCTCGGTCGCGCAGGCGGCGGGCCGCGGCTTCAGCGTGTCGCAGCGATCTCTCCGAGTCCCGAGCGGCGACGCGCGCTCGCGCCGCGACCAGTGCGTCGACGGCCAGCGCACGTGCCGCTTGGCCCGTCCGGGCAGTCGCTGGAACATTCATGCCTGCCCTCCCGCGCGCGATTGACTCAGCGGTCTGCTCCACCTGCCGAGCCGGCTTGGTCGTGCACCGCGATGGCGGCTTCGCGCGCGGCGGCTGCTGATGCATAGCTCGGGCCGGACGTCGCGAGGGTCTTGCCTTCGTCGTCGAGTCGCCAGTGGAAGCGCCCACCGTTGTCGGCGTAGATCACGAAGTTCATGTCGTTCTCCTCAGGTGCGTTTCGCTGCGCCTGCGACCGTTGCGCGTTCCTGCTCCTCACGCAGTCGGCGGTTGCGGGCGGTCTGCTGCATGAGCTGCTCGATGATGCCGCCGGTAATGGGCTTGCCCTTGTAGTCCTCGGGATTGTCGACGAGCTTCCCGCCGACGCTGACCGAGCCGTCCTCGTGGTGGGTCACTTCGGCGGGGCCGAGCTTCGCGGTCGCGCCCTCGCCGTAGGGGTTGTCGCCCGCGTTGCCGAAGGTGAGGTACTTGGCCTTGTCGGACGGCCAATCGCGCGGGTCGCGCGGGACGTTGTCCTGCGCCTCGAGTCGCTGCATGTCGTCGGCCGCGATGTCCTCCGCGGTCCTGGCGGCCGGCTCGGCGAGCGGCCTTTTTCTGAACCAGTTCATGAGGCCTCCTTGCGGCTTCACGCGTTCGTCGGCGGCCGGGGGAGAGGTACCGCCTCGACTCGGAGGCTCTCGCCATCGTCGATCCAGCACTCGGCGTCAAGCCGTGCTTCGGCGAGGATCACCTCTCGTGCGGCTCGGTGGGCAACCAGATCGCCGACGCGATCGGCGAGCCGGTCGCGGGCGCCCGGCGCACCGCCCTCGGCGGAGCTGTCGCGGAACCCGATCCGTCGAAAGCCGACGACGTTGGCCAGCTCGGCAACCGGGTCCAGCGGTGATCCGCAGCCCGGGCACAGATCGTGAACCGGACCATCCGAGCTTCCTGCTCGGTACAGGCGGGTCTTGCAGGCGTCGCATTTGAGATGGGGCATGACGGCGGCTTTCATGCGGTGTCCTGATGAACTACATATGATATAGAAGTCTAGAATTACGAATCTAGTCTCGAATGTCCAGCGAGAATCCACCCGCGTGGTCGTTTCTGACCAACCACGCCCAGGTGCTGCTCAGCATCGCGCGTGACCCGGGCATCCGCCTGCGCGAGATCGGCGAGGCGGCCGGGATCACCGAACGGGCCGCGCACCGAATCGTTGGCGACCTCGCCACCGCCGGCTACATCTCACGCACGCGAAACGGCCGCCGCAACCGCTACACGATCCAGTCGCACCTGCCGCTGCCCGACCGGCTGGCTCGCGAGCAGACGGTTGGCCAGCTCTTGGCGATCCTCGCCACGCAGCGCTCCGATACGGACGACATGGAGCCCCGCGAGCGTGCCCCGAAACCTTGAGATGGTTGCGGACGAGGGGACGGGACCGGGGCGAACGGTGATCGCCGCGGGGCCAGCCCTGTGAGCAGCCGCTCGCCGATCCAACCCGCATCGGCGCGGGCCTCTTGGCCCTCCGGAGCATTGCGTCCGTAGGTCTGATTTCTACGAGCTCTCGCGGAGCGCTCGGGCGACGGCCTCGGCGGCCGTGCGCACGCCGAGCTTGGCTTCCAGGCGTGCGAGCCGCTCCCGGACGGCGTGAAGGCTGAGGAACAGGTCCCAAGCGATCTCGGCCTCGTCCTCGATGACCGCGGCCGCGCGCAACACCTCGGTCTCGCGCGGGGTCAGGCCGAGGCGGTCGAGCGCGCCCGTGCGGAAGCTGGCGACCTGCTCCTCGAGCAGCAGCGCGTGCGGATCACCGGGCAACAGGCGGACGGTGAGGCGGCGGCCGTCGCGCTCGCTGACGAGCGGCGGGCGCGGCGGCAGCGCGAGCCACTCGGCGACCGGCCCGGGCAGCCAGCCGGGATGCTCGCCCGCGCCGAAATGCTCGGCAAGCCACCGGTCGGCGTCGAGGCTCGAGAGCTCGATCTCGCCGTCGCGGTTGAGCAGCACGACGGCGGTGCCCGGCGGCGGATCGGCGGCGAGTGCACGGACGAGGCGGCCCCGGGCCTGCGTCGCCCGCAGCGCGCCCTCGAGGGCGGGGCGAGCGAGGTCGAGCACGTCGCGGTCGCGCTCGGAGAACTCACGTTCGGTGCGTCCCAGGCCGGCGACGACCGCCTCGCTGCGATCTGTGCGCATGCCGATCGCGATCTCGTACTCCACGCCGGACGAGTGGAGGAGGTGCCCGTACAGCTCGCTGTGGGCGAGAGGTGCGGCCTCGACGAGCTCCGACAGGCGCACAGCGGGCCGGCGGCGCGCGGCGTGCGCCGCCAGGAGCGGATGGTCAGCCGCCGTCTCGACGACCGCGTCGAAGGCGCCGGGGGGCTCCGCCTCGGCCGGGATCGCCTCGTGGCCAACGGCGCCCGTGGACAACTCGACCACATCCCAGGTCAGGACGTCCGCGGGAACGAGCTCGGCGAGCGCCGTGAGCGCGCGCCGGCGGAGCTCGCCCTCAGTCCGGGCTTCGACGATCGCCCGAGCGAACCCGTATGCGGCGCCCACGTCGGTGTCAGCGAGCCAGGGCATGGCGTCACCGGTGAACATACTCCTCACGGTGCGCAGGACTCACGAGGCGCGGAACCCGACCCGCTGACCGGGGCTGACCGCCCGCTGTCGCCGGCGTCCCCGCGCGGACGGGAACCCCGTCCCGCGTCGCCCGTGGGCTTCCGATGGTCCGTCGAGTAGAAGCCGGAGCCTTTGTAACGCGGGGTGAACGGCTGAAGGACTCGCTCAACCTTCTGCCCGGTCGTCGGGCAGGTGACCAGACTGTCCGCGCGCCGAGCTCGATCGCTACAGCCAGACGCTCACCCAACTCGACTTCGCCGTACGCGACACCCGCGTGCTCGCGCGCCACGCGCTGCGCTACGTCCGCCGGAGCGGTCAAGCGCCGGACGGGCAGCTAGACGCGGTACAGGAACGTGTACACCGCCGACGGACCGCTCTGGGCCCAGTCCGCGAGGCAGTAGCGGCACCTGCTCCCGTCGTCGGCAGGCAGGTCGATGGTCTTTGGCGGGCGACCCTCGACCACCTCGGCCTCGATGCTCCTGCCTTCCAGAGGGCCGTCGACGAGCGTCGCTGTGATCGTCGGCCCGGTCTCAGCGAGGCGCGTCGCGCCTCGTCGGAGAGGCGCTTGTGAGGGCCGCCAGGCATGAACGCAACCCGATTGCTCCACCGGTTCGTGCATGGCCAATGCGCGGAAGCCCAACGTCATCCCGGGTCGGATCGGCCCTCGGCCGGCGAAGCCGGGCGTCTGGGCCGTCGGGCAGTCGGCGACCGTCGCGATGATCATCGGTTCACCTCCTCGCGGCGGCGGCGGGCGACGGGCCAGTCGCCTCGGAGTCGAGGCTGCCGCCCTCGTCGATCCGGGGCTTGGCGCTCAAAGGCCTCGCCGGCGGGCGTCGTCGCTCAGCGAGCGTGCGATCACTTCAGGCTCGGTCCTGCGTCGCAGGTCGTCGATGCGCTCGTCCTCGTGCACCGAGTGCCGGTAGAGCGCGTCCTGGAGATTCTCGACCAGCGTCTCCAATCGCTCGAGTCGCTCGCGCAGCTCATCGACCTGGGCGGTGTCGCGCGGCCGCGTCGGCGCGGACTCGCCCCTGTCGGGCGTGTCGGCTCTGATCAGCGCAGCTGCACGCCGCACGCGGTCCGTGAACCCGCGAGGCGACCGCACCGGCGATCGCTGTGGTGCGTCCATGGCAGGGCTCCTTGCTTCGTCCCCCGGAAGCCAACCGGGCGACGATCTTCTCCGGCCAGCGTACCGTGCCACCGCCGGGTCCGCGGGCCTTCAGGCAACATCGCAGGCGAGCGGCCGGCGCCCAGTCAACACGCGAGTTCGGTCACCCTCCGACCGACCGACGCCGGGCCGGAAGACGCCCGTGGCGCGTCGCTCTGCGTGCGCATTGGCTGCGTATCCTCCACTACCGCCCTGCGCCGGTGTGTTGTTCGCTCGGTTCCGGCGGCCCGCGTCTCCGGCGCTGCGGGTGGGGCGTGGTCGCGGACGTAGACCGCCCCCAGCTCAGTCCAGCGCGTCAGCCGGCAGCACGTAGCGCAATGGGCGGCGTGCGGCTTCGATCCGCGAGCCGTGGAGCCCGCGCTTGGATTCTGCGGAGGCGGTCGCCTCAGGCTGACCGGCGTGGGCGGCGATCCAGCTCATGACGGCCTCCAGGTCAGCGCCCGAGGCGCCGATGGCGGCGCGCTCGATCACGTGGCCGCCGGAGGGATGGGCCCGCGAGAGGCGGATCACCAGCGCCCGGATCGCGTCGTCGTCGACTCGGCGTGCTCGGTCGAGGTCGTCGATCGCTCGTGCATGCGGGGCTTCCCGTACGCGCGAGGTCTCCGGAAACATCATGGCTGTCCTCCTGTGCCCGCTCGCGGGCTATCGGGTGTTCGGTCTGGTGACAACGACGAGAGACCGACACCGGCATGTCCACCGCGACGCTCCCGCTGCCGGGGCGCTCCACCACTCGCCGCAGCCGGCGCAGTTCGTGCGGTCGAGCAGCGAAAGTACGGCCTCGCCAAACCGGCTCGCCTCCGCGGTCGAAACGGATCCGCCCGGGGCATCGCCCTGTGGCGCGACCAGCTTGCGAAAGACGGGCGAGCGGGTGACTTGCTCGGCGATGTCGTCGGCATCGGTCTTCCGCAGCGCGTTGGCGACGCTTGGCCAGCGATCTCCGAGCGACCCATCTCCGCGCCGGCGCACGATGCTCATGCCTTGCGTCCAGCTGAGGCTGTCGGCGATGTGGTCCAGTAGCACGGCGGCTGCCGAGCTGATACCCGCGGGGTCGGCTTCGTCGACCGCACGCCGCAGCTCGGCGTCGGGTCGAGCAGGCCGCTCGCGGTACGTCGGCCTGATGAGCGCATCGAGCTTGATCGGGGCGGACATGCCGACCCCGGTCCGGTAGGGCACGCGATACGCGTCAGGCATCAGATGCCGACGCTCGCTGCTGTGCGCGGCGCAGGCGGTCCGTCGCGCCGTCGGAAACGCGCTGGCGCGAGGCGAGGACACGGTGATCACCGCGCCCGAGCAGGATCTTGCGGCGATACAGCGCCAAGCGCTCGGCCGCGTGGGCGGCTTCGGCGCGAAGCTCCTCCAGCGAGGGTTCGCGGCCCATCAGTCGAGCCGGGCTTCGGCGTAAGCCGCCTGTCGGCGGACGATCAGGTCGCCCAGCTGATCGGCGATGCGCTGGTGCGGGCTCGACGCGGCGCCGTCGGCCGCACTGGCGGACCTGATCAGTCGAAAGCCGACGAGCTCAGCCAGCTCACCGACGGGCTCGAGCAGCAACCCACAGCCTGGGCACAGATCACCGACCTGATCGCCGCTCCCCGCCGTGTACAGACGCATGCCGCAGGGCTCGCATTTGAGATGGGGCATCCGGCCCCTTTCAGCCTCGGTTTCATCCGACGCATGATCGATGACAATTGAATCTAGAAACACGAGTCTAGCGTGAGTCGCTCGGAACGTATCGACCTGGTCGTTCTGACCAAGCACGCCCACGCCGTGCTCTGCATCGCGTACACGAGCCAGCCCGACCTGCCCCTCCCCGACCCGCTCGCCCGCACGCAGAAGATCTTCGCGATTCGGTCGCGGAGCCGGCGCCGAGGTGGCGGTCGCTGTACCGCGGCAAGGTCAAGGACTTGACGGCGAGGTCGCGACGACCGGTGGAGGCCTTCAGACCGCGCGCAGCAGCCGTCGCTCAAGCACGAGCGGAAGAAGGAGATCGCGATAGCCGTGCTCGTCGAACAACACCGTGAGCTGGTCGCCGTCGTAGCGCTGGACGGTGCCTTCTCCCCAGTGGTCACTCAGCACGCGGTCGCCCACCGCGAACGGCTCGACTGCGGTCGGCCCCGCGACGCGCATCGCATCGTTGTCGCAACGCCCGCACGGGCCGCGGTAACTCTGTCCGAAGTACGTGAGCAGGAAGGAGCGGCGGCAGTCCGTGTGCTCGGCGTAGCGGCGCATCATCTCGAGCCGAGAGCGCTCCACTTCGTCTTCGCGCTTCGTCTCCGTCGCTGACGCCGTGAGCGCTTCGGCCACGCTGAGCGCGCCGGTCCAGCGAACCTGTCCGTCGGCCTCCCAGGCTGCGGCACCGAGATCGACCAGACGGACGATCGCCGCCGTCAGCGGCCGTGAAGCACGTTCGTCGAGGTCGCGTCCGGTGGAGAGGCGTTCCGCGACGCGGGCGACGACGCTTCCGCCGACACTCCGCGACGTGAGGTGCCGCGCCGCGCTGAAATCCTCGGGCCGAAACAGCAAGCGCGCATGTGCGTCCTGCTCGTCCCGCCCGGCGCGTCCGAGCTCCTGGTAGTACGCGTCGAGCGATGCGGGTGGGTCGACGTGCAGCACCCAGCGCACGTCCGGCTTGTCGATCCCCATCCCGAAAGCCACCGTCGCCGCGACGATTCGCGCGGAGCCCTCGAGAAAGGCCGTCATCGCCTCGTGCCGCGCTCGCGCCGAGAGCCCCGCGTGGTAGAGCGTCACGGGATGGCCGGCCGCGGCGAGCACCTCGTGCGCCGCCTGCGCGCTCGCGTGCGTTGCTGCGTACACGATCCCCGCGCCCGTGAGCTCGCCCGCGGCGCGCTCGAGCTCTCGGTGCTTCTCCCCCACCGAGCCGGCGCGCCGCGCAGACAGCTCGATGTGCGGACGATCGAAGTCGCCGATCACCACCTCGGGGTCGCGCATGCCCAGGCGCCGGCAGATCTCCAGCCGTACTGGAAGCGCCGCGGTCGCGGTCAAGGCGATGCGAACGGGCACCTCGAGGGCGTCGGCCTGAGCGCCGAGGCGCATGTAGTCGGGGCGAAAGTCGTGGCCCCACTGGCTGATCAGGTGTGCCTCGTCGACGACGAGGAGTCCAGGTCGTGCGCGACGCAGCGCGTCCCGCGTCTGCGCGTTTGTCAGCTGCTCCGGCGAGACGAAGACGAAGGTGTCGGAATCGCAGGTGGCAACGAGCGAGTCCGCCCGTGCGCCCGCCGACTGCTGCGAGTTCAGGAGGACCGCACGGAGGTTTGCCGCCCGGAGATGTGCGAGCTGATCGTCCTGCAGCGCGATCAGCGGCGAGACGACCACCGTCGGCCCCTCCCGCATCAGGCCTGCGAGTTCGTAGATCGCCGACTTGCCGCCGCCGGTCGGCAACACGGCCAGCACGTCGCGCCCAGCGGCCGCCGCGGCAACGGCACGCAGTTGCCCGGCTCGCAGACGCTCGAAGCCGAGGCGAGATCGAGCGAGCTCGTGGATCGACCTGTCGCTCATACGGACGACGCTAGCCCGCCGACGGCCGATCATGCCGCGACGCGGTCAGTTGAGGTGGACTGGCTTCGGCGCCGGCGGCGCAGCCACGGACGCTCACGCGGCCACGTCTCGATCAGGCCACGAGCTATCAGCGAAATCCCTGCAAATCGACCTGGTCGAACCTCGTAGGCGTGGGCTTCAAACCGGCAGGGCGTGACAGCCCCACGCTTGGAAGCCTCGATTCCGTCGCCGCCCCGGTGCTGCACCTCGCTCCTCACGGGTGAGAAATCTCCCTCGTGTGCGAGCCCGGAGCGGGAACCACAGTGCCTGGAGTGATGGGAGAAATCGCCGTGATCAACCCGTCATCGATCAAGCGGGAGCTGTCCGACATCCAGCGGCGGCTGCGCTGCTTGCAGGCGCAGATCGATCGCGCGCACGAGGGGATCGCACTGAAGTTCCATCGTGAGGAGGTGATCAACGAGACCGCGGACGAGGACGCCGGCGGTGAGCTCGACGCGCGGTGCGAGGCCGGGCCGCGGGAAGGCGACCCGCCGTCTGCGTGAGATGAGGTCGTCCTCACCGTTGCGGACGCCGTGAGACGCGGTCGGAGGGGCAACCAACGCCACCCCTGTGGGGGTAGCCGCGGTCGGCGGACCAGCCGAGGATGGCGGCCATGCACACGATGGAGCGTCTGTCCCGCCACGCGGTCGCCGCGGCCGCTGCCTTGCTGTTCGCGGTCTCCGTCGCTCCGGCCGGCGCGTCGGCGAGCACCACGGCCGCGCCAGCCAAGAGGTTCGTCGACTCGCAGATGCCGCTCCGCGTCGCGATCAATGCCAAGCGGACCACGATGCAGACCCGCGCCGACCGGCTGACCAAGGTCTACTTCGCGTGCCGCCGCGCGGTCGACATCGATCTGGGGTCGCTCGACCGGACCCTCTCGGTCACCTCGAGGATGCTCGACTACTTCCTGTCCGACCGCGAGCAGGAGGCCCTCAACCCGATCCGATCACACCTCGCCGCGCAGGCCGATCGCTACGAGAGGCTGTCCACGGGCGACCGGCTGCTCGACCGTGCCGCGCGGGCCCAGGCCCGTTCGCTGCGACGGATTCTCGCGGTCGCCGAGCTCGACAGCTGCGCGACCCTCCAAGACTGGGCGCAGAACGGGTTCACCGACGCTCACGCGCCGGAGATCCCCTCGGTCTTCACGTGGTCGGCCGAAACCCTGTCCGACGGACGGGTGCTCGCGCTGGCGGCGAAGCGGCTGCGGGCGGACGGCCTGTCGGCGAAGGCAGCCAGCCGTGCCGCCTACCTGCCGTTCGACGACGAGACGCCGCCCAATGAGTTCTCGGTGGAGGTGCACGCCGAGGGCAGCGGCGAGGTTTCGCTAGACACCGAGCTCGGCTGACGGCCCCCGGCGCTGCGTCAGTGGCCCAGGGACCCCGGGTCGTCGTCAGACTTGCCGGCGGCGGGGTCGGAGAAGTGCCGGCTGAACGCAGCGTGTAGCGGTCGTTGGTAGCACCGGTGCGCACGACAGGAGGGCAAGTGCATGAGTGATCACGAGGTGGGAAGCCGTGAGGAGTGGCTTGCCGCGCGAGAAGAGCTGCTCAGACGCGAGAAGGAGCACACGCGGCTCGGCGACGGGCTCGCGCGCCAACGGCGCGAGCTGCCCTGGGTGCGGGTCGAGAAGGAGTACCGGTTCGCGACCGACGAGGGCACGAAGACGCTGGCCGAGCTCTTCGACGGCCGCTCCCAGCTGCTCGTCTACCACTTCATGTTCGGGCCGAGCTACGAGGCGGGCTGCCCGACGTGCTCGTCGAGCGCCGACAGCGTCAACGGCGTCCTCGCCCACCTCAACGCGCGCGACGTGACGATGCTCTACGTGTCACGCGCGCCGCTCGAGAAGCTCCAGGCCTACAAGCGGCGGATGGGCTGGAGCTTTCCCTGGGTCTCGTCCGCCGACAGCGACTTCAACTTCGACTTCGGCGTCTCGCAGACCGAGGAGCAGGCGCGCGAGATGATCAGGCCGATGGCCGAGGCCGGGATGCCGCCGGTCATCACCCACCTGGCGAGCGCGAGCGGGACAGACCCCGTCGGCTACCTGTCCGAGGGGCCGGGCCTGAGCGCCTTCGTCCTGGACGCGGGCACCGTCTACCACACGTACTCGACCACCGCCCGCGGGCTTGAGTTCCTGATGGGCTACTACCCCATCCTCGACCGCGCCCCCAAGGGCCGCGACGAGGGCGACGCGTCCCAGTTCTGGATCCGCCGGCACGACGAGTACTAAGAAGGTGAGGTGTCATCGAGCGCGCTCGGTCGCGCCTCGAGCGCGGCGATCCACGGCCCCCACTCCGCGCTGCGGCGCAGCGAACGGATCGAGTGCCCCACCGACCAGACCAGCAGCGCGACGATCACGGGCGCGCCGGTGATCGCGGCGACCAGGACGTAGACATCGACGGACGAGCTGAGCAGCACCGCGAGGCGCACCGTCGCGCAGGAGAAGAAGTAGGCGGTCCAGACGAGCGTGGTCCGCCGGAAGATCGCCGCGTAGGTCGCGGATCGCTCGATCTCCACAGGGATGGGATAGATCTCGCGCGCGTAGACGGCGGTGAGCGGGCGCCCGAGCGCCAGCGAGCCGATGAACGCCGAGCCCAGCAGGACGTCGATGACGATGTCCTGGGCGAGATAGAGCCGGGCGCTACCGCTCAGCAGCCCGACCGCGGCTCGGAGGAAGACCAGCCCGAGCGTGATGCGGGCGACCGCGCCCGGGCGCTCGCGCCGGCGCTCGTAGCGCCAGGCCCCGAGCGCGACGGCGGTCGCGAGCCCGATGCCCACGACGAGGCCGACGAGCTTCCATCCCGCGTAGAACGACGCCAGCGGGAGGAAGGAGTCGCGCACGACGCGAGCGCCACCGGCATGGAGCATCGCGCGCGGGTCGGCCGGCGGCGTGGCCACGGCCGAACTGATACCACCGCTGCATGCGGAAGCTGATCTACTCGATGGGAGTGTCGCTGGACGGCTTCATCGCCGGGCCCGACGGAGAAATCGACTGGTCGGCGCCGGACGAGGAGCTGCATCGGTTCCACAACCAGCAGGCGCGCGAGCTGGGCGCGCACCTCTACGGGCGCCGGCTGTACGAGGAGATGCGCCCCTGGGAGACGGCCGACGAGCGAGCGTCGGCTCCGGACTACGTGCTCGAGTTCGCCCGGATCTGGAAGGACACACCGCAGGTGGTGTTCTCGAGGACGCTGGAGCAGGTCGAGGGCAACGCCAGGCTGGTCACCGACGACGCCGTCGCGGAGGTCGCCCGGCTCAAGGAGCAACCGGGGCGCGACCTGGCCGTCGGCGGCGCCGGCCTGGCCTCGACGTTCGTGCGAGCGGGCCTCGTCGACGAGTACCGGCTCTTCGTCAACCCGGTCGTCCTGGGGGGCGGCACGCCGTACCTCCCGGCGCTGGACGCCAGGATCGACCTGAAGCTCGCCGAGACGCGGACGTTCGGCTCCCGCGTCGTCTACCTTCGCTATCAGCGCGCTTGAGCCACCTCGGCGGTCGGGCCCTCGGTCGCCACGAGGAGCACTCGGGTCGAAGGGCCGACCCCGGCGAAGTCCCTGAGCTCCGAGCAGGCCGGGTCGGTCAGCAGCGCTCGCAGCGCCGCGAGCGGTGCCGCGCCGGACTCGCCGATCGCCAGGCCGGCCGCCGCGAGCTCGCGCACGGCTTCGCGCGCCTGGGCGTCGTCGACGGTGATCGTTCCGTGGATGCCGGCCTGCAGCGAGGGCCAGGCGGCGGGCGAGACCTCCGCGCAGTCGAGGCCGGCCATGGCGGTGCCGGGTGTGGCGACGCGCGTCGGACGACCGGCGGCGAGCGAGGCGGTCAGACACGCGGCGGTGACCGGCTCGACGCCGATCACTCTGCGGCGCGTCTCGGCGGCGTGGCGCGCGGCGGCCGCCGCGAGCGAGCCGACGCCGACCGGAACGAGGATGAGGTCGTACGCGGCTTGCGCGCCGGCCTCGGTGAAGAGGGTGGCGTAGCCGTCGATGACCCACCGGGCCGGCCCGGAGTCGCCGACGTCGGCGATCACGAGCGTCCCGGGATCGCCGCCGGCGACCGCCGCCCGGGTGACGGCGTCCTCGTAGCTGCCCTCGACCACGACGACCTCGGCGCCTTCGGAGGCGATGGCGTCGCGGCGGGCGGGCAGCGACCGCTCGGGCAGGAAGATGCGGCAGCGCAGACCGCGCAGCGCCGCGACGCGCGCGACCGCACGGCCATGGTTGCCCGCGCTGGCCGCGACGAGCGTGTGCGCCTCCGGCTGCTCGTGCAGCGCGCGCTCGATCGCCCACGCGGCGCCGAGCACCTTGAACGCCGGCAGCCCCAGGCGGTCGGACTCGTCCTTGACCAGCACCGCCGCGAGACCGAGCTCGGCCGCGAGCGCGGGCAGCTCGCGGACCGGAGTCGGCTGGTAGGCGCCGAGCGACGCGTGGAAGGCGGCGGCGTCGCGGCGGGCGGCGGGGACTGCAGCCGGCCGCGCGGCGCGGTTGACGAGCGCCCTCACGCGCACAGCCCCGCGGCGACGCCGATCAGGATGCGCGCGACCGCCTCCGTGTCCGAGAGGCTCACCCACTCCTCGGTCGCGTGCGCTCCCGCGCCGCCTGGGCCGAACAGCACCGTCGGGATCCCGGCGGCGGCGATGAACGCCGCGTCGGCCCAGTAGCTCACGCCGCCGATGCGCGGGGCCTGGCCGAGGACGTCGGCTGCCGCCGCGCGCACGACGCTGACGAGCTCCGCGCCCTGGTCGATCTCGAACGGCTCGCGCACCAGAAGCGTCCGCTGCTCGGCATCGAGCTCGGCGTCCGCCGCGCGGCAGCGGTCCAGCAGCGCGGCGAGCTCGCGCTCGACGTCAGCGCCGCGCTCGCCGGGCAGCGTGCGGCGCTCGAGCGCGAGCACGCAGTGCGCGGGGTAGCTCGACAGCTCCACGCCGCCGTCGATCACCGAGGCGTGGACCGAGCCGCGGCCGAGCAACGGGTGCTGTCGCGCGCCGAGCGCCTCGTCGAGCGCGCCGAGCGCGGTCAACACCGGGCCCATCTTGACGATCGCGTCGACACCGAGATGCGGGCGCGAGCCGTGGGCCGCGCGGCCCGTCACGCGCACTTCGCTCCACACGAACCCCTTGTGCGCGACCGCGATCTCCAGCTCGGTTGGCTCGGTGACGATCGCCGCGTCGGTGTGCACCGCGCGCAGCACCTCCTGGACGCCGAGGCTCGCGTGCTCCTCGTCGGCGACGGCGGCGACGACGAGGTCGCCGGCGAGGCCCAGGCGCGCCGCCTCGCGCGCGGCGAGCAGGGCGGCCGCGACGCCGGCCTTCATGTCGTAGGCGCCACGACCGTAGAGGCGGTCGCCGTCGACGCGCGGGGCGTGCGGATCGGTCATGCCCTCGACGTTGACGGTGTCGATGTGCCCGCAGAGCAGGAGCGTGCGCCCGCCGCCCGTGCCCCGTGCGCGCACCAGCACGCTCGGACGGCCGGCGGTCTCCTCGAGCAGATCGGCTTCCAGCCCGGCCTCGTGGGCCCATGCGGCGATGAAGCCGGCGATCTCCGTCTCCCCCGCGCCGCCGGCGACGAGCGAGGGGTTGACCGAGTCGATGGCGACGAGTCGTGAGATGAGCGCGATCAGGTCGCTTCGCATGGCAGCCATCCTCGCGTCCCCGCAGGCCGGGCGCGCGCGCCGTGCGCGCGCGCCCGATGCCGGTGTGGCCGGGGCTCAGCCAACGACCATCAGCGTGTTCCCCTCCGGATCGCGCAGCCAGAACAGCGGCGGAACCGGGTCTCCCATACGGCTGACCTCCGGGTCGACGTCGACGCCGTTGGCCTTCAGTTCAGCGTGGTAGGCATCGATGTCGTCGGTGTGCAGGCTGATCCCCGTCTCGCGCTTGCCTGTCGGCGCGCCCTCGGGCGGCGGGGCGAGCGCGATCGTCGTCACGGCGTCGCCGGGCGCGACCTCGACCCAGCGGTAGCCGTTGCCGAAGGGCACGTCGATGCGCTTCTCGAAGCCGAGCGCCTCGACGTAGAACTCGATCGCGCGGTCCTGATCGGACACCGGAACCACGACCGTGGCGATCTTGTCGACGCGAGTCTTGGTGCTGGTCACGGCGGGCCTCCTTGAGGTTTGGAATCACCGCTGAGACCGCCCGACCCCCGGAAACTCATCGCCGCTCGCGCCGAGCGATGATTCCCACGGCCCGCCCGGGTCCTACCGAGCATGAGCACAGTCACCTGCCACATCTCGATGTCCCTCGACGGTTTCGTCGCCGGGCCCAACCAGAGCCTCGAGAACCCGATCGGCGAGGGGGGGATGCGCCTGCACGAGTGGATCTTCGTGACCGACAGCTGGCGCCGTCAGCACGGCGAAGAGGGCGGTGAGCGCAACGCCGACTCGGAGGTCGTCGACGAGGTCAGCGGAGGCACCGGCGCCTACATCATGGGCCGCAAGATGTTCGGCGGTGGCGACGGGCCGTGGGACGAGACGTGGAGGGGCTGGTGGGGCGAGGACCCGCCCTACCACGCGCCGGTCTACGTGCTCACCCACCATCCGCGCGACCCGCTGCCGATGCAGGGCGGCACGACGTTCAACTTCGTCACCGACGGGATCGAATCCGCGCTGGCGCAAGCTCGGCAAGCGGCCGGCGACAAGAACATCCAGATCGCCGGCGGCGCAAGCGCCGTGCAGCAGTTCCTCGCCGCCGGGCTGCTCGACGAGCTGTACCTCCACATCGTCCCGATCACGCTCGGGGCAGGCGAGCGGCTGCTCGAGAACGTGGGCGATCTCACCCTCGAGCCGGTCAAGGTGGTCGCCTCACCCGCGGTCACGCACGTCAAGTACCGCGTCGCCCGCTAGTACCGGCGCCGGTAGCGTTGGGCTGGCCATGCCTGACGTGCGCCACGGTCCACTGGTGCTCGCCGACATCGGGGGCTACACCGCCTACCTGCGGGGCGTCGAGCTCGACCATGCGACCGACGTGCTCGCGGACCTCCTCGGCACGGTGGCCACGACGCTCGGCGCCGTCGTCCCCGTCGTCAAGCTCGAGGGCGACGCCGTGTTCTGCGCCGGGGGCGAGCCGGCCGCCGACGACACGATGCTCCTGACCGCGATCGTCGACACGTACGTCGCCTTCCAGCGGCGCCGCCGGGCGATCTCGGTCGCGACGAGCTGCCCGTGCGACGCGTGCCGGCGGATCCCCGACCTCGAGCTCAAGCTGATCGCGCACCGCGGCGCGTTCGTCGCCCACGAGGTCGCCGGCAGCCGCGAGCTGACCGGGGCCGACGTGATCCTCGCGCACCGGCTGCTCAAGAACGCGGTAACCGAGGCGACCGGCCTGCGCGGCTACGCGCTGCTGACCGAGGCGGCGTGCGGCGAGCTGCACGCCGACGGCCTCACCGAGCACGCCGAACACTACGACGACGTCGGCGAGGTCCGCGTGGGCGTCGTCGACCTCGAGGCCCGCTGGCGCGAGGAGGACAGCCGCGTGACCGCGCGCATCGACGCACAGGACGCCGACCTCGTCTACGAGGCGGTCGTCGAGCGCCCCGTCGAGGAGGTCTGGCGGGTCCAGACCGACCCACGCGAGCAGCCCAGCTGGCGCGTCGGCCTCGACCGCTACGACTCCGACAGCCCCGGCGGCGCGCGCGGCGTCGGCACGCAGGCGCACTGCGTCCACGGCAAGACCACGATCCACCAGGAGATCGTCGACTGGAAGCCGTATCGCTACTACTCCTACCGGGAGCGCAACCCGGCGGGACAGGCGCTCTGGACCGTCGAGCTCGAGCCCGTGGGCGAAGCGAGCACGCGCGTGCGCTGGCTGGTCGCGCTGACCGGCGGAGCGCGACAGCGGCTGCTGCTGGTGGTCATCGGCGCCCGCATGCGCCGGATCCTCCAGGAGAACTTCGACTCGCTCGTGAACCGGCTCGGCGGCGCGGCGGCCTGACCGCGCGGCCGCCGGCTGCGTTCAGCCGACCCCGGCGCACGAGAAGGGCCGCCGGGAGGGGCGGCCCTTCGTCGCGTGCTTCGAGCGGGCGCCTACCGCACGGGCGGCGCGCTCGGGTTGGTGAAGGTGAACGTGCCGGGCAGGGCGATCGACGCGCCGCTGGTCGTGTCGGTCACCGACACGTTCGAGTAGCTGACCGAGACGAGCGTGACCGTCTGGCCCGGCGGGCAGCTGAAGCCGACCTGGGCGGCGCTCAGCGGCTCGAGGGTCAGCGATCCGACGATGTTCCCGTTCTTGTCGGCGGTGAACGTTCCGCTCCTGCTCACCGTCCGCGTGAAGGACTGCTTGTTCGACGCCGAGGGGTTCTTGCCGCCGTTGTTGACGCACTCGTAGACGATCGTCTGCGTCGCCGAGCACGTCACGGTCTCGACGGAGCCGGACGCCAGGCCCGCTTCCTTGAACTTGCACGCCAGTGACTGGCCGCTGAGGGTGGCGGACGACGCGTTCTTGATGAAGTGCGCGCTCCCGGCCGCCCACGCGCCCGATGCGGCGACGGCCAGCAGCGCGAGCAGCGCAGCGGCGAGGGACAGGGTCCTTCTCATGGCACCTCCTTGGTTGGCAGGCGGCCTCCTGGCCGCACTCGCGCTCTCAGCGCGGGCTCGCCGCTATCAGTAGCTGCGCAGGACCCGCCGAGGGTCTGAGAAACCTCCCCTGTTACCGGTGCACTTCGTGCCGTCTGTTGGTTAACCGAGCGCGCTTGATCGGCGAGGCGTACCCGGCTAGCTTCGAAGGCGCCAAAGCGAACCGCTCAGGATGAGCGAGGAGGTAACCGCATGGAGCAGGCGCGTAGGCGTGGTGCGCTGGTGCTGACGGCACTGGCGATCGCGGCGACGTCGGCGATCGTTCCGGCCTCGCTGGCCGACCCGGCCTTCGGTCCGGGCAACAAGGGCGGCGGCGTGGGCAACTCCGGCCCGCAGACCGGCAAGTGCCACCCGCCCGGCCAGACGACGGACACGCCCGGCTGCAAGTAGACGTCAGCCGGTGAGCTGCGCGGGCGCGAGGCCGGTGGCGGGCCGCGCGCCCGCACGGCGGATGAGCGCGCAGACCCGGCGGTGCTGGGCCGGGCTGACGCGGTAGCCGTACGCGGCGGTGTAGGCCGCGCGGATCTGCGGATGGCGCGCGCACAGCGAGTAGGCCTCGGCAAACTGCTCGTGCGGGCTGTTGGACGCCGAGCGCCACGGCCGAGTGTCGCCGAAGATCGCCTCGAAGGCCGCGTGGTCGGCGTCGGTCAGGCGCTGGGCGTCGAAGGCGTGGCCGATCTCGTGCAGCAGCGTCGCGCGGGTACGCACGGTGCTGCCGAGGTAGATCGTCGGCGGCGCGCCCTGCAGGACGCAGCCGTCCGAGATCGGGACCGGGCACGTCTGGAGGACGAGGTCGACGACGCCGGTGGGCGTCGGCATGGCGGCGGCGTTCGCCCACACCTGGTACCTGGCGACGCGCGGGTCGCCGGACGGCGAGACGAGCGTCACCGCGTGCGCCGTCGAGCCGAGCGCCAGCACCGCCAGGGCGACGAGACAGGCGACTCGGGGAAGCGCACGGCGGGCGCAGCGACCGGATGGAGCGCGGGGCGGCATCGCTCACGGCGAGCCTCTTGGGCCCCGCGCCCGCGGTCATGAGTAGTTTGCGCATATCTCGCGGCGCCGCGTGGCGCCGCGCGCTACCCCGCCAGGTCGGCGGTGAACCAGACGACCCGCCGGACGCCCAGGCGCCCGATCCGCCGGCCGACGCCGATCCGGCTGAAGGTCGGCGACATCAGCACGGCGCGGTGCGCGGGCGAGTTCATCCACCAGCGGACGATGCCCGCGGCCTGCGCCCCGGCGCGGCGCGAGCGGATCCATCCGATGGTCTCCCCGACCGTGCGGGCGTGCATGGCGCGGCAGACGCGCGTCAGGCGCACGCGGCCGTTCGGGGCGCCGTGTGACAGCGTCCGCCGCGAGCGCATCGCGCCGCTCTGCGAGCGGGCCGCGCGCTCGAGCCGGCTGCTGAGCGTGAGCGGGCGCAGCCCGTGGGCGGCGCGCGCCGCGTTGAGACGGGAGACGACCGCACGCGATACGGGATCGGCAGCGCGGGCGGCGCCGGGTAGCACGACAAGAAGTCCAGCGATTGCAGCCAGAACGGCCGCGGGCAGGCTAAGCGAAGCCGGTGTCGACGAGGACACGGGGAGCCCCTCTCTTTCTGGCGCCTGCGGGGTTAGCTGTCGGGCTAGCGCGAAAGAGCTGCGCTTGGCCTTGGACGGACAAGGCCATTCGCCCCTACGACTTGGGTCCCCCGCTCCTCGCCCCCTGCGAGGATTCGGCGATTTTCGCCGCGCAGGGTAGCCGATCCGCCTCATTACGGGAACACGGGCGAGATCACCGACGGTTGGTGACGGCGATCACCGAGACGCCGGCGGCGTCGCGGGACGCTGGAGCCCAGTCCGTCAGCTCGGGGGCCCGACCCCCCTCAGGAGGTCTCATCGCATGAACGTCGCACACCGCTCGCCCAGCCCGACCCGAGCCGTCGCCGTCCTGCTGGGCGCGCTCGTCGCCCTCCTCCTCGCCGCCGCGGCGAGCGCATCAGCGGCGACCGTGACGGTCACCGGCGGCGGCAACGTTCCTGAGGGCGGACAGGCGCAGTTCACCGTGACGAAGAGCTGGATCATGGGCATCGAGACCGCGCCCGACGCCAACGTCAGCGTCGCCGACGGGACGGCGACCTCCCCGGCCGACTACGGCGCCGCGGCGCCGAACGGCGGCGGCGCGTGCGCGTTCGTGCCACTCACGACGTGCACCGTCGACATCCCCTACGTCGTCGACACCGTCGACGACAACATCGACGAGCCCAACGAGACCTTCAGCGCGAAGGTCACGTCGGCCGACCTGTCGGGGTCGGGTGACGTCAACTTCACGATCGTTGACAACGACCCAACGCCGAAGGCCTCGGTCAACGACCAGACGGTCAGCGAGGGCGCGGGCAACGCGACGTTCACCGTCTCGCTCTCGAACCCCAGCGAGCAGCCCGGCGGCATCGACGTGCCCTGGGCGACCGCCCCGCAGTCCGCGACCGGGGGCAACGCGCCGACCCCGGGCGTCGACTACATCTCTTCGAACGGCACCGTCCACTTCAACGCCGGCGAGACGACCAAGACGTTCGCGGTCCCGATCGTCGACGACAACGTCACCGAGCCGCAGGAGAAGTTCCTCGTCAACCTCTCCCCGCCCCCCGCCAACGCGACGCTGGCCGACGCGCAGGGCGTGGGCACGATCAACGACAACGACCCGCCGCCCGTGATCAAGCTCGACGGCGCCGAGGTCACCGAGGGCAACAACGGGACCAGGACCGCCGACTTCGACGTCGAGCTCTCACATCCGAGCGCCTTCCCGATCGACGTCGACTACCGCACGAACGCCAAGAGCGCGACCGCGGGCGACGACTACGTGAGCAAGTCGGGCACCGTCCACTTCGACCCGGGCGAGACCGAGCACGAGATCCACGTCCTCGTCAACGGCGACACGACCGACGAGCCTGACGAGAACTTCGAGGTCCAGCTCTCGAGCCCCGTCAACGCCACGATCGGCGACAACGACAAGAACGCGACGATCAAGGACGACGACGCGGCGCCGACGGCCTCGATCGGCAACGAGGCCGTGCGCGAGGGCGACTCGGGAACGGTCCAGGCCACGTTCGATGTCGTCCTGTCGGCGGCGAGCGGCTACACGGTGACGGTGAACTACGCGACCGCGGACGGCACCGCCCGCGCCGGGTCGGACTACGTCGCCGAGCAGGGCACGCTGACGTTCGCGCCCGGCCAGACGCGCAAGCAGGTGACGGTCGTCGTCGACGGCGACACAGCCTTCGAGGCCGACGAGACGTTCACCGTCCGCCTGTCGAACCCGGTCCACACGACGATCGTCGACGCGGGCGGCCAGAGCAAGATCCTCAACGACGACCGCGACCCGGCGGCCAGCTCGGACCACGGCTCGAGCAGCCAGCCGTCGGGCAACCACACGACCAACGGCGGCTCGTCGGACAGCGGGCAGGGCGGCACCACCCCGTCGCGCCGCCAGCGCGGACCGCGCGTCCGGATCTCGCTCTCCGACGACGCGATCGCCAGCACGCTGCACCTCGTGGTCGCGTGCCCGCCCTCCGAGGCGGTCTGCCGCGGCGCGCTGACGCTGTCGACGCCGCGGACCAAGCACAAGCGCGCCCGGCGCCTGGGCTCGGCGCACTTCGCCATCAAGGGCGGCGACAGCCGCACGGTGTCGGTCCACCTGTCGCGCGACGCCCGGCGGCTGCTGGCCCGCCGCGCGGGGCACCTGACCGCGACCGTCACCGCCCGCGACGAGGACGGCAACGTCGGCGTCACGAAGCGCGCGTTCGACCTGTAGCGCTTCGCCTCACCCGCGCAGCTCCCGACGGCCGCCCAAGGATGGGCGGCCGTCGGCGTTTTCTGGACGAACGTTCGAGTCGGCCTTGCACCAGAAGCTGGGAACTCTCCTGCGGACATCTACGCCCAGTGGGAGGACAGACACCGTGCAATCGACTCGCATCCGCACCGCCGCGCTCATCGGGGCGGCGCTGGTCCTCGCCGCAGCCGCCGTCGGCTTGGTCAGCCTCGCCGGCTCGCTCGGCGGCGAGGACGGCAAGGCGCCCGCGCCCAAGGCGGCCGCCCGGCCGGCCGCGAAGCCCGGGACCGTCGCCGTCCGGCTCAGCGACTTCAAGATCAAGCCGGCGGCCGAGAGCGCCCCGGCCGGGAAGATCACCTTCGACGCCCAGAACGCCGGCGCGACGAAGCACGAGCTCGTCGTCATCCGCACCGACAAGTGGGCGGGCGCCCTGCTCAAGGGCAAGGAGGCCAGCGAGGCGGGTGCGGTCGACGAGATCGGGGACCTCCCGGTGGGCGCGACCAAGCGCCTCACGCTGAACCTCAAGCCCGGCCACTACGCCCTGATCTGCAACCTGCCCGGCCACTACAAGGCGGGCATGTTCGCCGACTTCACCGTCCGCTAGCGCTAGCTGCGTCCGCCCAGCCTCGCGCGTCGCCGGATCACCACGTCCCGGCGGCGCGCGGGGTGCAGCTGCGGCGGCGGGCGCCGCAGGTCGACCCCCGCCGGCCGGTGCTCAGTAGCCGACGGTCCTGTGGCTGATGCGCCGGCAGCCGTGCAGCCGGTAGTTGCGGCGATTCTTGCGGCTGATAAACACGGTCGCCCGACCGTGGCCGCACCAGACCGCGCCGCGACCGAAGTGGACGTGGATCTGGTCGGCGCCACCGCCGGTGTGGATGAAGTTGGTGCCGTGGCTGGCGTAGATGAAGTCCTTGCCCGAGCCGCCGTAGATGCGGTCCACCTGCGTGGCCGGCTGGCCGGAAGGCTTGTAGTCGCCCCAGAGCACGTCGCCGGCGCGCCCGGCGCGGATGACGTCGTTGCCGTGCCCGCCCAGCAGCTCGTTGTGCCGGCGCTTCTTGGTCGCGTGGAGCGGGCCGCTCTGGTCGGCCTTGTGCATCTTGAGGTCGCCGTTGATCCTCGGCCAGCCCTCGTGGCTCGTGTTGGCCCCCGCCACCGCGCAGACCGCCGGAAGCAGGACAATCGAAACTACAAAAAACAGCACGGAACGCATAACGGCTCGGCGTTCCCGGTGCGACCTACGATCAAACCGTGAGTGCGCTGTCTCACCTGCGCGCGGTGCTCCGAGTGGCGGCGGAGGTGGTCGTGGGCGTCGCCGCGGGCCTCGGGCTCGTCGCCGCACTCGACCTGATCGCCCCGATCGCGAGCCTCGGCGTCGTGCCGCTGCTCGTCGTGCTCGCGCTCGCGGTGCACCGCGGGCAGCTCGCCGCGCTGGCCGCCGCGGTGCTCAGCGTGCTCGGCCTCAACTACTTCTTCATCCCGCCCGTCCACCGGCTGACGATCGCCGACGACGAGAACGTCGTGGCGCTCGGCGTCCTGCTCATAGCCGCCGTGGTCGTGGGGCGGCTCGCGGCGCAGTCGCGCGACCGCGCCCGGGAGGCGCAGGCGCGCGCCGCGCTCGCCGCCCGGCGCGAGGCCGAGGCGGGCGTCCTCGCGCAGGCCGCCTCGCTGCTCCTCGGCGGCGGCTCACCGTCGGTGCACCTGGCGACGATCGGCGAGCGACTGGCCGGCGCGGTCGGGGCGCGCACCGCGCGCCTCGCGCTCGACCCGGCCCCGGCGCCGCGCGCGGGCGAGCGGGCGCTCCGCGTCCCGGTCGCCGGTCCGCCGGTCTGGCTGTACGCCGACGGCGGTAGCGAGGTCGAGCGCGTGCTCGAGCCGCTCGCCCGGCTGCTCGACGTGGCCTTCGAGCGCGAGCGCGTCGGCGTCCAGGCGGCGGAGACCGAGGCCGTCCGGCGCGCCGACGTGGCCAAGACAGCGGTGCTGCATGCGATCTCGCACGACCTGCGCTCGCCGCTGACGGCCATCCGCACGGCGGCCGACGCGCTGGCCGACGGCGACCTCGACGAGGACGACCGCCGCGAGCTGGTCGCCGTGGTCGACGAGGAGTCGCAGCGGCTGACGCGCCTGGTCGACGACCTGCTCGACCTCTCGCGCATCGAGGCGGGGGCCGTCGACCCGCGGCCCGACTGGGTGGACCTGCACGACGTGGTGGGGCGCGCCGTGCAAAGCGCCCAGGCGGCGCGCGGCGGCCATCCGGTGCGGCTCGAGCTGCCCGCCGACCTGCCGCTCGTGCGCGTCGACCCCGGCCAGCTCGAGCGCGCGATGACCAACCTGGTCGAGAACGCGATGAAGTTCTCGCCGGCCGGCGAGCCCGTGCGCGTGCGGGCCGGCGCCGGGCCGGGCGCCGTGACCGTGCGCGTCCTGGACCGCGGCCCGGGCGTGCCTCAGGCGCAGCGCAAGCGCGTCTTCGAGCCCTTCTTCCGCGGCCGCGCCCAGGCGGGTGGCGGCGCCGGGCTCGGGCTCGCGATCGCCAAGGGCTTCGTCGAGGCCAACGGCGGGCGCCTGACGCTGCAGTCGGGGACCGAGGAGGGCACGGCGTTCGCCGTGCGGCTCCCTGCGCCATGAACGGGGCGCGTGTCCTCGTCGTCGACGACGAGCCGCAGATCCTGCGCGGGCTGCGGGTCGTCCTGCGGCGCGCGGGCTTTCAGGTCGACGTGGCCGCCTCAGTGGCCGAGGCGCTCGACGCGCTCGCCGTCCGCCCGCCCGACGCGCTGGTGCTCGACCTCATCCTTCCCGACGGCACCGGCGTGGACGTCCTGCGCGACCTGCGCCGCTGGAGCTCGCTGCCCGTTCTCGTCCTGTCCGCCGTGGGCGACGAGCGCATGAAGGTCCGCGCGCTGGACGCCGGCGCCGACGACTACGTGACCAAGCCCTTCGGCGCCGACGAGCTGACCGCGCGGCTGCGGGCGCTGCTGCGCCGAGCCGGCGACGGGGCCGGCGGCGAGCCGGTGCTCGCGGCGGGCGACGTGGCGGTCGACCTCGCGGCGCGGCGGGTGACCAAGGCGGGCCGCGACGTGCACCTCACGCCGATCGAGTTCGACCTCGTGCGCGTCCTGGCCACCCACCGCGGCAAGCTCGTCACGCACCGCCAGCTGCTGCACGAGGTCTGGGGGCCCGGCTACGAGCGCGAGACGCAGCTGCTGCGCGTCCACGTCGCCCACATCCGCGCCAAGCTCGAGGACGACCCGGGCGCGCCGCGCCTGCTGCTGACCGAGCCAGGCGTCGGCTACCGCCTCAGCGACGCGGGCGCGCCGGAGTCTTAAGACACAGGTCGGCAAAGAACTGCGGGAATCGACATGGGCGCGCGCGGCCTCCACCCATGCGCCGGGCCGGCTGTGAGGCGCAAGATCTGCGGCAATGATCTGCTTCCCCAGCACTCCCGCTCCCACCCTGACGATCGGCGTCTCGTGTGACCACGACGTCGCCCTGGTCGCGCTCGGCGGACGACTGGACGCGGAGACGGTCGAGGTCGCGAGGGCCGAGCTCGACGCGCTCCTCGAGAAGGGCGTCCGCGAGCTGCTCGTCGACCTGGCGGACACGGTGTTCCTCGACGATGACGCCGCACGCTCGCTCGTCGAGGCGGCGCGGTGGACCCGCGCGCTGGGCGGGACGCTGCACGTCTTCCACGTCGGCGGGCAGCCGCGCGAGCTGCTCGAGCGGCTGGCCCTGCGGGTGGCCGGGCCGCTGCTCAGCGTCACCCGAGCGGTCTGACCGCCGGCAGCGCGCGCCGCGCGCGCAGGGGGCAGACGAGCATCTTCGCGTGCGGGCCGCCCGGCAGGGCGGTCGGCGTCGCCGTCGCGGTCGGCGGGATCGGCTCCGGGCGGTCCCGCACCGACGCGGCGCGCAGCGCGACGTCGCCGCTCCCGCAGCCTGGGAGGGCGGTCGTCCCCAGCGCGGCTGCGACGTGGACCCTGCCCATCGGAAAGCAGAGTACTGAACGGGGGCGTTCAGCGGGCGAGGCCGCGGCGCAGCAGCTGGGCGGCGACGAGGAGCATCAGCGCCGCGAAACCGAGGCGCAGCGCGCGCTCGGGGAGCGCGTTCGCGACGGCAACGCCGAGCGCGCCGCCACCTACCGACAGGACGCCGAGCAGGGCCGCGTCGGGTCGGCGGACGTTGCCGTAGCGGTCCTGGCGCCAGGCGCCGACGATCGCCGTGGGCACGATGGCCAGCAGCGACGTCGCCTCCGCCTCGATCTGCGACAACCCCAGGAACAGCACGAGGCCGGGAACGATCAGGGTGCCACCGCCGACCCCGAGCAGCCCGGCGATGATGCCGGCCGCCACGCCGACGAGCGCGGTCTCGATCATCCGACCGCGAGCTGGACGGCGACGGCCACCAGCAGCGCGGCGAACAGCAGCGACAGCGCGCGCTGCGGGATCCGCTGCTGGAGCGCCGTCCCGGCCAGGACGCCGAGGACGGCGGGCAGGCCGACCAGGAGGCCGTCGTCGAGGCGGACGTTGCCGTAGAGGCCCTGCACCGCCGCCGCGACGGAGGCGATCACCGTGATCGCGGCGAGCGACGTGCCGGTCGCCTCGCGCTCCTGGTAGCCGAGCCAGAGGATCAGCAGCGGGACGATCACGATGCCACCGCCGATCCCGAACAGCCCCGAGAAGAACCCGGCGAGCGTGCCCACGAGCCCGAGCTTCACGGTTCGGGCGCCGAGCATGCGCGGCATACTAGGGCCCGTGTCCGCGGCCCTGACGCTCGCCGAGGCGCTCGAAGTCGTGCGCGCCAACCCCTCGCGCTCGGCCATTCTGCTCGACGTCGACGGCACGCTTGCCCCGATCGTCCGCCACGCCGACGACGCCCACGTGCCCGAGGTCACTCGCACGCACCTGATTGCGGTCAGCCGGCGCTATGCGTTGGTGGCCTGCGTCAGCGGGCGGCGGGCGGCGACCGCGCGGCGGATGGTGTCGATCGGCTCGATCGCCTACGTGGGCAACCACGGGGGCGAGATCCTGCCCCCCGGGGGCACGGTCCCCGAGGTCGATCCCGAGTTCGCCCGCGCCGGCGAGCGGGTGCGCGCCTTTCGCGACAAGGTGCTCGACGAGGAGCTGCACCGGCTGCGCGTGCGCGCCGAGGACAAGGACCAGATCGCCGCCTTCCACTGGCGCGGCGCGCCGGACGAGGAGGCGGCGGAGGCCGCGGTGCGCAGGATCGCCGAGCGGGCCGAGGCCGAGGGCCTGGTCGTGCACTGGGGGCGCAAGGTGCTCGAGGTGCGGCCGACGGTGCAGGTCGACAAGGGCCGCGGCGTGCGGCGGCTGCTGCGCGAGGCCGACGTCGACGCCGCCGTCTACGTCGGCGACGACACCACCGACCTCGACGCGTTCCGCGGCCTGCGCGCCCTCGTCGAGGAGGGGCGCCTGGGCACCGCGGTGTGCGTGGGCGTGCGCTCGGACGAGACGCCGCCCGAGCTCGAGCAGGAGGCCGATCTCCTCGTCGACGGGCCGGCGGGCGTGCGGGGCATGCTCGAGGCGCTCCTCTGAGGTTCGTCGACTTCCTCAAGGCGACCGTGCTGGCGAGCGCCGGAGCGGCGACCGCCCTCGGCGCGATCACCGTCGCCGGCGCGGCGAACAGCGGCGACTCGCTGCTGGTGCCGGTGGTGGCCGGCTGGTGGCTGCTCGCCGCGGCGCTCGGGCTGTGGCTGGGGCGGCCGTCGCGGGCCAACCGCGACATCGCCCGGGCGCTCGCCGAGGCGCGGGCCGCCACGTCGCTTCCCGAGCAGCGCCCGGGGCTCATCCTGCTCAACCGCCTCTGGCCGCTGCTGGTCGTCACCATCGGAGCGGGCGCGGCGACCATCTTCGCGCCGCAGGTCCCCGGTGTCGCGGCGGGCTTCGCGCTCGCTCTCTCGCTGACGCTGCGCCATCAGGAGAAGGCGGTGGCGGCGATCGAGGAGCGCGACGGCGTGTCGTTCTACGTCGAGCGCACCTCGCCGCTGCGTCCCATGGAGCTCGTGCGCACCCCGGGCTTCCGGCGCAACGTCGCGCCGGTTGGGTAGTGGGCGGCGTCGACGTGCTGCTCGTGTCGCTCGGCTCGACGGCGGGGCTGCGGGCGGCGGACGCCGAGCTGGCCGGCGCGCTGCGGCGCGCCGGCGCCTCGGTCGTCGTGGCCGCCGCGCGACCGCGCCGCGACGTGCGCACGCTCGCCTTGACGGACCTGGCCTGGGCGCTCGCCGCCCGCGGGGCGGCCCGCGACGCGCTGCGCGACGACCGCCCGCGCGCCGTCGTCTACGGCACGGTGACGGCGGCGCTGCTCGGGCCGGTGCCCGGCGCGATCCGCTACGACGCGCCCGCGGCGGCCAACCGCCCCGGCCGCCACGGCCTCTGGCAGCGCCCGCGCGAGCGTGCGGTGATCGCCCGCGCCCCGCTGCTCGTCCCCCAGGACGCGGGCGCCCTGGCCGAGACGCCGGCGCCCCGGCCGCCGGCGATCGTCGTCCCGATCCCGGTCGAGCCGAGCGGCGCGCCCGCGCCGGCCCGCGACATCGCCGCGCTCACCTATGCCGCCAACCCGCACAAGAAGGGCCTCGACCGCGTGCTGGCCGCGTGGGCGGCGGCCCGCCGCGAGGGCGAGGAGCTCGTCGTGGCCGGCACGCCGCCGGGCTCGCCGGCGGCCGGCGTGCGCTGGGCCGGCCGCCTGCCGCCGGACGAGTACCGCGCGCTGCTGCGCCGCGCGCGCGTCTACGTCACCGCGCCGCGCCGCGAGGACTACGGGCTCGCCCAGCTCGAGGCGCTCGCCGACGGCGCGCAGCTCGTCACCACCGCCGCGCCGGGCCCGTACGCCGCGCTGTCGCTCGCGCGGGCGCTCGATCCGCGCCTGGTCACCGAGGACCTGGCGCGGGCGCTGCGCACCGCGCTCGACGACCCGTCGCCGGGCTACGCCGAGCGGGCGGCCGCGGCGATCGCGCCGTTCCGGCGCGCCGCCGTCGACCGCGTGGTCGCCGAGGAGCTGCTCCCGGCGCTGCTCAGGTCCGCGATTCCGGCGCGCTACGAGGGTGCGCCGCTGCGGCTCGACTGAGCCCGCTTGCGCAGCGGGGCGAACTCGGACCACGGGCGCGTGTTGGCCACGTCGGCGGCGGTCAGCCAGGCGCGCCGTGCGGTGATCACGCCCCAGCGGACGATGCCCAGCGTGTTGACGCCGTGGGCGTCGGAGTCGATGAGGATGCGGACGCCGGCCTGCGCGGCGGCGCGCGCGTGGACGTCGTTGAGGTCGCGGCGATCGGGCGCCGAGTTGATCTCGAGCATGGTCCCGGTCCGCGCGGCCGCCTCGAAGACGCGGTCGACGTCGACGGCGTAGGCCGAGCGGGTCTCGATCTTGCGGCCCGTGAGGTGGCCGATCGCATCGACCCACGGGTGCTCGATCGCCGTGACGATGCGGTCGGTCATCTCGCGCTCGCCCATCCCGAACGACGTGTGGACCGACGCGATGACCCAGTCGAGCTGGGCGAGGAGGTCGTCGTCGTAGTCCAGCGAGCCGTCGGGGAGGATGTTGGCCTCGGTCCCGACGAGCAGCTTCAGGCCGTCGAGCTCCTCGTCGAGCGCGCGGATGCGCTCGATCTGGGCCCGCAGCTCGTCCGGTGTGACGTGGTTGCCGAAGCCGTGCGTGGCCGAGTGGTCGGTGATGGCCAGGTACTCGTAGCCGCGCGCCTGCGCCGCCTGCGCCATCTGCTCGACGCTGTTGCGCCCGTCGGAGGCGGTGGTGTGGCAGTGCAGGTCGCCGCGCAGGTCGGCGAGCGTGATGAGCTCGGGCAGCGTCCCGGCCGCCGCCGCCGCGAGCTCGCCGCGGTCCTCGCGCAGCTCAGGCGGGATCCAGGCCATGCCGAGGCGCTCGTAGACCTCCTCCTCGGTGGCGCAGCGGGCGGTCACGCCCGTGGCGTCGTCGAGGATCCCGTACTCGGAGACGTGCAGCCCGCGCCGGACGGCCGCCTCGCGCAGCGACATGTTGTGCTCCTTGGAGCCCGTGAGGTGCTGCAGGACGTTGCCGAACTGGTCGGGCTCGACGACCCGCAGGTCGACCGCCATGCCCGTGTGCGTGCGGGCGCGGGCGGCGTTGTCCCCGGGCGTCGAGCACGACTCGATGACGTCGAGGTCGGCGAGCACGGCGGCCAGGGCGCCTGTGTCCGACGCGGTGGCGACGATGTCGAGGTCCTTGACGGCGTCGGTGCCGCGGCGCGCCGAGCCGGCCAGCTCGACGCGGTCGCTGGCCGGGTGGGCGCGCAGCGCCTCGACGATGCCCTCGGCGATGGGCAGCGCCTTGTTGAGCAGGACGCGCGGGCGCGGCTGCTCGTCGACCCCGGCGGCGAAGGCCTCGAGCACCGCCTCCTCGAACTTGGGTCCGAAGCCGCGCAGGCCGCGCAGGCGCTGGGTCTCGGCCGCGGTGCGCAGGTCCTCCAACGACGCGATGCCGAGGTCCTCGTAGAGCCGCCGCGCGCGCTTGGGGCCCAGCCCGGGGAGGCGCGTGAGATCCATGAGCCCGGGCGGGAACTTGGCCCGCAGCTTCTCGACCGCGGGGATCTGGCCCGTCTCGAGCAGCGCGTGGATCTTCTCCTCCAGCGTGCGCCCGATCCCGGGCAGCTCGGTCACCCGGCCGTCGCGGGTCAGCGCCGCGACCGAGGTCGGCGCCTCGCGGACCGACTTGGCCGCGTTGCGGTAGGCGAGGACCCGGTGGACCACGGCGCCGTCGAGCTCGTAGAGGTCGGCGAGCTCGTCGAAGAGGGCGGCGATGGTGGCGTTGGGCGGGTCGGGCACCACGGCTAGGTTAAGCGGCCCGTGAGCGACGCCGCCTGGCTCATCCTGCCGACCTACGACGAGGCGGAGAACCTCGAGGCCGTCGTGCTCGCCGCGCGCGAGGTGCTCGGGGGGTGCTGCGGGCCCGGCGGCTTCAGGGTCCTCGTCGTCGACGACGACTCACCCGACGGGACCGGCGCGATCGCCGATGCGCTCGCCGCCCGCTTCGCCGACGTCGAGGTGCTGCACCGTCCCCGCCGCGAGGGGCTCGGGCCGGCCTACCTGGCGGGCTTCGCCCGCGCGCTGGAGCGCGGCGCCGCCTACGTGTTCGAGATGGACGCCGACTTCTCGCACGACCCGAGCGACCTCGCGCGGCTGCTCGCCGCGGTGCGCGAGGGCGGCGCGGACGTCGCGCTCGGGTCGCGCTACGTCGACGGCGGCGGCGTGAGCGACTGGGGCCTGCCGCGGCGCCTGGTCTCGCGCGGCGGGTCGCTGTACGCCTCGGCGGTGCTCGGCCTGCGCCTGCGCGACCTGACCGGCGGCTACAAGTGCTTCCGCGCCGACGTGCTGCGCGCGATCGGGCTCGACAGCGTGCGCTCGAAGGGCTACGCCTTCCAGGTCGAGCTCACCTACCGCGCGGCACGCCGCGGCTTCACCGTCGTCGAGGTGCCGATCACGTTCCGCGACCGCCGGCTCGGCCGCTCGAAGATGAGCTGGCGCATCGCGGGCGAGGCGATGGTCCTCGTCCCCCGCTTGCGCAGGCACTATACTTTGTATAGCGAAAGCGACCACTCACAGGAGATGACGATGGCAGGCACCATGAGAGACGTCACCGACGCCAACTTCCAGGCCGAGGTCCTCGAGGCCGAGGGCCCGGTGCTCGTCGACTTCTGGGCGCCGTGGTGCGGCCCGTGCCGCGTCGTGGCCCCCGTGCTCGAGGAGATCGCCGGTGAGCGCCCGGACCTGACGATCGTCAAGCTCAACGTTGACGACAACATCGAGACCGCCTCCAAGTACAGCGTCCTGGCGATCCCGACGATGATCCTGTTCAAGAACGGCGAGGTCGCCCACACGATCCGCGGCGCGTACCCAAAGAAGCGCCTCGAGGCCGAGCTGCAGCCCGTCCTGGCGTAGGGCATGTACGCGAACTACACCACGGTCCGCATCAACGACGAGCCCGCAGCGCGGCGCCTGCTGAGCGACGAGGTCGTCCCGATGGTGTCGGGAGCCCCGGGCTTCGTCGCGGGCTACTGGCTCGCGCCGCAGAACGGCGAGGGCAACGCGGTCATCATCTTCGAGTCCGAGCAGGCGGCGCGCTCGATGGCCGAGCGCGCGCTGGCTCAGACGAGCGACGACGCGCCGGCCACGATCGAGAGCATCGAGACCCGCGAGGTCATCGAGCACGCGCGCGCGTAGCCTGCACGGCCGCCGGCTCCGGCTGCGGGACGGGGAGGCGGCGAGACTGGCCGCGGCGTGGCATGGGGCCGTCACCACGCGGTTCCGCGCCGGTCGTCGGCCAGCACCCGGGGCGAGTCGGTGATGATCCCGCGCCGGCGCAGTGTCGTGATGAACGGCTCCTCGTCGCCCAGGCGGACGAGGCGAGCCGCGCTCGGCCGCAGCGCCGCCTCGAAGGTCAGCCCGGCCAGCGCCGACGGCTGGCCGTCGACCTCGATCCGCGCCCCGGCGCGGCCCGGAACGACCTCGACCTTCCAGCGCCCCTCGACGCCGGCGACCAGCGAGGGGATGGACCCGCCGTGCGGCGCGAGCGGCGTCAGGACCGTTCCCGTCGCCGGCGGCGCGACCACGGGCCCGTCCGCGGCGAGCGTGTAGGCCGTCGAGCCCAGCGCCGTGGCCAGGATCAGGCCGTCGCCGGTCCACCGCGCGTAGAGGGCGCCGTCCAACCAGACCGAGACGCCCACCTGCCCGGCGCCCGCGCGCAGGACGACGAGGTCGTTCAGCGCCCGGACCGGCTCGCCTTCCTCGGGATGCACCTCGAGGATGGGCAGCGGCCGGAGCTCGCAGTGCCCGGCGGCGACGCGGTCGAGCGCGGCCTCTATGCCCCCTGGCGGCACGGCGGCGAGCGCGCCCAGGCTGCCGCACGCCACGCCGAGTACGGCCTTGTCGGCGCGCGCGCCCATGCGCAGCGCGCCGAGCACGGTGCCGTCGCCGCCGATGGCCACCACGAGGTCGACGTCCTGCGCCGCGCCGGCCGGCGCCAGCTCGGGCTCGTGCTCGTGCGCGCGCAGCTGCACGAGCTCGACGCCGTGCTCCTGCGCCCAGCGCCGCAGCCCGACGAGCGCGGGCTCGAGGTCGCGGCTGGGATGGACGACGAGGCCGAGGCGGGCGAGCGGGGCCACGGCCGCGCATCCTGACGACAAACGGCCGGCATGGTGGGGCGCCTCGCCCTCAAGACACCACCGGCGCCGGCCGCACGCGCCGCCCGGGGTCGGCGCGGCCGCCGGGGAACTCGAGACCCTCGGCCTCGAGGCGCCGCCGCACCCCGACCCGATCGCCGAGCGCCGTCGGCGCGACGCTTCCGTCGGACTTGAGCACCCGGTGGGCGCCCTCGATCCCGGCCCGCGTCAGCCGGCCGTTGAGCGCGCGGGCGTGGACCGGCGTGCCGCCCGCGGCCTCGCAGACGTCGGCGTAGCTCATCCAGTGGCCGGGCGGGATCGCCGCCACCACCTCGCGCACGTTCTCGTTCTCCATGGTCTTCGCTCCTGGTGTCCTCGGGGAGCGCGACCGTATGCCCGCGGGCGCCGCAGCCGGGCGCTTGCGTTGAAGTTGTGACAGAGGCGGCGAAGAAGGACGCGAAACCTAGGCCCGCTCGACGACGACGCGCAGCTCGCGGCCCTCGATCGTCGCCGCCTCGCCGCGCCCGTCGCCGTCGTAGGAGACCTCGATGGCGAGGACCTCCCTGGTCACGTACGGCTCGAACGCTCGCGCCGCGTCGAGCAGCGCCTCGTCGCCGCCGAGCGTCAGCGCGATCCGGTCCGAGACCTCCAGCCCCGCCCGCTTGCGGGTCTCCTGCACCGCGCGCACCACCTCGCGCGCGAGGCCCTCGCGGCGCAGGTCGTCGTCGAGGCCCAGCTCGAGCGCGACCGCGTGGGCGCCCTCCCGCTCGACCTGGTAGCCCTCCAGCGGCTTCATCGCGAGCAGAAGGTCGTCGGGCTGGAGCGTGTGCTCGGCGCCGTCGACGTTGATGCCGAGCGGGCGCTCCTCGCGCACCGCCGCCGCGACGTGCGCCGGGTCGAGCGCGGCGATCGCCGCCGCGACGCGCGGCATCTGCTTGCCGAAGCGCGGCCCGAGCGCGCGGAAGTTCGGCTTGATCTCGTAGGAGCCCAGCTCGTCGGCGCGCTCGACGAAGCGCAGCTCCTTGACGTTGAGCTCGTCGCGGACGGCGTCCGACAGGCGCTGGATCGCCCCGCGGTCGCTGTCGGAGGCGACCACGACCGCCGCCCGCAGCGGCTGGCGCAGCTTGATCGTCGCCGCCGCGCGCGCCGAGAGGCCGAGCCGGACCGCCTCGCGCGCGACCGCCATGTCGGCCTCGAGGCGCTCGTCGCGCTCGCCGGGCAGCGGCCAGTCGCACAGGTGCACGCTCGGCTCGCCGCCGCCCAGCTCCTCGTAGAGCTCGTCGGCGAGGAACGGGCAGAACGGCGCGAGCGCCTGCGCCACCGTGAGCAGGCACGTGCGCAGCGTCTCGAAGGCGGCCGACTCGCCGGTCCAGAAGCGGCGGCGGTTGCGGCGCACGTACCAGTTGGAGAGATCGTCGACGAAGTCGGCCAGCGCGCGGCCCGCGAACGTCGCGTCGAAGTCCTCGAGGCGCTCGGTGACCTCCGCGACGGTGCCGGCCAGCCGCGAGAGGATCCAGCGGTCGAAGTCGGTCGGCTCGGTCTCGCGCTCGACGCGGTACTGCGAGTGGAAATGGTGCACCGCCCAGAGCTGGCGCAGGAACGAGCGCGCCGCCTCGCCGACCGCGTCGACGCTGAAGCGGTAGCCGTCCCAGGGCTGCTTCGAGGTGAAGAAGAACCAGCGGAACGCGTCGGCGCCGAAGCGGCTGAGGACCTCCCACGGCTCGACGACGTTGCCCTTGGACTTCGACATCTTCTGGCCCTCGGCGTCGACGAGCAGTCCGAGGCAGACGACGTTGCGATACGGCGCGCGGTCGAACAGCAGCGTCGAGATGGCCAGCAGCGAGTAGAACCAGCCGCGCGTCTGGTCGAGCGCCTCGCAGATGAAGTCGGCGGGGAAGTGCGACCGGAAGCGCTCCTCGCTCTCGAACGGCGCGTGGTGCTGGGCGAACGGCATCGAGCCCGAGTCGAACCAGACGTCGATGACCTCGGGCACGCGCGTCATCCGCTCGCCGCACTGCGCACAGTCGAAGCCGACGTCGTCGACGAACGGCCGGTGGTGGTCGTCGAGCGCGACGCCGGACAGCTCCTCGAGCTCGGCGAACGAGCCCATGCAGTGCAGATGGCCGTTCTCGCAGTGCCAGACCGGCAGCGGCGTGCCCCAGTAGCGCTCGCGCGACAGCGCCCAGTCGACGTTGTGGTCGAGCCAGTCGCCGAAGCGGCCGTGCTTGATGTGCTCCGGGTGCCAGGTGACCGTCTCGTTGGCCGCCAGCAGCCGGTCGCGCAGCCGCGACGTGGCGATGTACCACGAGGGCTTGGCGTAGTAGAGCAGCGGCGTGCCGCAGCGCCAGCAGTGCGGATAGGCGTGCTCGTAGCGCTCCTCGCGGAACAGGCGCCCGCGCGCGCGGAGGTCCTCGACGAGGTCGGGGTCGGCGTCCTTGACGAAGCGCCCCGCGTAGGGGCCGATGCGCTCGTCGTAGGTGCCGTCCAGCCGGACGGGGTTGACGACGTTGAGGCCGTACCGGCGGCCGAGGTTGAAGTCGTCCTCGCCGAAGGCGATCGCGGTGTGGACGAGGCCGGTGCCGTCGGTCGCCGTGACGAAGTCGGCGAGCAGCACGGTGTGGCCGCGCTCGCCGTACTCGCTCGCCGGCAGGAAGGGGAACGGCGGCTCGTAGCGCGTCCCCTCGAGCTCGGTGCCCGGGAAGCGCGCGAGGATCTCGACCCCCTCGGAACCGAGCACGCGCCCGACGAGCAACTCGGCGAGCACGTACGTCTCGCCGTCCTTGCGCGCGCGCACGTACGTCAACTCGGGGTGCGCGGCGACGGCGGCGTTCGAGACGAGCGTCCACGGCGTCGTCGTCCACACGAGCAGCGACTCGTCGCGTCCGACCACCGGGAAGCGGACGTACACGCTCGGGTCGACGACATCCCGGTAGCCGAGCGAGACCTCGTGGCTCGACAGGGCGGTCTCGTCGCGCGGGCAGTAGGGCACGACGCGGTGGCTCTCGTAGAGCAGGCCCTTGTCGTAGATCTGGCGCAGCGCCCACCAGACCGACTCGATGTAGCTGTCGTCGAGCGTGCGGTACGCGTCGTCGAGGTCGAGCCAGAAGCCGATCCGCTCGGTCAGCGCGGTCCAGTCCTCGAGGTACTCGAAGACCGACTCGCGGCACAGCCGGTTGAACTCGGCGATCCCCAGGCGCTCGATGTCCGCCTTGGACTGCAGGCCGAGCTTCTGCTCGACGGCGATCTCGACGGGCAGGCCGTGGCAATCCCAGCCCGCCTTGCGGTCGACCCGGTAGCCGCGCATGGTCTTGAAGCGCGGGTAGATGTCCTTGAACACGCGCGCGAGCACGTGGTGGGCGCCCGGGCGGCCGTTCGCCGTCGGCGGGCCCTCGTAGAAGGCCCACTGCGGCGCGTCGTTCCGGCGGCGCAGCGACTCGTGGAAGACGTCGCGCTCGCGCCAGCGCGCGAGGACGCGCTCCTCGAGCGCCGGGAAGGACAGGCTGGGGTCGACGGCCACGAGTGGCCGATTCTAGGGTCCGGCGATCCCCGCGCTCGGCTCAAGATCTCCGGGAGCAGCCGATCACCAGGGCACGGGTCGTCTTCGTCGAGGGCGGCCCGTCGTGCGTCACGATCGTCACGCCGTAGCGCTCGCCGTCAGGCGGCGAGCTTGCGGCAGATCTCGGCCAGCGAGCGTTTCTCGCGCTCGTCGAGGGCGCTGAACGCCGCGGCGACCCGGCGGGTGTGCTCGGGGAACAGGCGGTCGACGAGCTCCTGGCCGAGCGCGGTCAGCGCGACGCTGGCCGCGCGGCGGTCGTTGACCAGCCGCGTGCGGACGACCAGCCCGCGCGCCTCGAGCGTGGTGACGACCTCGGTCGCGTTCGCCTTGGACGTGCGCAGGCGCGCGCGCAGCGCCCGCAGCTCGAGCTCGCCGCCCGCGGTGGCGAGCACGACGAGGACGCTGAAGCCGGTGCCCGACAGGCCCTCGCGCTCCAGGTCGGCCGACAGCCGGCGGCGGACGTGCGCCTCGGCGCGCAGCAGCGACTCGAGCGCGCGGTGCGCGAGCGGGTCACCGGGCACGAGAGGCATCCGCGCGGGAACGTACCGACCCCGGCAGACGCGTTTGCTCGGGCCCGCGCGGCGCGGTGCCGGGGACCCCGAACCCGCCCGTGGACGAACTCAGACCTGCGCCAGGTCGCGCAGCGCGCGGTCCAGCGACTCGGGCTTGGCCTCGAGCAGCGACAGCAGCGCGTCGCGGGCCGCGAGCGGCTCGTAGCCCAGGCGCGGGACCGTCGAGGCGCCGGTGTCGGGCAGCGCCCCGCGAAAGTCGCAGACGAGGACCCCCGGCGCGTGGCGGCGCGCCGCGAAGACGAGCCGGCCCAGCGTGTCGAGCGCTGCGTGGCGGCCGGTGAGGACGACGACCTGCGGCGCGACGGCGCGCAGCGCGCGCGCCAGGCGAGCCGGGTCCAGCGACGCGTCGAGCGTCAGCGTGCGGATGCCGGTGCGGCGCAGGCACAGCTCGAGCGCCTGGACGTGCAGGGCGTCGGCTTCGAGCGGCGCGGTCGCGCTGAAGACGAGGACGCCCTCGGGCCGGTGCGCGGGCGGCGCCACGCGCAACGCCGCGGCGAGCCAGCCGGTCGCGTAGCGCCACGCGAAGGCAAGCTCGGCGCCGCCGGCCGGAAGGTCCTCGATGGTCGGCAGGAGCACCTGCTGGACCGTGCGCTCGACCGACCGCGTCGCCAGGCTCTCCTCGAGCAGGCGGTCGGCCTTGTCCTCGTCGAAGCGGCCGAACGCGTCGCGCAGGCGCGTCGGCGTCGCCGGCCCCTCCCCGCGCTCGCGCGCGATCGAGATCGCGCTCGAGATGTTCTGGGTCTCCGAGAAGGCCTGGCGCAGGGCCTCGATCTCGGTCAGGTCGAACTGACGGTGGCCGCCCTGCGTGCGGCGGGGAGTGGGGAAGCCGAACCGCCGTTCCCATGAGCGGAGCGTGTTGGGGCTCACGCCGAGCATGGCGGCAGCGGCGTTCGTACGGACGACGCTCATACCGAAGTTGTCGAGCGCTGGCCAAACCTGCGCAAGTCGCGCAAGAGCGCCTGCAAATGGCAAGAATCCGCCCGGGTTATGCGCCGGTCATCCGCCGCCGCGCTGCAGCGAGCGCAGGAACGCCTCGAGCTGCTCGCGGCTGTAGCGCCGCTGCCCGCCCGGCGTGCGGTAGCTGGGCAGCACGCCGGCGTCCGACCAGCGCCGCAGCGTGCTCAGCGAGACGCCGAGAACGCGGGCAGCCTCGGAGATTGACAGGCCGAGGCGGGGCGGCGGCGTCATCTCGTGGTCCATGGCCGACGTTGTCGTGCACACCGGCCGGACCTGAGCAGCGACGGGCGGCTTTGCACAGCTTTGCCTGCGAGGATGCAGCGAGGATGGGCCGTTTGGACGAAGTCGACCTGTCGCTGAAGCTGTCCAAGGCCGAGGAGGCGCGCCGGCTCGAGAAGGACGGCGAGCGGCTGCAGGACCTCCGCCTGCGCCTGGCCGGGCTGAAGGGCGACGGGCGCCTGGGGCGGCCGCTGTGCGTGCTCTTCGAGGGCTGGGACGCCTCGGGCAAGGGCGGGGCGATCAAGCGCCTGGTCGCGCCGCTCGACCTGCGCCATGTCCGCGTGGCCCAGTTCGCGGCGCCGTCCTACGACGAGCGGCGCCACAACTACCTCGACCGCTTCGTCGCGGCCCTGCCCGGCTGGGGCGGCGTCGCCGTCCTCGACCGCACGTGGTACGGGCGCGTCCTCGTCGAGCGCGTCGAGGGCTTCGCCACCAACGCGCAGTGGAAGCGCGCCTACGACGAGATCAACGCGTTCGAGCGCGTGCACGCCGACGAGGGCATGGTCTTCGTCAAGCTGTGGATGCACATCTCCGACGCCGAGCAGCTCAAGCGCTTCGAGAAGCGCCGCGACGACCCGCTCAAGAGCTGGAAGCTCACCGACGAGGACTGGCGCAACCGCAAGAAGCGCAAGCAGTACGAGGCCGCCGTCGAGGACATGCTCGCGCGCAACGACACCGACTGGGCGCCGTGGACGGTCGTGCCGGCGGAGAACAAGTCCTACGCGCGCGTGTTCGTCATGGAGCGCGTCATCGAGGCGATGCGCGTGGCGCACCGCGGGCGCACGACCATTCCGCGGTGAAGGCGCTCGGGCTGGCCGCGGCGGCGCTCCTGGCGCTCGGGTGCGGCGAGGACCGCCGGCCGCTCTCGACGCTGTGCACGGTGGGCGAGCGCCCGATCACGCGCGCCCTCCAGCGGGCGCCCGGCCCGGTCGTGCTCGCCGACGGCACGCGCCTGTCGCAGTGCATGGCCGACGCGCGCGACGCGGGCGACCTGCAGAACTTCGGCGTGGTCGTCACCCGCATCGCGGACCGCCTCGCCGACCGAGCCCGCCACGACCGAGACGCGGCCGTGCGCCTCGGCTACCTGATCGGCGCGGCCGAGCGCGGGTCGGCGCACAGCGAAGGCATCCAGGCCGAGCTCGTCCACCGCCTCGAGAGCACCTCCCGGCGCGTGCCGCCCGAGGCCCAGCCTCGGCTCGAGCGCGGCCGGCGCGCCGGGGAGCGCGGCGGGTGAGGCTGCGCCTGTACCACCACGGCGACGGCGCGCGGATCGCCTACCGCGAGTCGGGCACCGGGCCGCCGCTCGCGCTGCTGCACTCGGCGCTGCTCTCGCACCGCGAGTTCATGCCGGTCGTCGAGGAGCTCGCCGACCGCTTCCGCGTCGTCCTGCCCGACCTCCCGCTCCACGGGGACTCCGAGGACCGCCCGCGCCACCCCTACACGCTGGACTGGCTGGCCGACGTCATGGCCGGCTTCGCCGCCGACGTCCTCGGACCGCGCGCGGCGCTCGGCGGCCACGAGCTCGGCGCCGAGATCCTCGTGCGGGCCGTGGCGGGCGGGCGGCTGAAGCCGGGCCGCCTGGTGCTGATGCCCTGCCGGCTGCACCGGCCGCTGGCGCGCGGCGCGTGGTGGCGGGCCTGGCGACTGGCGACGCGGGCCGGTGGGGCGCCCGGCCTCGACCGCGTGGCCGGCCATGCCGCGCGGCTCGCGCTGCGCCCCGAGCTGGGCGTCAAGCTCTCGGCGCAAGGCAACCCGGCCGCGCGCGACCTCGTCCGCCACGCGCTGGCCGACGCGGGCGGCAACGCCAACCTGGCCCGCTCGTGGTCGCGCTTCGCGGGCGCGTGGCCGCCGGCGGGTGCGCAGCGCCCGGTCCTCGACCAGCTCCCGCGCCTGACCGTGCCGACGCTGCTGCTGTGGGCCGACCGCGACCCCGCGCACCCGCTGCGCGCCGCCGAGCAGGCGCTCGACCTCCTGCCGCGCGGCCAGCTGCGCGTCCTGCCCGGCACCGGCTTCCTGATCGCCTACGACGACCCGGTGGGCGTGGCGCGCGAGCTGGCAGCCTTCTGCATGTGATGCGCCTCTACGAGATCCCCTTCTCGACCAACGTGGAGCGCGTCACGCTGGCGCTCGCGCTCAAGGGCCTCGCGGTCGAGCACGTCGAGGTCGACCCCACCGACCGCTCGCCGGTCGTCGCCGTGTCCGGGCAGGAGCTCGTCCCCGTCCTCGTCCTCGACGACGGCGAGGTCGTCGCCGACTCGACGGCCATCCTGCGCCGCCTCGACGACGACCATCCCACGCCGCCGCTGTGGCCCGACGACGCGACGCGCGCCGCCGAGCTCGACGTCTTCGCCGACTGGTTCAACCGCGTCTGGAAGGTCGCGCCCAACGCGATCGCCGACGGCGACGGCACCCCCGCGCACTGGGCCGAGCTGCGGGCCCACGTCACCGTCTTCGAGCGCCTGCTCGCCGGCCGCCGCTACCTGTTCGGCGACGCGCCCAGCGCCGCCGACCTGCTCGCCTTCCCCTTCCTCAAGTACGCCGCGCGCATCGACCCGTCCGACGGCGAGCGCTTCCACCGCGTGCTGCACGAGGGTCAACCGCTCGACGGGCACCCGGCGGTCGCCGCGTGGATCGACCGGATCGACGCGCTGCCGCGCGCTTGAGATGACCTGAGGCGCGGTAGCGTGCGGGTCAGAACTCAGGCACAGGAGGAACTCGGGATGGCGACGCAAGCGACGGCGGGCGAGCAGCTCTGGGGTGGCGAGACGACCAAGGCCGTCGAGAACTTCCCGGTCTCCGGCGAACGGGTCCCCGTGAGCGTCGTGCGCTGGCTCGGGCGGATCAAGGCGGCCGCGGCGCGCACCAACGCCGAGCTGGGCAAGCTCGACCGCGACCTCGCCGAGCGGATCGCCGCCGCCGGCGACCGCGTGGCCAACGGCGACGTCGACGACCAGTTCCCGATCGACGTCTTCCAGACCGGCTCGGGGACGTCCTCGAACATGAACGCCAACGAGGTGATCGCCAACCTCGCCGGCGAGGGCGTCCATCCCAACGACCACGTCAACATGGGCCAGTCGTCCAACGACGTGTTCCCCAGCGCCGTGCACCTCGCCGCGCTGGACGAGTCGAGCACTCGGCTGATTCCCGCGCTGGAGGCGCTCGAGCGCGCGCTGCAGGAGAAGGCCGAGGCGTTCAAGGACATCGTCAAGGCCGGGCGCACGCATCTGATGGACGCGGTGCCGGTGACGCTCGGGCAGGAGTTCGCCGGGTACGCCGCCCAGATCAGGCTCGCCCAGCGGCGCCTCGCGCTCGCCCTGCCGCAGGTCGCCCAGATCCCGCTCGGCGGGACCGCGACGGGCACCGGCCTGAACACCCACCCGCGCTTCGCCGACGGCGTGCGCGCCCGGCTCAACGAGGCGACCGGCCTGAACATCGCGCCGCCCGAGGACCCGTTCGAAGCGCAGGCCAACCGCGACGCGCTCGTCGAGCTGTCGGGCGCCCTGAAGGTGATCGCGGTCTCGCTGACCAAGATCGCCAACGACCTCGCGCTCATGGGCTCGGGCCCGCGGGCCGGGATCGGCGAGATCTTCCTGCCGGAGCTGCAGAAGGGCTCGTCGATCATGCCCGGCAAGGTCAACCCGGTCATCCCCGAGGTCGTCCTCCAGGTCGCCGCCCAGGTGATCGGCAACGACCTGGCGATCACCGTCGGCGGCACGCAGGGGCAGTTCGAGCTCAACGTGCGCATCCCGCTCATGGCGCGCAACCTCGTGGGGCCGACGGGCTCGATCCCGCTGCTCACGAGCGCGGTGACGCTGCTGCGCGCCAAGTGCGTCGAGGGGATCGAGGCCAACCTCGAGGGCTGCCGGCGCAGCGCCGAGTCGACGCTCGCCGCCGCCACCGCGCTCAACCCGTTCATCGGCTACGACAAGGCGGGCGAGATCGTCAAGGAGGCGGCGGCGTCCGGGCGGATGCTGCGCGACGTCGCGCTCGAGCACGGCGTCGACGAGGCGACCTACGAGAAGGCGATGGACCTGCGCAAGATGGCGGCGGGGTCGGCGGCCGAGCAGGGCTAGCGATCGACTTCGTCGACCGCTGGCTTGCGCGAACTTCGTTCGCGCAGGCGGCGATGGGTCTGGTCCTCGTCCTCCAGCACGACCACAACGCGCCGGCCGGCCTGCTCGGCGACTGGCTGGCCGAGCACGCCGAGGTCGTCACCGTGCGCCTGGACCGCGGCGAGCGCCCGCCCGAGCCGGCGGGCTTCGACCGCGTCGTCACGCTGGGCTCCGAGCATGCGGCCGACGACGACGGCGTGGCCTGGCAGGCCGACGAGCAGGCGACGCTGCGCGCCGCCGACGCCGCGGGCGTGCCGGTCCTCGGGGTGTGCTTCGGCGCGCAGGCGCTGGCCCGCGCGCTCGGCGGCGGCGTACGGCGCGCCGCGCGGCCCGAGCTCGGCTGGGTGTCGGTCGGCACCCGCGTCCCGGGCGTCATCCCGGACGGCCCGTGGCTGGCCTGGCACGACGACGAGGTCCTCGCGCCGCCCGGCGCGCAGCTGCTCGCCGCCAACGCCAGCGGCGTGCAGGCCTACCGCGCCGGGCGCCACGTCGGCATCCAGTTCCACCCCGAGGTCACGCCGGCGATCGTCGCCGGCTGGAAGGGGTCGCCCGAGCTCGTCGCCGAGACCGAGCGGCGCGCGGGCGAGGCGCGCGAGCGCGCGTTCGCGTTGTTCGCCGCCCTGCTTGCCCGGCCGTGAGACCCTGAGGACGTGCACGCGATCGCCGTCGGCTTCGGACTCGGGTTCTTCGTCGCCCTGCAGCTGGGACCGATGTCGCTGTTCCTTGTGCGCTCGACCCTGCGCCGCGGCTGGAGCGTGGGGCTGGCCGTCGGCGCCGGCATCGCGCTCGTCGACGCCCTCTACGCCGCCGCGGGCGCGGCCGGCGCGGCGCCCCTGCTGGCCATCGATCCCGTCCGGCTCACCCTCGGCCTGATCGGCGCCGCCGTGCTCGTCGCGCTCGGCGCGCGCACGCTCTACAGCGCGTTCCGCGTGCGGCACGGCGGCGAGGTCCATGCCGAGGTTGCCACCCCGCGGCGAGCGTTCCTGACCGCCCTGGCCGGCACGGCGTCCAATCCGGCGACGATCGCCTCGTGGGCGGCGATCTTCGCCGCCGCCAGCGTGGCGGGCGCCGCCGACAGCGCGAGCGGCGCGGCACTCCTCGTCGCCGGCGTGGGGCTCGGCAGCCTGACGTGGGTCAGCGCGCTGGCCAGCGGCACGGCGGTCGCGCGCCGGGCGGTGGGCCGGCGGGCGATCCGGATCGCCGACGCGATCGCGGGACTCGGCCTCGTCGGGTTCGGCGGTGTGCTCGCCGCCGGCGCGGTGCAGGACGGCTAAGCCGCTGTCTACCGCGGGCCGAACGCCGCGAAGGCCAGCCTGACCGCCCGCGCGGCGGGCTTGTCGCGCCCGCCGTAGGTGATGACGCCCTTCTGGTTGAGGCCGTGGACGAGCCGGATGCCGGGCACCCGGCGGTTGATCGAGCCGCCGGCGAACGCGGGCGAGACGGCGAAGTCGCGCAGCGCCCACACGAGCGCGCCCGCCAGGCCGGCACGGTGCGCGTAGACCTCCAGGTGCGTGCGCAGCAGGCGCGCCTGGAAGCGCAGCCCGCCCGGCGCGCGCGAGGGATTGCGCTCGTTGCCCTCGGCGCCGAACTCGCTGACGACGAGCACCTTGCCGGGGAACGTGCGCCGCATCCGGATCAGCCGCGCGCGCAGCATCGCCACCAGCCGCGCCCGCGGCGCGTAGGTGTCGTCGTACCAGCCCGTGTAGTTCGTGACGCCGATCGCGTCGGCCGGCCCGTACACCGCGCCGGTGCGGCGCGGCGGATGCGCGCCCCACACGTCGAGCGCCACGAGCCGGCCGGGGTCGCGCGCGCGGACCTCGCGCGCCATCCGCCGCAGGTAGGCGACCTGGGTCGCGTCGTGCCCATTGCCGGCGAGCTCGTTGGCGAGGTTGTAGGCGATCACCGACGGATGCGGCTGGGCCTCGCGGACGGCGGCCATCGTGCGCTGCCGGGCGATCCGCCGCCGGTGCGCCGTGCGCGACGTCCATGAGCCCGGCGAGTCGACCGGGCCGACGCCCATCCAGACGAGCACGCCGGCGGCGTCGAGGCGCTCGAGCAGGCCGGGGTCGAGCGGATGCTGGCAGCGCGTGGCGTTGGCGCCCAGGCCCACGAGCTCGCGCGCGAGCGTCGCCTGGTCGGCGGGGCGCAGCGCGTCGCCGCGCCCGCGCGCGTCCTCCTGCAGCGAGGCGCCGCGCAGCCGCAGCGGGCGGCCGTTGAGCCGCAGCTGCCCGGCCGCCCAGGTCAGCTCGCGCAGGCCGATGGCAGCGCGGTAGCCCGCCTCGCCGTCGCCCGCGACGAGCTGCAGGTCGTAGAGCGCGGGATGGGTCGGCGACCAGAGGGCCGGCGCCGAGACGGCCACGGTCGCGTGCAGGACGCGCGCGTCGCCGGGCGCCGTGCGGATCCCCGGCATCCGGAAGTCGATGCGCCCGTCGCCGCGGGCGAGCACGCCCTCGACCGGGATCGCGCGCGCCTGCGGGAACCGGTTGCGCACCTCGACCGAGATCTCGACGAGCGCGCCGCCCTGGCGCAGGCGCGTATGGACGGCCGGCGCGTTGAGCTCGCTGCGCCCGACGGGCCGCAGCGTGACCTCGCGGTTGACGCCCCCGAAGTTGAACCACGTCCGGTGCCAGCCCTCCGCCTTCATGCGCTCGGGGTCGCGCCAGTCGGCGCGCACGACGAGACGGTGGGCGCGGCGGTCGTCGAGCGTGATGGGGGTCTCGAAGGGCAGGTACGTGCCGGTGTGCGCGCCGACGCGCCGGCCGTCGAGCCAGACCGTGGCGCGATGGTTGACCGACTCGAAGCGCACCACGTAGCGGCCGGAGCGATGCACGCGCAGGTCGCGCTCGTACCACGCGACACTCCCGGCGAACGAGCGCGACGTCAGCGTGCGGGCGTTCGGCACGTAGGGCACGGCGACGGGGCGGCCGCCGAAGCCCCCGCGCGCCCAGCCGCGAGCCGCGCCCGTATCCGCCGGATCGAGCCGGACGCGCCAGCCGCGGTGGAGCGCCGCCCGGCGCGTCGGTCCGTCGTGGATCCAGGGGACCGCGCCGCCGGCGACGACCGCGGCGGGCGTCTCGACGGGCAGGCGCGGTAGCGCCGGAGCGGCCTCGCGCTGGCTTCCGCTGGCGACCGCGACGACCGCCGCGGCGCCGAGCGCCGCGGCGGTGGCCGCGATCAAACGGAGGGCGTCGGACGGCACGACGTGCAGCACCGTATTGCGCCGTGCCGACGACCGCCCCACCCGTCACCGCACTGACACGCCGAGCACGCGGGTCCCGGCGCCGGTGCGCCCGCTGTCGCCTGCCCACTGGGCGACGAAGTACGACGACCTGGTCATCCGGAACGTCGCGGTGAACGAGCCGCCGTTGGCGCCCGCGGTGACGACCTGGCTGATCCAGCGCCCGCCGCGCGCGTCGCGGCGCGAGACGACGACCTGCTCCCCGCCCTGCGCGCCGGCCAGCGTGCCGCGGATCGTCACCTGCCCGGCCGAGCGCCGCAGCGCCTTGCGGGTCAGGCGCTTGACAGGCGTGGTCACCGTCAGGCGCGATGCCTCGCCCGCGTCACCGCCGCTCGTCGTCCCGAAGAGCTGGCGCTGCTGCTGCGGTCCCACGGTCAGGGCGTAGGCCTGGCGGCCGCTCGTCGCGACGACGCCGTCGAGCGCCGGCCCGCCCACCGAGAGCCGCTGGGGCCGCCATGTGCGCCCGCCGTCGCCGGTGCGAAGGACGAACGCGCTGCGCGGGTCGGCGTAGAAGTCGCCGACGGTCAGCCAGCCCTCGGTTCGCGACCCGAACGCGATGCTCTGCGCGTCGTCGCTGCCGGTCGCGGCGATCTCGGCCCAGCTGCGCCCACCGTCGCGCGTCGCCCACAGCCGCCCGGCGTCGTCGAGCAGCCAGCCGGCGCGGGCGTCGACGAAGTCGACATCGCGCACGCGCAGCGGGTTGCGCTTGCGCTTGCTCGGATTCGGGAGGGTGATCTTGCGCCACGTCGCGCCCCGGTCGGTCGACAGGGCCAGCGCCTGCGCGCCGAAGGCGACGATCGCGCCGCTCGCGGTGTCGAGGTCGCTGAGGCGCGCGCCGGCGACGTCGCGGTCCGAGACGGCGTCGAAGCGCCCGCCGCCGACCTGCCGGCGCACGCCGCGCGGCCCGGCGAGGAGCACTGTGTCGTTGGCCAGCGCGGCGACCGCCTGCGGCGCGGCCGTGGTGCCCGGATCGAGCGTCTGCCAGCTCTGCCCGCCGTTGGCCGTCTTGAACAGCCCGCCGCGGAGGTCGAGCGCGTAGCCCAGGTCGACCGAGGCGAACGACACGTCGCCGAGCTCGGCCGACGTCGGCACCGACAGCGCCCGCCAGCTCGCGCCGCCGTCGGTGGTCCGCGCGAGCTGCCCGTTGCGCCCGAGCGCGTAGGCGATCTGCGGCGACGGTCCGTGGCGCATCGAGACGTAGGTGGCGCCGATGTCAGTGCCGATCGGCGTGTAGTTGATGCCGCCGTCGTCGGACACCACGGTCGCGCCGCCCGCGCCCGCGGCCACCACACGCGAGGGCGAGGCGAACGCCGCGGCGAAGATCGCCTGCGTGGCCGCGGTGATCGGCGTGACGGTCACGCCGCCGTCGGTCGTGCGCAGCAGGCGGTCGCCGCCCTTGACGGTCAGCAGGCAGGTGTCGACGGTCGCGCAGCGGATCGAGGTGAGGTCCTGCCCGGCGCCGGCCGCGCGGCGCGCCCACGTCTTGCCCCCGTCGGCCGAGCGCAGCAGCGTGTCCGGGCCCACGGCGTAGGCGTTCTGCGCGTCGAGGAACGTCACGCGACTGACGCGGTTCACGCCCGCCGGCAGGTCGAGCGGCTTCCACGAGATGCCCTGGTCGGTCGTCTCGTAGAGCAGCGTCGCGCCGCCGGACTGGGCGACGAAGGCCAGCCCGCGATCGGGGTCCGTGAAGACGAGGTCCACCGGCGCGACGTTGCCGCCGCCGGTACTCGCCGGCGTGCCGGGCACGGCGGTCTGCTTGGCGAAGGTGTCGCCCGCGTCGATCGTGCGCAACAGGCTGCCGTCGCGCAGCAGCACGTAGCCGACCTGGGGGTCGACGAAGAAGGCGGCCTGGACCGGGTTCGGGCACCCGCGCTCAGCGAGCACGTACATCCGCCGGAACGTCCGGCCGCCGTCGTCGGAGCGCCGCAGCACGCAGCCGTCGCCGCCCTGGACGACCAGCGTCTCGGGCGTGACCACCTGGAGGCGGTCGAGGTCGGCCGAGGTGCCGGTGGCCAGGCCGGTCCAGGTCGCGCCGCCGTCGTCGGTGCGCAGCGCGGTGCCAGCGTCGCCGACCGCGTAGCCGCGGCCGGACAGGAAGTCGAGCGCGCGCAGGGTGTTGCCCTGCGGAGTCGGGTTGCCCCAGAACCAGCCGGACTGGCTGACCTGCACGGCCGCGCCGGCAGGGGCTGACAGCGCCGCTGCGGCGCAGGCAGCGCCGAGCAGCGCACAGATCGTGCGTCGCAAGAGAGGTCCCTCCGAGGTGGGGTTGACCCGCCGCCGGCGCCGCTCACAGGGCACGCAGCGTGGTTGGTGTCAGCTCAGACGATCCGACACGGCGAAAAGTTGCGCGGCGTGGAGCGCGAGCTGCGTGCGGTTCTCCAGACCGAGCTTGGAAAGCGCGTGCGAGACGTGCTTCTTGACCGTGTCCTCACCGATGACGAGGGCGCGCGCGATCTCGCGGTTCGAGCGCCCGGACGCCACGAGCCGCGTGACCTCGGCCTCGCGCGGCGAGAGCGCCCTGACCGCCCCGTCGGCGGCCGCGTCCAGGTGGCGGCGCACGGTCTCGGCGACCGCGCGATCGAGCCCCTCGAGCGGCAGCTCGCGCGGGCCGACGATCGACAGCCAGGCGTGCACATCGCCGGCGGCGTCGACCCTGACGAGCGCCGAGCGGGCCCGCCGGTCCCGCGGCGAGCGGCGCACGGCCCTTCGATCGTCCTGACCCATGGCTCCTCTGCCGCCGAGGCTAACCGCGCGGCGCCCACGATTCCACTTTCGTGCCATGGCGGCGCGCTGCGCGGCCCGATTACGGTTGGGAGGTCCGGCGCGCCCCGAGGAGAGAGAGGGCCTGATGTCCGATCACGTCGTTCGCGTTCTCGCGACGTCTCTGGCCAGCGCCGCGCTCGCGCTCGGCGCCCCCGCGCTCTCCTCGGCGCGCCCGATCGTCGTCAACCCGGACTCGAGCGGCGCGATCCCGTGGCAGGCGCTCGTGCTCCAGATGTCGGGGGGCAGCGTCACCGGGCTGTGCGGCGGCAGCGTTCGTGACCAGCTCCACGTCATCACGGCGGCCCACTGCGTGGTCGACGAGGCGACGGGTCAGGTGATCGCCGCGAGCAGCTTCGGCGTGGTGGGCGGCCTCGTGCACGTCAGCAACCCGGAGCCCGACCGGCAGCCGCGCGCGGTGACCACGGTCAGCGTCGACCCCGACTTCACCGTCACGGCCGGCGCGCTGCTCAACGACGCGGCCATCCTCACGCTCGATCAGCCGCTCGACCTGAGCAACCCGAGCAGCGTCAGGCCGCTGGCTCCCGTCGCGGCCGGCGGCACCGGGACGGTCGCCCTCATCTCCGGCTTTGGGCTCACCGATCCGGCCAACAGCGCGAGCCTCGCCGACGTGCTCGAGATCGCGACGATCGACGTGCTCCCGGCCAGCGGCTGCGCGAACTACGGCGCGGACTTCGACGCCGCCGTGATGCTCTGCGCCGGCCGCGCCAAGCCGGGCGGGGCGATGGTCGACACCTGCCAGGGCGACAGCGGAGGACCGCTGTCACGGGTCACGGGGACCGACGCCGCCGGCGCACCGATCGCCGACGCGCTCCTCGGGATACACGAACGTCGCGGACCCAAAGATCAACGCCTTCGTCACGCAGCCCACGCCCGCTTCGAAGCCTGCGCGGCGGACGACGGGCGCCCTGGTCGACGCGGCGCTGCGCGGGCGGCTGCGCGGTCGCTAGTACCGGCATTCGCAATTACGCACGGGTTCCGGGCGACCGCACGTAATTGCGAACTCACTAGCTGCCCACGTTCATCGCGACGTACTTCGTCTCGAGGTACTCCTGCATGCCGTCGTGGCCGCCCTCGCGGCCGAAGCCCGACTGCTTGACGCCGCCGAAGGGGGCCGAGGCGTTGGAGACCATGCCCTGGTTGAGGCCGACCATGCCGGTCTGGAGGCCCTCGATGACCCGGAAGGCCCGCTTGATGTCCGAGGTGTAGACGTACGCCACGAGGCCGTACTCGGTGTCGTTCGCCGCGGCGATGGCCTCCTCCTCGGAGGCGAAGCCGCGCACCGGCGCGACGGGGCCGAAGATCTCCTCCTTGAGCAGCCGCGCGTCGTCGCGCACGTCAGCGAGGACCGTGGGCTCGTAGAAGTAGCCGGCGCCGTCGAGGCGCCTGCCGCCGACGAGGACCTTGGCGCCCTTGCTCGCCGCGTCCTGGACGAGCTCGTCGACCTTGCCGCGCTGGGCGTCGTCGATCAGCGGTCCGACCTTCACGTCGGGGTCGGTCCCGCGGCCGACCTTCATCTCGCCCATCTTGGCGGCGAGCTTCTCGGCGAACTGGTCGGCGACGCCCTCGGCGACGTGGAAGCGGTTGGCCGCCGTGCACGCCTCGCCGATGTTGCGCATCTTGGCGATGAGCGCGCCCTCGACGGCCGCGTCGACGTCGGCGTCGTCGAAGACGAGGAACGGCGCGTTGCCGCCGAGCTCCATCGACACGCGCAGCAGCTGCTCGGAGGCCTGCTGCATGAGGACGCGCCCCACCTCGGTCGAGCCGGTGAACGACAGCTTGCGCGTGCGCGGGTCCTTGATCAGCGGCTCCATCACCGCGCCGCTCGAGCTCGCGGTCAGGACGTTCAGCACGCCGCCCGGCAGGCCGGACTCCTCGAGGATCTGGGCGAGCGCGATCATCGACAGCGGCGTCTGCTTGGCGGGCTTGATGACCGACGTGCAGCCGGCCGCGATGGCCGGGCCGAGCTTGCGCGTGCCCATCGCCATCGGGAAGTTCCACGGAGTGATCAGCACGCACGGGCCGACAGGCTGCTTCATGACCAGGACGCGCTGGCCCGGCGCCTTCTCGGCGATCGCGTAGCGACCCTCGATCCGCGTCGCCTCGCCGCTGAACCAGTGCAGGAAGTCGGCGGCGTACAGGATCTCGGCCTTGGACTCGGCGACCGGCTTGCCCATCTCGAGCGTCATCACCAGCGCGAGGTCGTCGGCGCGCTCGACGAGCTTCTCGTAGGCGCGCCGCAGGATCTCGCCGCGCTCGCGCGGCGCCGTCGCGGCCCACTCGTCCTGGACGGCGGCCGCGGCGGCGAGCGCCGCCTTGGCGTCCTCGACCGTCGCGTCGGCGATCTCGACGAGCGTCTCGCCGGTGGCCGGATCCTCGACCGGCAGCGTGCCGCCGCCGCTGGCGCCGCGCCACTCGCCGCCGATGAAGAGCTGCGGACGGACGCCCTCGACGACGGACTGCTCGCGGGCCTGGTCGGTCGTGGCCATCGGGCGCCTCCTTGACGTGCTGGGGTGGGTCCCTTTCAGGTTACGCGCGAACGAAGGTCGCGCTTGAAGGATCGACGCAGTCGATCCTCACGCGGCGGCCAGCTGCGGCCGCCGGTCAGCCCACGGCAGCCCCTGCTCGAGCACGTGCGCCAGGCGGATCAGCTGCGCCTCGCAGAAGGGCGAGCCGACCAGCTGGGCGCCGGCGGGCAGGCCGTCCTCGGTCCAGTGGACGGGCAGGCTGATCGCCGGCAGCCCGGTGATGTTCGCGAAGACCGTGAACGTCACCATGGCGAGGACGACCGGCGAGGGCTCGTCCGGCTTGGCGTGGACCTGCTCGAGCACGGCGCCGGCCGGCGGCGGGAGGATCGCCGTGGTCGGCGTGACGAGCACGTCGAAGTCCGCGCCCCACGCCGCGACGAGGTCGCGGCTCTTGCGCTCGAGCGTCCGCGCCGCCAGCGCGTAGTCGAAGCTCGAGGTCGCGCGCGCGTCGCGGAGCTGGGCGGCGATGTGCGGCTCGACCGCGTCCCAGTCGACGTCCTCGTAGTCGGCCAGCGCCGCCTTGATGATGATCAGGAACGGCTCGACGAGGTCCTCGGAGAGCGTCGGGAAGTCGGCCTCGACCACCTCGTGGCCCTGCTCCTCGAGCACGGCCGCCGCCCGGCGCGCCGCCTCGGCGCACGGCTCCTCGACCGGCATCCCGCCGGGCCCGTGGGCCATGAGCCCGATGCGCAGGCGGGCCGGGTCGCGCCCGGCCTCCTCGAGGAACGGCCGGTCGGGCTCCGGCGCGCTGTACCACGCGTTTCGGTCCCAGCCGCTGAGCACGTCGAGGATCGCGGCGGTGTCGGCGACGGTGCGCGTCACCGCCCCCTCGACCACACCGCCCATCCAGCTCTGCGTCATGCGCGGCACGCGGCCCCGGCTCGGCTTGAGTCCGACCAGGCCGCAGCACGCGGCCGGGATGCGGATCGAGCCGCCGCCGTCGGTCGCGTGGGCGACGGGGAACATCCCCGCGGCCACCGCCGCCGCCGCGCCGCCGCTCGAGCCGCCGGGCGTCCGGCCGAGGTCCCACGGGTTGCGGGTGATCCCGTAGCGGTCGTTCTCGGTCGCGGTGATCGGGCCGAACTCGGGCGTGTTGGTGCGCCCGCACAGGACGAAGCCCGCGCGCCGCAGCGCCTCGGTCGTCAGCTCGCCCTCGCGGCTGACGCCCTTCGGCCCGCCGCGCGACCCGTACGTCACCGGCCACCCCGCCACCGGCGTGAGGTCCTTGATCGGGATCGGCACCCCGAGGAACGCCGCGTCCGCGCCGCGGGCCAGCGCCTCGTCGGCGTGGCGCGCGGCGGCGCGCGCGGCCTCGTCGTCGCGCCAGACGATCGCGTTGATGTCGCCGTCGCGGGCGTCGACCGCCTCGAGGCAGGCGTCGAGCAGCTCGACGGACGAGACCTCGCGGCGGCGCAATGCGGCGGCGGCCTCGAGGGCGGGCGTGGCGGGATCGACGGAGGTCATGGCGCGACGCTACTACCGAGCAGATCGGCTTGCGAGAGCAGGCCGCCGCTCGCGCGCAGCAGCTGTTCCAGGCGCCGGTCGCGCTTGAGGCGGACGCGGACGTCGGCGACGACGTGCCCCGAGAAGCCCGCCTGCGAGAAGGTCGTGTCGGCGGCCAGGCGCAGCAGGATCATGGGCTTGCGCAGCGCCGACACGGGGACCACCGCGCTCGGCAGCGCGCCGGCCAGGGCGAGGTCGCCGACGCGCGGGCCGGCGCAGTGCGTGGCGAAGACCGCCGCGTCCTGGGCGACCGGCGGCTCGCCGGCCGGCCCGTGCAGGATCGCCCGCACCTTGGGACCCGCGGGCCGGAACGTGACGACCGCGCGCCGAACGACCAGCGCGTCGGTGCAGGTCGCGTCCGAGCCGGCGGTGGCGACGGACGCGGTCGTGTTGCCGCCGTTGAAGACCGCCTGCCCGCCGATCCGCCGGCCGGTACGGGTGAAGGTCGCAAGCTCGCCCGGGTCGGGCCGCACCGGCACGAACGTCTCGCTGCCCGAGAAGCCGCACACCCCGCGGTCCGCGCAGCCGGCGGCCGGGTCGCCGGCGAAGTCCACGCGCTCGGTCCCGGCGGCGCCGGTGACGCGGTAGGCATGAAACTCGACGCGCGGCGCCTGCGCCGCGAAGGCGAGCGCGGCCGCGAAAGCAACGATCACTGTTGGTGGGCCTCTATGTCGCCACCGTCTCGGTGCCCAGCTCTTCGCTGATCGCCACGTCGAGCGAGTAGTCGATCGGGAGCACGACGACCGACGGGACGTCGAGCGTCATCGCGTGGCGCAGGTGGCGCCCGAAGTCCTCAACGGCCGCGCACCGCCACGCGGGCAGCCCGAACGACTCGGCAAGCTGCACGAAGTCCGGGTTGGTGAAGTCGGTCCCGAAGTGGCGGCCGAACTTCTTGTCCTGCTTCCACACGATCGACCCGAACTGGCGGTTCTCCCAGATCACCGTCACGAACGGCGTCTTCAGCCGGATCGCCGTCTCGAGCTCCTGGAAGTTCATGAGCACGCCGCCGTCGCCGTTGACGGTGATCACGTTGCGCTCGGGATGCACGAGCTTGGCGGCGACCGCACACGGGATCGCGAAGCCCATTCCGGCCAGGCCGTTCGCGATCATCACCGTGTTGGGCTCATGCGCGGGGAACATCCGGCCGATCCAGAGCTTGTGCAAGCCGACGTCGGAGATGAGGATGTCCTCACGACCCATCGCCTGCCGGATCTCCCACAGCGCGCGCGGCGGCTGCATCGGGAAGTGCCCGTCCTCGCGGGCGGCGTCGAAGCGCCCGAGCACGACCTCGCGCAGCCGCTGCGAGCCGCCCGAGTGCGGGACGTCGCGGCACTCCTCGGCGAGGCGGCTGAGCACGTGGTAGATGTCGCCCACGAGCTCGACCTCGGGGGTGAAGTAGCCGTCGATCTCGGCGGGAACCGAGTCGACGACGACGATCTTCTTGTCGCGGCGGGGGTTCCAGTGCTTGGGGGCGTGCTCGACGAGGTCGTAGCCGATGGCGATGACGACGTCGGCGTCCTCGAAGCCGGCCATCGCGTAGTCGCGCGACTGCAGGCCGACGGTGCCCAGCGCACGCGGATCGTCGGAGTCCATCGCGCCCTTGCCCATGAAGGTCTCGGCGACCGCGATGCCGGTCGCGCGCGCGAACTCGCGCAAGGCGGGCGCCGCGCCGGCGCGGATGACGCCGTTGCCGGCGAGGGCGACCGGGTTGATCGCGTTGCGGATCGTGTCGGCCGCCTTGAGGAGCTCGCGGGCGGCCGGCTCGGGACGGACCAGGCGCCGGCGGGGCAGCGGCGACGCGTCGACGTCGGAGCCCATGACGTCCTCGGGCAGCTCGAGGTGCGTGGCCCCCGGCTTCTCGGTCTCGGCGAGCTTGAACGCCTTGCGCACGACCTCGGGGATGATCTCGGGCGCCGTCACGCGGGCGTTCCACTTGGTGATCGGCCGCATGACCTCGACGAGGTCGATGTACTGATGGGACTCCTTGTGCATCCGCTCGAGATCGCCCTGCCCGGTGAGCGCGACGAGCGGCGCGCGGTCCAGGAAGGCGTCGGCCACGGCGGTGACCAGGTTGGTCGCCCCGGGCCCGAGCGTGCCCAGGCAGACGCCTGCGCGCCCGGTCAGGCGGCCGTACATGTCGGCCATGTAGGCGCCGCCCTGCTCGTGGCGGACCGGGACGAAGGCGACGCTCGAGTTGGCGAGCGACTCGTTGAGGTCGAGCGTCTCCTCGCCGGGGATGCCGAAGACGTAGCGGACGCCCTCGGACTCGAGGCACTCGACGAAGACGTCAGACGCTCGGCGGGTGGCCATAGTCCTAGGTCTACCGCAACTCGGCGCGGTAAGGTCTGTTGGCGCTGCTGATGCGACGGACCGCCCTCGCCGCATTCGCCGCCGCGGCCGCCGTCACGGCCGCCGCGCCGGCGCATGCCGCTTCCACCTTCACGATCAAGGGCGCCGGCTACGGCCACGGCGTCGGGATGAGCCAGTTCGGTGCCCTGGGCTATGCCCAGCACGGCGCCGGCTACCGCGACATCCTCTCGCACTACTACACCGGCACCTCGCTGGGCCAGGCGCCCGACGGCGCGATCGTGCGGGTCCTCCTGCGCTCGCCGCGGATCGCCTCGTTCACCGGCGCGACCAAGGCGGGCGACCGGCCGCTGAAGCCCGACAAGATCTACCGCGTGGCCGCCGAGCTCGACGGCTCGCTGCAGCTGCTCAGCGCGCACGACCACAAGCTCGCCACGTTCCCGGCGCCGCTGCAGGTGACCTCCGAGCAGCCGATCACGCTGCGCGGCCCGGCGGCCAACGGCCTGCGCGACGGCGCGTACCGCGGGTGGCTGGAGTTCCGCCCCGGCCCCGTCGGCAACGTCCTGGCGATGAACGCGCTCGGCCTCGAGCAGTACGTGGCCGGCGTCGTGTCCGCCGAGTCACCGTCGGCGTGGCCCGCCGCCGCGCTGCAGGCCCAGGCCGTGGCGGCGAGAACGTACGCGCTGACGACGAACGCCGGCGGCGCGCTCGGCTTCGACCAGTACGCCGACACGCGCTCGCAGATGTACCGGGGCGTGGCCGCCGAGACGCCCGCGACCAACGCGGCGGTCAACGCGACGCGCGGCCAGGTCGTCACCTACGCCGGACGCCTGGCGGTCACCTACTTCTTCTCGACGTCGGGCGGACGCACCGAGAACGTCGAGGAGTCGGTCATGCGGTCGGCCGCACAGCCGTGGCTGCGCAGCGTGGACGACCCCTACGACAACGTCTCGCCCTGGCATCGCTGGAACGTGCGCATGACCATGGGGCAGGCGGCCAAGAAGCTGCGCGGGCTTCTGCAGGGGAAGTTCCGCGGCGTCGTGGTGCTCGAACGCGGCGCGTCGCCGCGCGTGGTCGCCGCCGACATCGTGGGGTCCAAGGGCCGCACGCGGGTCGACGGCGCGATGCTGCGCAAGCGCCTCGGCCTGCGCGACACGTGGGCGTTCTTCACGGCGATCTCGTCGCACAAGGACAACCCCGACGCCCCGCCGCCGCCGGGCGACGAGCCGACGGGCGGCACGCCGCCGGCCGCCCGCGCGGCCGCCGACACGGGCGGCGTGCTCGCGGGGCGGATCGTGCCGGTCCGCGCGGGCGCCGAGGTCCGCGTGCAGCGCCGGATCGGCGGGCGCTGGCGGCTGGCCGCGACGACGCTCGCCGGCCGCGCGGGCGCCTACCGCACCACCGTGCCCGGCCCCGGTCTGTATCGCGTGGTCGCGCACGGGGCCATCGGCCCGGTCGTCCGCATCAGCCGCTGATCCGCGCGGTGTAGACGTCGTTGCCGGTCGGCGATCGGTCGTCGACCCAGATGGCCTGGGCGAAGCTGGCGGTCGCGGCGATCCCGATGTAGTCGCCGAGGAAGCGCCCCCGGAAGTCGCGCTCGGCGCGCAGGGGGTCGAACGGGGCGGAGCTCACGCGCAGCGGCGGCCGGAACGTCGCGCCGCCGTCGAGGGACTGCGCGTACATGACGCTGCACCGGTGACGGGCCGCCCGGTCATAGAAGAGCAGGTGCACCGAGCCGCCCGCGGCGGCGACCGCCGGCGTGAACTGGACGTCAGCCGCGCTGCCCACACGTACGGGGCGACTCCAGCGGCTCGCCCCGGCGTCGAGGTGCGACGTCACCACGTCGCCCGCGCCGCGCCGCGAGTCGGTCCAGACCGCGTGCAGCGCGCCGGTCGACGCGTCGACTGCGAACGCCGTGCCCGAGCCCACTCGCAGCCCTTTGACGAACGGGTACCGGCGTTGCGCCACCGTGACCGCGCGGGTCCACGTGGCGCCGCCGTCGGTGGAGCTCGCCACGCGGATGAAATCGTGCGACGTCTCGATCCGCCCGGTCCTCTCGAGCGGCATCATCGCGTAGAGCAGATGGACGGTCCCGTCGGGGCCGACGGCCACCCGCGCGCCCCCCACGATGTGGGCGCCGCCGCTCGCGACGACCGGCGTCCGCCAGCTGAGCCCGCCATCGTCGGAGCGCGTCACGACCACGCGCGACTCCCCGGCCATGGACTCGAGGTCGCCGTCGTTCCACGACAGGTAGACGGCGCCGGGTCGCGGGCTGGCGGCGCCGCCGTCGACCGCGAGCCACGGCTCGTCGAGCAGCCGATGCCGGCGCCCCCGTGCCGCCGTGACCGGCGCGCTCCAGGAGGCGCCCCCGTCGCCGGAGCGGTTGACCAGGATCGCGCTGGCCGTGGGGAAGCTGCGCGAGAAGTCCAGCGCGAGCGACACGTAGAACGCGGTGCCGTCGGGGCCGAATGCGACGACCGGGTCCGTGGCGCGGTCGAAGCGCCCGCCGCTCGCCGTCGACACACCGGGCACGAGGCCGCGTGTCCACGTCGTCCCGCCGTCCGCGGAGGCGTAGACGCCGTTGGCGCGAGCGGCGCCGCTCGCCACGCGGTCCTCCTGGGCGGCGCCGACCAGCCTGGACGGGTCGAGCGGATCAATGGCGAGATACGGCTCGACCTGCTGGCCGCGGCCGCCGAGCAGGTCGTCGGAGGACACCGGGACGTTCGCCCCCACGGTCGTGAAGGGCACCGGCGGGGAGAGGGCCAGCACCGCGCAGGCCAGCCCCTGCGCGATGCAGCCGGTCATGCGGGCCTCAGCCGCCCGAAGTAGCCCAGCGCCGTGCCGTCGCGGCGCTCGAGCGCGAGGCCGGCCGCCGCCGCGCGCCGCTCCAGCGCCGCCGGCAGGACGACATGGGGGTCGAGCGCGAGCTCGCCGACGACCAGCCGCCCGCCCGGCTTGAGCACCCGGCGCAGCTCGCGCAGCGCCGCCTCCTGGTCGGGGATCTCGCCGAGCACGGTGACGAGGTAGGCGGCGTCGAAGCTGGCGTCGGGGTAGGGCAGCGAGCGGGCGTCGCCCTGCGTCGCGTGCATGCGCGCGGCCAGCGGCCCGGCGCGGCGCAGCGTGTGGTCGAGCATCTCCTGCTGGAGGTCGAACAGCTCGAGGCGCCCGTCGGGCCCGAGCCGCTCGGCCACGGGCAACGTGTAGTAGCCGGTCCCGGGGCCGACCTCGAGCACGCGCTCGCCGGGCCGCGGGTCGAGCACCCGCAGGAGCCGGTCGCGGGTGATGAGCGGGTGCGGGGCCTCGACCCAGAAGCGCTGGCCGTACGGGCACGCCGAGGGGTGGCGTCGCCACCACAGCGCGGCGGCCAGCCCGGCGGCGAGCAGGACGGCGGCGGCCCTCATGACCGCACCACGACGAACCAGGCGCCCTCGTGGACGACCTCGCCGCCGCCGAGCTCGGCGGCGAGCGCGTGGCCGGTGAAGAAGCGCTTGTAGACGCGGTGGCGCGAGCCGTCGTTGAGCCTGCGCTCCTGCCACTGCTCCTCCTCGACGCCATCGCGCCGGGCCGAGTCGACCACGATCAGCTCGTCGCCGACGCGGCGGGCCTCGTCGAGGAAGCGCTCGCGCTGGTCGCCGAGCAGGTGGCCGTAGAAGTGACCCGCGAGCACGCGGTCGAAGGCGCGGTCAGGAAAGGGCAGCGCGAGCGCGTCGCCGACGACGGCGACGCCGTCGGGCAGCCGCCGCTGGGCGAGCGCGCACATCTCGGCGCTCTGGTCGAGGCCGACGACGAGCCCGCGCAGGTGGCGGGTCAAGAAGCCCGTGCCGCAGGCCGCGTCGAGCGTGCGCGCCGCCGGCAGCGCGGCGAGCAGGCGCTCGAGCTCGCGGACCTCCTCGACCCAGCCCGGGCGGTCGCGGGCGGCGAACAGCCCGCGACCAAGCCACCAGTCGTCGTACTCGCGCGCCCGCGCCGCGTAGTAGGCACGGTGCGCCTCGTCCATCGCTCAGTGGGTCCGGCCGCGGGTCGCGCGGATCGCCGGGCGTCGCAGGCCGTCGACTGGGCCCGGCCGGCGTCCGAAGGTGTGGGTGGGTGGGGAAGAGTCCGAGGACCGACGGGTGGGTCCAGGCGGCTGGCTGCGGCGGCCGGAATCCGTGGGATCCGCGGTCGGGCGCACTACCCGGTGTACAGCCGGGCCAGCGACTCGGCCACGCAGACCGGCTTGTCGCCGCCCTCGCGCTCGAAGGTCGCCTTCGTCGTGATCTGCACACCGCCCGGGATGTCCTCGACCCCGGCCAGCTCGGCCCGCATGCGCACGCGGGAGCCGACGGGCAGCGGGGCGGGGAAGCGCACCTTGTTCAGGCCGTAGTTCAGGCCGAAGGCGAACCCCTCGAAGTTGAACAGCTCGTAGGAGAACTTCGGCAGCAGCGACAGCGTGTAGTAGCCGTGCGCGATCGTCCCGCCGAAGGGCGTCTCCTTCGCCCGCTCGACGTCGACGTGGATCCACTGGTGATCGCCGGTCACGTCGGCGAACTCGTTGACCGCCTCCTGCGTCACCTCGTGCCAGTCGCTCACCCCGAGCTCCTGCCCGACGTGCGACCTGACCTCATCGATTCCCGTAAGCGTGAGCATGCCCGGCAGCCTACGCCGACGCCGAAGATGATCGACTCGATCATCTAGCCTGGCGCGCGCATGCCGCCGCGCCCGCTGCTCGCCGTGGATCGCCCCAACCTGCTCTTCCGGGCGTTCTTCGCCCTCCCGCGCACGATCACCGGGCCCGACGACAAGCCGGTCAACGCCCTGCTGGGGACGGCCAACCTCATCCTGCAGGCCATCGAGCGCTACGACCCCCGGGCCGTCGTTCTGTGCGACGGCGCCGAGGCCGCCGTCTACCGCAAGGAGCTGCTCCCCCGATACCACGCCGACCGCCCGCCGCTCGACGACGACCTCGCCCGGCAGTTCGACGACAGCGAGGCGTTCTTCGGCGCCTTCGGCTGGACGACGATGGTCCACGACACGCTCGAGGCCGACGACCTGCTCGGCTCGCTCGCCCGCGTGGAGAGCGAGGCGGGCGGCCGGGCGCTGCTGTTCACCGGCGACCGCGACATGTTCCAGTGCGTCTCCGACCAGGTCAGCGTCCTCTTCCCCGGCGGCAAGAGCGGCCCCGACGAGCTGGGACCGGCGCAGGTGCGCAAGCGCTACGGCATCCCGCCCGAGCTGGTGCCCGACTTCATCGCGCTGCGCGGCGACCCGTCGGACGGGATCCCCGGCGGCACCGGCATCGGGGAGAAGACCGCGCGCGACCTGCTGCTGGAGTACGGGACGCTCGAGGGCGCGATCGCCAACGCGGTCCGCGAGCGGCCCCGCGTCCAGGCCGCGCTGCGCGACGAGGCCGACCGGCTGCACTCGTTCAAGGAGATCGCGACGCTCGTCCAGGTGCCGGTCAAGCGCCCGCCCGACCGGCCGACCGACTACCTGGCGGGCGCCGATGCGGCGCGCCAAAGAGGTATGAATCGCCTGGCCGAGCGATTGCACCGGCTTGCCGCCGCCGTCTGATTCGCCAGAATTCGTCGTTTCGTGGGTCCTGCTGCCGCCGTCATCGCCGTCGTCGCCACGCTGTTCGCGCTCCCCGCCACGGCGAGCGCCGGCACCGCCGAGCCGCCCGCCCCGGTCCCGCTCGACCGCGGCTGGACCTTCCAGGCGGCCGGCGGACGCCCGCAGCCGGTCACCGTCCCGCACGTCATGCAGGCCAACCCGACCCCGGCCAGCTTCCCTGGGACGACCGGGACCTACCGCCTGCGCTTCACGCCGCCGCGGCTGCCGGACGGCTTCGCCTGGGCGCTGCGCTTCGAGGAGGTCCGGCGCGTCGCGCGGATCACGCTGAACGGCGTGCTGCTCGGCATCCACACCGACCCGTACGTCCCGTTCACGCTGCCCGCCGGGCCCCTGCGCCCGGGCCAGCCGAACGAGCTGGTCGTCGACGTCGACAACCGCAAGGGCCCCGAGCCGCGCGAGGGCTGGTGGAACTGGGGCGGGATCACGCGCCCCGTGACGCTCGTCCCGCAGGGCCCGGTCGTCCTGAACGACCCCGCGCTGCTGCCGCGGCTGGCCTGCGCGTCCAGCGGGCGCTGCCGCGACGGGCAGTTCCTGCTCGACGGCTGGCTGACCAACCGCTCTCCCGTGCGGACGCGCCCCAGTGTCAGCGTGCGCGTGACGGCGCCGCGGTCGGGCGCGGTGACCAGGGCGGTCATCGCCGGGCCGGTGCTCGCCCCCGGGCAGACGGCGCGCCTGCGCGCCCGGCTGCACGTCAACGGCCCGCCCGAGCCGTGGTCGCCCGCCAATCCCGCGCTTTACCGCGCGGTCGTCCAGACGCGCGACGGCACCGGGCGCCTGGTGCAGGTCGACCGCCAGTTCGTCGGGCTGCGCTCGGTCATCGTCCGCGGCGGCCATCTGCTGCTCAACGGGCGGCGCATCGAGCTGCGCGGCGCCTCGATCCAGGAGGACGTCCCGGGCCGCGGCCCCGCGCTCGACGAGGCCGACATCAACCAGATCGTGCGCGAGCTCAAGGCCGTGCACGCCAACGTGACCCGGGCCCACTACCTGCTCAACGACCGCCTGCTCGACCGCCTCGACGCCGCCGGCATCCTCGTCTGGACGCAGGCGCCGATCTTCCACCGCGACGTCCTGCTGCGTACGCCGCGCCAGCGCGCCAACGCGCTGGCCACCGTCGGGACGACGATCCTCGCCGCCCGCCGGCACCCCTCGACGCTCGTCTACTCGGTGGCCAACGAGCTCAACGCGGTGCCCTCGCGGCTGCCGCCCACCCAGGCCTACCTGCTGGCCGCCGCCCGCGAGGCGCGCTCGCTGGACCCGACGGTGCCGGTCGCCGCGGACGTGCTCGCCTACCCGAGCCTGCCCTTCGACCCGACGTACCGCGCGTTCGACGCCCTCGGGATCAACAGCTACTTCGGCTGGTACCCGGGCAAGCCGGACCGGCCGACCGGGTCGGTCGGGCAGCTCGCCCCGTATCTGCGGATGTGGCACGACCGCTACCCGGCCCAGGCGCTCGTGCTGACCGAGTTCGGCGCCGAGGCGACCGAGCCCGGCCCGGCCTCCGAGAAGCAGACCTACGCGTTCCAGTCCGACTACCTCAAGCGCATGCTCGCCGCGGTCGGGCGCTCGCCGGCCGACGGCGCGATCTACTGGACGCTGCGCGAGTTCGCCGTCAAGCCGTTCTGGGACGGCCTGGAGAACGCGACCCCGCGCCCCGACGTCGCGGTCGACTCGATCCACAACAAGGGCCTGATCGCCTACTCGGGGCGCCCCAAGCCGGCGTGGCGCGTGGCCTCGCACGAATTCGCGGCGACCCCGCTGTACCCCGGCGCCCCGCCGCGCGCGGCGGCGCGGCGCGTCCTGCCGCCGGCCCCCTCCGACCTGCCGGGCGCCGCGCTGCTCGCGCTCGCGCTGGCCGGGCTGCTCGCCACCGGGGCGTTCAACGTCTGGTGCTTCCGCGGCGTGCGCGCGGCCCGACCCGAGCCCGCGCCGGTCGTCCCGCTATGGCGTGAAGCGGACCGTGATGACGTCGCCGTCGGCCATGACGTAGTCGCGGCCTTCGAGGCGTAGCACGCCGCGCTCGCGCGCTCGCGCGTAGCCGCCCGCCTCGACGAGCGGCTCCCAGTTGATGACCTCGGCGCGGACGAAGCCCTTCTGGATGTCGCTGTGGATCTCACCCGCCGCGTGCCAGGCGGTCAGCCCCGCGCGCAGGTGCCAGGACTGCGCCGGCTTGGCCTCGCCCGCGGTGAAGAAGGCGAGCAGGTGCAGCAGCGAGAACGCGCCGCTCACGACCCGCTCGAGGCCCGACTCGGTCAGGCCGAGGTCGGCGCGCATCGCCGCCGCGTCCTCGTCGTCGAGCTCGGCGAGCTCAGCCTCGAGGCGGCTGGAGACCGCCACCGCCTTGGCGCCCTGTGCGCGGGCGTGCTCGAGGACCTCGGGCGGCACCTCGTCGCTGCCCTCGTCGATGTTGGCGACGAAGAGCACCGGCTTGGCGGTCAGCGGGCCGAGGTCGCGCATGGCGTGGCGCGCCTCCTCGGGCGGCGGGACCGTGCGCGCCGGGCGGCCGGCCTGCAGCGCCGCGATGAGCTCGCGCAGCCACGCCTCCTCCGCGACCGCCGCCTTCTCGCCCGAGCGCGCCGTCCGCACGACGCGCTCGTGGCGGCGCTCGGCTTGCTCGAGGTCGGCGTAGACGAGCTCGGTCTCGATCGTCTCGATGTCGCGCAGCGCGTCGACCTCGCCCTCAGGGTGCACGACGCCCGGGTCGTGGTGCGCGCGCACGACGTGGATGATCGCGTCGGTCTCGCGGATGTTGGCCAGGAAGCGGTTGCCGAGCCCCTCGCCCTTGTGCGCGCCGGCGACCAGCCCGGCGATGTCGTGGAAGTCGACGTGGTCGTAGACGACCTCGCTCGAGCCGATCACCTCGGCGACGCGGTCCAGACGCTCGTCGCGCACGGGGACCACGGCGACGTTGGGCTCGATCGTCGTGAACGGGTAGTTCGCCGCCTCGGCCCCCGCCTTGGTGAGCGCGTTGAACAGCGACGACTTGCCCGCGTTCGGGAGTCCGACGATCCCGACCTTCATGAGGCGATGAGGGTTCCCAGCGCGGCGCCGGCGACCACGTCGGAGGGATGGTGGACGCCCAGCCAGACGCGCGAGGCGGCCAGGCCCGCGGCGAGTGTGTACAGCGGCGCGGCCGGGACGCCGAGCTTCGCGTAGGCCCGCGCGCCGGCGAACGAGGTCGTCGCGTGCGCCGAGGGGAACGTGCGCCGGCTGCCGACCTCGATCAGACCCGGCAGGCCGGGCAGGCGCGGGCGCTCGCGCGGGACGGCGAGCTTGACGAGCTGGTTGGCCAGGTAGGCGAGCGCCACGGTCGCCGCGGCGCGGCGCCACGCGCGGCGCCGGCGCGGGTCGAGTCGCGCGCCGGCGAGCCCGAAGACGACCCACACGAGCCCATGCTCGCCGCTGCGGCTGAACCAGCGAACCGTGCGCTCGCGCGCGGGCGTGTGGCCCGCGGTGCGCGCGGCGCGCAGCAGCGCGAGGTCGAGGTCCGCCAGCGCGCGCAGGGTCTCAGCCGAAGCCGACGCGGTGCTCTTCGCGCTCGGTGCGCACGTAGAGGACGTGCTGGAGGCTCAGGCGCACGCGGCCGTCCTGGATGTCGAGGTCGTGCCAGCCGTCGCCGCCGACCGCCCCGAGCAGGCCGTCCAGCGCGTCGGACGGGACCTTCACCGCCAGCGGCATGCTGGCCTGGAAGCCAATCGTCACGTCTATCAACTCGGCCATCAATGCTCCTCTGCGGGTTGCACGATCTCGGTGAGCACGCCGCCCGACGACCCCGGATGCAGGAAGGCGACGCGCGAGCCGCGGATGCCCGTCCGGGGCTGCTCGTCGATGAGCCGCATCCCGGCGGCCCGCAGCGCTTCCAGCGTGCCCTCGATGTCGGTCGTCTGGTAGGCGACGTGGTGCAGCCCGGGCCCGCGCTTGGCGAGGAACTTCCCGACGGGCGTGTCGGGGCTGAGCGGGCGCAGGAGCTCGACGTGGTTCTCACCGACGTCGAGGAGCACCGCCTCCACGCCCTGCGACTCGACGGTCTCGCGGTGGACGAGCTCGAGGTCGAGCCGCTCGCCGTACAGCGCGATCGCCGCGTCGAGGTCCTCGACGGCGACGCCGATGTGGTCGATCCGCTCGAACATGCGGCGGCGAGTCTAGATGGTCGATTCCGACCATCAGGTCACCCGTTCCAGCCGCGGATTGGGCCACACCTCGCGCCCGACCTTCGCGCACGGGCGCCCGTCGACCTCGACGACGTCGGCGGTGAAGTCGTTCTGGCCGCGGATCAGCGACGAGCCCACGCCGTAGGCGTCGACCGGCACGCCCTGCTCCTCGAACTGGCGGATCTTCGCGGCGGTGAACCCGCCCGAGGCGACGATCCGGACGTGCTCGTGGCCCGCGTCGTCGAGGGCCGAGCGCACCTTCTCGACCAGCGCGGGCTGCACGCCGCGCAGGTCGGTTCCCTCGAGCGCCTTGTCGACCAGCGCCTCGCTGGTGTCCAGCCGCACGCCCCACAGCCGCTCGCCGAGCGCGTCGGCCACCTCGAGCGCGGTCCGGACCGAGTCGTTCTCGAAGTCCACCAGCACCGTCACGTTCATCTCGCCGGCGAAGTGGTCGGCGAACTTGGTCGCCGCCGCGACGGTGTCGCCGCCGTACGCGGCGATCAGCCCGTGCGGAACGGTGCCCACGCCGCGCCCGCCCCACCAGCTCGCCTGGGCGTCGGTCGACACGCCGATCGCCCCGGCGACGTGCGCCGCCCAGCCGTCGCCCGTCTGGACCAGCCAGTGGTCGTGACGGGCGGGGAAGAACAGGATCTGCTTGCCGTTGGCCGCGGCGACGACCTCGGCGACGTTGCGCATGACCAGCGAGCGCCGCGCCAGGCAGCCGAGGTAGACGGTCTCCAGGTGCGCGAACCGCGAATAGTCGCCGCGGATCGTGAGCACGGCCTCGCGCGGGCCGATCTCGTCGCCCTCGTAGAGCGCGCAGACCTCGAGGTCGTCCCAGCCGCACTGCCAGATGCCGTGCTCGTCGCGGTGGCCGGAGCACTCGCGCAGGATCGCGATCGCCTCGTCGATCCCGCCGAGCACCGAGTGCTCGTGCTTCTGGAAGACCTGCATGAGCACCTGCGGGTGGTGGTCGTCGTCCTCGAGCAGGCGCTTGGTGAAGTTGAAGTAGGCGTCCGAGTAGTAGCCCTCGCGAATGCGCTCGATGGGCAGGCGGAAGACCGCCGAGGACAGGCGGCTGCGCTGCACGGTCGCCACGCCCGGAGAGTAATCAGGAGAGCAGCGCGCGCGTGACGTCGTGGAAGAAGCGCGCGGCGAAGCCGAGGTCGCGCACGTCGACGCGCTCGTCGGCGGAGTGGATGAGCGGCGCCGTCTCGTAGAGCGTCATGTGGCGCTGCGGGAAGAACCCGTAGGCGATCAGATCGGGAAACGCGTCACGGAAGGTGCGCGAGTCGGTGAAGCCCGGGAGCATCGTCGGCACGATGCGGCCCTCGGGATCGTGCCCGCCCAGCCAGTCACGGATGGCGTCCATCAGGCGCGACTCGACCGGCGAGGCGTTGCCGATCGTCTGCTCGATGAAGTCGAGTCGGTAGCCGTCGTCGCCGAGCACCTCGCGGATGCGCCGCTCGGCGTGCTCGCGCCCGAGGCCGGGCGGGACCCGGCAGTCGACCTGCAGCTCGGCGCTCGACGGGATGACGTTGATCTTGTCGCTCGCGTGGGCCATCGTCGGCGCGAGCGTGACGCCGAGCATCGGCTCGACGAGCATGGCGAGCACCGCGTCCTTCGCGCGCAGCTCGTCGAGGCCGCTTACGCCGAGCCCGTCGAGCATCGCCTGCGGCGCGGCGGTGATGTCGAACTCGGGCTGGCGATCGCGCATCGCCTGCAGCAGCGGGGCGAGCTTGAGCAGCGCGTTGTCGCCGATCTTGGGGATCGACGCGTGGCCGGCGACGCCCTCGGTGCGCAGGATGAAGCGAAAGACGCCCTTCTCGGCCACGCAGACGCCGTAGACGCGGTCGCCGTCGTACGGGATGACCGTGCCGCCGCCCTCGTTGAGCAGGTAGTCGCAGCGGACGGCGTCGGGGTGGTGCTCGCACAGCCACTTGGCGCCCTCCGCCCCGCCGGTCTCCTCGTCGACGACCGCGACGACGAGCAGGTCGCCCGCCGGCCGCCAGCCGCCGCGGGCGAGCGCGACGGCGGCCGCTACCTCGGCAGCGGTCTGCGACTTCATGTCGAGCGCCCCGCGGCCCCACACGCAGCCGTCGGCGAGGTCACCCGACCACGGGTCGTGGCGCCAGTCGTCGGGCGTGGCGTAGACGGTGTCGACGTGCGAGAGCAGGCACAGCGCGGGACCGTCGCCGTCGCCGCGCAGCCGCGCGACGAGGTTGGGCCGCTCCTCCGTGCGGCCGAGCAGGCGGACCTCGAAGCCGGCGTCGCGCAGGATCGCGGCGAGGTGCTCCTGCGCGGGGCGCTCGTTGCCGGGCGGGTTGACCGTGTTGAAGCGGATCAGCTCCTGCAGCAGGCGCGTCGTGTCGGCCTGGAGGTCCATCGGTGGGATCCTGAACGACTCGTGTCCGACACGCTCTTCGACCCGAGCGCCGGCGAGCCGCCGCGCACCCGCACGGGCGTCCCCGCCGACCAGGCGCCGCTGGCCGTGCGACTGCGGCCGCGCACGCTCGACGAGCTCGTCGGGCAGCAGCACCTGCTCCGCGAGGGCAGCGCGCTGCGCCGCGCACTCGACGAGGGCCACGCGCACTCGATGGTCCTCTACGGGCCGCCGGGGACCGGCAAGACGACGATCGCCCGCCTGGTGGCCGGCGCGGCGCGGGCGGCCTTCGAGGAGCTCAGCGCGGTGGAGGCGGGCCGCGCCGAGGTCCGTGCCGTGCTCGAGCGCGCCGCCCACCGCCGCGCCGCGACCGGCGAAGCCACCGTCTTCTTCCTCGACGAGATCCACCGCTTCAACAAGGCCCAGCAGGACGCGCTGCTGCCCGCCGTCGAGGAGGGGCTCGTCGTGCTGATCGGCGCGACGACGGAGAACCCGTACTTCGAGGTCAACTCCGCGCTGCTCTCGCGCACGCATGTCTACGAGCTCGAGCCGCTGTCCGCGGCCGACATCGAGACGCTGCTGCGCCGGGCGCTCGAGCGCGGCGAGGTGGGCGACGCGCGGGTCGACGACGAGGCGCTCGCCTTCCTGGCCGAGCGCGCCGCGGGCGACGCGCGGACGGCGCTGGCCGCGCTCGAGGTGGGGGCCGTCAGCGGCCACGTGACGCTCGCCGTCGCCGAGGACGCGCTGCAGCGGCGCGCGGTCCGCTACGACAAGGCGGGCGACCAGCACTACGACCTCATCTCGGCCTGGATCAAGTCGACGCGGGGCTCGGATCCCGACGCCTCGCTCTACTACCTCGCGGTGATGCTCGAGGGCGGCGAGGACCCGCGCTTCGTCGCCCGGCGGATGATCGTGCTCGCCTCGGAGGACGTCGGCAACGCCGACCCGCAGGCGCTGCAGATCGCGGTCGCCGCCGCCCACGCGGTCGACCACGTCGGGATGCCCGAGTGCGTGCATGCACTCGCCCAGGCCGCGATCTACCTCTCGCTGGCGCCGAAATCCAACGCCGCCTACCGCGCGATCGCCGCCGCCCGCGCCCACGTGCGCGAGCACGGCGCGCAGCCGCCGCCCCAGCACCTGCGCTCGGCCGCCTACCCGGGCGCAAAGGCGCTCGGGCGCGGTGAGGGCTACGACTACCCTCACGGCCGGCCGGGCCGTCTCTCCGAGCAGGAGCTCATGCCCGCCGGGCTCGAGGGCGTGCGCTTCTACGACCCCGACGAGGCCGAGGCGCGCTTCCTCGAGCGCCTGAAGGAGGTCCTGAAGGCTCGGGGGCGAACCACTTGAGGCTTCAGATTGCGCTTAGAGGCCCCTGCGAACCTCAGTTCGTGCTCTTGCATCAGTCACTCCCGGGCGGAGTCCGTCTCCGCCTGCCCCAGCGCGCCGACGCGGACGGCGTGCGCGCCCTGTGCGCGCGCCATCGCGCCGACTGCGATCCCGAGCTCCTCCTGCGCTTCGATCCGCGCGACCGCGCGGTGATCTGCGCGACGGCGGGGATCGGGTCGGCCGAGACCGTCGTGGGTGTCGGGGCGATCCGGCTGTGCCGCGGAGCCGAACCAGAGGTCCTGATCGCCGACGACCAGGCCGTCGCCGGCGCACTGCGCGCCGCGCTCGCGGCGCGGATCGTCTCGCGCCCGCCGGCGCCGCGCCCGCGCGGAATGCGGGCGGCCCTGCGCCGGGCGCGCCGTGTCTCGCGGACGTAGTTGACAGATTGTGCGGCCCATGGCCGCGACCGTCGAAGCGCTCGCCCAATCCGTCGCGCACGTGCAGCCTCTGTGGGCGCAGCTGCGCGTGCCCGACCGTGCGCGCTACCTGCGCCGAGCGGCGCAGGCCGTCGTCGACGAGCTCGACGAGCTGGTCCCGCTCTTCAGCGCCGCCCACGACCGCACGCCGGGCGAGGTGGCGGTGCTCGAGCTGCTGCCGGCGATCGACGGGCTGACCTGGCTGGCCGACACCGGCGCGCGAGCGCTGCGCGAGCGCCGGCTGGGCGTTCCCCGCGGGACGCACCCGCTGACCCGTGCGCGGCTCGCCTTCGAGCCCGTCGGCGTGGTGGGGCTGCTGGGCGCCGCCGACGCCCCGTTCGCCCAGCCGCTGTGGCAGGTCGGCGCGGCGCTGCTGGCGGGCAACGGCGTCGTGCTCGCGCCGCACCCGCGGGGCGCGCTGGGCGCGGAGCGGATCGCGCGGCTGTTCGCGCGCGCGAGCCTGCCCGAGGGCCTCCTCGCGCTCGCCCCGGCGGGCGGGGTCTTGGAGCCCGAGGGCCTGGCCAAGGCGTTCGTGCCCGGCTCCGAGGAGGGCCGCCTCGCCGCCGCGGCGTGCTCGGTCGCGGGCGTGCCGGTCGAGATCGACGAGGGGGGCGGCGCGGCCGCCCTCGTGCTGGCCGACGCCGCCGTCGGCCGGTCGGCGCGGGGTGTGGCCAACGCCGCCTTCGCCGGCGGCGGGCGCACGCGCGGCGCGGCGAAGCGCGCGTGGGTGGCCCGCGGCGTCCACGACGCCTGGATCGCGGGCGTCGTCGCGGCGGCAAGCCGGCGCGGGCCGGTGGGCGCCGGCGAGGCCGCGGCCGAGCTGCTCGCCGACGCGGTTGCGTCGGGCGCGCGCCTGCGCTGCGGCGGCCCGCAGGGCGGCGGCGCCTTCGCGCCCGCGGTCCTCATCGGCGTGACCGAAGACATGCGGATCGCTCGCGAGACCGCGGACGCGCCGGTCCTCGCGGTCACCGGCGTGCGCTCGGCGGGCGAGGCGATCGCCGCGGCCAACGCGAGCGGGCTGGGCGCCGGGGCGTCGGTGTGGACGGCCAGCCCGTACGAGGGCGCGAGGATCGCCCGCGAGCTGCGCTCCGGACCGACGTGGCTCAACGACCACGTCGTCGCCCCCGCCCTGCCGGCGGTCCCGCTCGCGCCCGGGCTCGGCGGCGCCGAGGGCGTGCGCGCGTACGCGCGGCCGCGGCCGATCACCTGGGAGGCGCCGGGGGCGCCGGCCTTCTGGTGGGGCCCGTACGACGACCGCGTCGCCCGCGCGGCGCGCGCCGTCATCCGCCTGCGCTCGGTCCGCGACCGCGACCGCGAGCGCGCCTGGCGCGAAGGCGCGCTGCCGATCGCTCGCGTCGTGGCGCGAGCCTTGCGTCACCGCCGCGGGTAGGCCCCTACCCTGTTGGACCATGCCTGCTGCCGCGTACGCCGGAAAAGACTGCGTCTGCCAGTACCGCCGCGGGATCTGCGACCAGACCTGCGTGCGGGACATGCTCGACACGCCCTTCTACATCGCCTGCCTGCGGCTCACCGGCCGGCGCTGCCTGGTCGTCGGCGGCGGCCCGATCGGCCTGGAGAAGGTCGAGGGGCTGCTGGCCTGCGAGGGCGACGTGACGCTCATCGCGCCGGACGCGGTCGACGAGCTCCGTGAGCTCGCCGCCGAGGGCTCGATCCGCTGGGAGCAGCGCGAGTACGCCGGGCCGCAGGACCTCGAGGGCGTCTTCATCGTGATCGCCTCGACCGACAGCACGGACATCAACATCCGCATCTACGAGGACGCCGAGCGCCGGGCGATGCTGGTCAACATCGTCGACGTTCCGCCGCTGTGCAACTTCATCCTGCCGGCGATCGTGCGCACCGGCCCCGTGGCCATCGCGATCTCCACGGCGGGCGCGTCCCCTGCGCTGGCCAAGCGCATGAAGCGCCAGATCGCCGACGAGTACGGCGAGCCCTACGCGAAGCTCGCGATCATGCTCAACGACGCCCGCGGCTGGGCCAAGGGCACGCTGCCGACCTACCAGGACCGCAAGGACTTCTTCGAGGGCATCGTCAACGGGGATCCCGACCCGGTCGAGCTGCTGCGCCAGGGCCGCGAGCAGGAGGTGCGCGACCTGATCGTCGCCGCCCAGCGCACCGCGACCCCCGCTTGACGGCCGGATGCTTCGCACCCGGCTTGGCGCGAACTTCGTTCGCGCGCGGACCTGAAGGAATGAAGTCGCTCTCGCACCTCGACGAGGCCGGCCGCGCCCGGATGGTCGACGTCGCCGGCAAGGACGTCACCGACCGGCATGCGGTGGCGCGCGCCCTCGTGCGGATGTCCCCGACGACCGCCGCGGCCGTGGCCGCCGGCGACGCGCCGAAGGGCGACGTGCTCGGCACCGCGCGGCTCGCCGGCATCCAGGCGGCCAAGCGCACGAGCGAGCTCATCCCGCTCTGTCACCCGCTGCCGCTGACCTTCGTCGGCGTCGAAGCCGAGGTCGATGCGGCCGGCGGACTCGTCACGCTCACCGCCGAGGCGCGGGCCACCGCGCGGACCGGGGTGGAGATGGAGGCGCTCACCGCGGCGAGCGTCGCCGCGCTCACGGTGTACGACATGGTCAAGGGGCTCGAGCAGGGGGTCGAGATCGCGTCGGTCGCCTTGCTCTCCAAGACCGGGGGCAAGGCCGACTATCGCCGCGCCTGAGCAGATCGTCACCGCGGTGCTGCGCGCGTTCGCCGAGCGCGACGCCGAAGCGCTCACCGAGCTCACCGTTCCCGACGTGGTGTTCGAGCCCGCGTCGACGCCGGTCGCCGAGCGGCGCGCCTACCGCGGCCACGAGGGGCTGCGCGCCTACCTCGGTGACCTCGAGCGCGACTGGGACGAGTTCGACGTCTCGGTCTCCGAGGTGCGCCCCGGGCCGCGGCACTTCGTGGCCATCGGCCGCGTGTACGCGCGCTCGGGCGGCGTCATCGCCGACGGCCCGGCAGCCTTCGTCTTCGAGCTGCGCGAGGGCCGCGTGGCGTGGGGCAAGACCTTCCGCGACCGGGCGGAGGCGCTGAGGTTCGCCTCTCTGGATGGTTGATTTCGTGGCCCGCGTGCCCGGATGGCCGTGGAATCGACCATCTACAGTGACGGCCTCGTGCGGACCGCCGTGCTGACCGTGTCGACCGCCGTCTCGCGTCGCGAGGCCGACGACAAGTCGGGCCAGCTGCTGGCCGAGCGGGCCGAGGCCGCGGGGGCCGAGATCGTCGCGATGGAGGTCGTCCCCGACGACTACGGGCTGATCGAGGACCGTATCCGCCACTACGTCGACGCCGGGATCGAGCTCGTCTTCACGACCGGCGGCACGGGCTTCACCCCCGACGACGTCACGCCCGAGGCGACGCGCGCGGTGATCGAGCGCGAGGCGCCCGGGCTGGCGGAGGCCATGCGCGCCGCCTCGCTGCGCCACACGCCGATGGCGATGCTCAGCCGCGGGGTGTCGGGCATCGCCGGCGCGACGCTGATCGTGAACTTCCCGGGCAGCCCGAAGGCGGTGGACGAGTGCTTCGGCGTCATCGCGCCGGCGCTGCGGCACGCCGTCGACACCCTGCACGGTGACGGACGGCGCCATCATTGAGCTCGAGGGGCTGACGCGCGCCTACGGGGAGCGCGTCGCCCTCGCCGACGTGACGCTCGCGCTGCCGCCCGGGCGCACCCTCGTCGTCTTCGGCCCCAACGGCGCGGGCAAGTCGACGCTCCTGCGCGTCCTTGCCACGCTCCTGCGACCCAGCGACGGGGTCGCGCGCGTGCTCGGCCGCGAGCTGCCCGGCGAGGCGTGGGCGGTGCGCGGTCGCATCGGCTTCCTCGGCCACGAGCCGCTGCTCTACCGCGAGCTGACCGGGCGCGAGAACCTGCGCTTCCAGGCGCGGTTGTTCGGCGTCGGCGAGGAGCGGGTCGCCGAGCTGCTCGAGCGCCTGCAGCTCGAGCGCCGGGCCGACGAGCCCGTGCGCAACCTCAGCCGCGGCACGGTGCAGCGGATGGCGGTCGCGCGCGCGATCCTCCACGACCCCGAGCTGCTGCTGCTCGACGAGCCGCGCGCCAACCTCGACCCCGCCGCAAGCGCTCTCATCGGCCCGCTGCTGACCGGGCGCACGCGCGTGATCACCAGCCACGACCCGGCCGGCGGGCTCGCCGAGGCCGATCTCGCCCTCGGCCTGCGCGGCGGCCGCACCGAGCTGCTGGCGCCGGCGGCCGACGTCAGCGTGGCCGACATCGGGGCGCTGTACCGATGAGCGGGCAAAGACTGCGTCTTTGCGCCAGCGCGAAGACTTCGTCTTCGCGCGGGGTGGCGGCGCCATGAGCGTGCTCGGCGCGCTCCTGCGCAAGGAGCTGCGCATCGAGCTGCGCACGCTCGAGGCCGTCCCCGGGATGAGCCTCTTCGCGGTCACCACGTTCATCGTCTTCCACTTCGGGCTCGACCGCCCGACCGTGCAGGGCGACCTCGCCGCCGGCGTGCTCGTCGTGACGCTGCTCTTCGCCGCCATGCTCGGCATCAACCGCCTGTGGGTCGCCGACGAGGAGCAGGGCGGCTTCGATGCCGTGCTCCTCGCGCCGATCGACCGGACGTCGCTGTTCGTGGCCAAGGCGCTCGCGATGCTCGTCTACCTCGTCGTGCTCGAGGTCGTCGCGCTGCCCGCCTTCGCGTTCCTGCTGCTCGAGCCGCCGATCCGGGCCGAGCTGCTGCTCGTGCTGGCCCTCGCCGATTTCGGCATCGCGGTGATCGGCACGCTGATCGGGGCGCTCGCGGTCAAGACGCGGGCGCGCGACCTGATCGGGCCGCTGCTGGCGTTGCCGCTGCTCGTGCCGGTCGTGATCGCCGCCGCGCAGGCCTCCCAGCCGCTGCTCTCCAGCGGCCGCCACGGCGGCGCCGAAGCCAAGTATCTGCTGCTGCTCGGCCTCTATGATCTCGTCTTCGCCCTGATCGCGTACGCGGTCTTCGACCCCCTGCTCGAGGATTGAGCCTCCGCGCCCTCTCATCCGCCGCCGTCGTCACGCTCACGGGCGCCTTCGCGCTCGTGTTCTTCTACGCGCCCAACGACGCCGACCAGGGCTTCATCCAGAAGATCTTCTACGTCCACGTGCCGATGGCGATGGTCGCGCTGGGCGGCTTCGTGGCCGGCGGCGTCTGCGCGATCCAGCACCTGCGCACCCGCCGCAGCGAGTGGGACCTGCGGTCGTACGTCTTCATCCACCTGTCGCTGATCCTCGGCGTCGGCGTGCTGATCACGGGCTCGATCTGGGCCCGCGCCTCGTGGGGCCACTGGTGGGTGTGGGACGAGCCGACGCTCGTCTCGTTCCTGATCGTCTTCCTCCTCTACGCGTGCTACCAGCCGCTGCGCTTCTCGATCGAGGACCGCCAGCGCCAGGCGCGCTACGCGAGCGTCTTCGCCGTCGTCGCCGGCGCGTTCGTGCCGCTGAACTTCCTCGCCGTCCGTCTCGCCCAGGCCTACTCGCACCCGCGCGTCTTCGCGACGGCGAGCGGCGGGCTCCCGCCGAAGATGCAGCTGACCTTCTGGCTCGCTCTGGTCGGCATGGCGCTGCTCTACTTCACGCTCTGGCGCTACGAGATGGCGGCCAAGCTGGCGCGCGGGCGGGTGCGCGCGCTGCGACGGCGGCTGGCCGGCGAGGACGTGCTCCCGGGACGCAGCGCGGCGCCGATCGTCTGATGCCCGCCCTGCCGCTCGACGAGGCCGGCAAGTACGTCGCCGGCGCCTACCTGGTCTTCCTCGCGCTGATCCTGGTCTACGTGGCGATCATGGCCATCCGCCTCTCGCACCTCCAGCGCGACCTCGACGAGCTGCTCGAGCTCGCCGAGCAGCGCGACCGCGATCGTGAAGAGGTGGGATCGGCGCGATGAGTGAGGGAACGCTTCGCATTCCTTACGTGAACTTCGTTCGCGGGGACGAGGTCTCCGTATGAGTGAATTGCTGTGCCTCGGCATCTCCCACAAGACCGCGCCGGTCGCCCTGCGCGAGCGCGTGGCCATGGGCGAGACGGAGGCCGAGCGCTTCGCGCGCGAGGCGGTCGCCGCGCCGGCGATCGACGAGGCCGTCGTGATCTCGACGTGCAACCGCACCGAGGTGCTGGTGACGACGCACGACCCGGTCGGCGCCGAGACCGCCGTGCTCGGCATGCTCGCCGTGCGGGCCGGCATCCGCCCGACCGAGCTCGCCGACGTCATCTACTCGCCGCGCAACTGCGACGCCGCGCGGCATCTCTACCGCGTGACGGCGGGGCTCGAGTCGATGATCGTCGGCGAGGCCGAGGTGCAGGGCCAGGTCAAGCGCGCCTTCGAGCTCGCCAAGGCGGCCCTCGCGACCGGCCCGCTGGTCAACCGGCTGTTCGGCGCCGCGCTGCAGACCGGCAAGCGCGTGCGCACCGAGACGGCGATCGGCGCCGGCGGGGCGAGCGTCTCATCGGTGGCGGTCGACCTGGCCCGCGACCTGCTCGGCGACCTGCGCGAGCGCCGCGTGGTGATCATCGGCGCCGGCGAGACGAGCGAGCTGACCGCACGGGCGCTGCACGAGCAGGGCGTGGCGGCGGTCTTCTTCGCCAACCGCCGCGCCGACCGCGCGCGGTCGATCGCGCGGCGCTTCGGCGGCCACGTCGTCTCGTTCGACGACCTCCCCGAGCACCTCGAGCAGGCGGACATCGTCGTCGCGTCGACCGCGTCGCCGCACCCGATCGTCGGCGCGGGCGAGCTCGAGGTCGTCATGGCGCGGCGCGGCGATCGCCCGCTGCTGCTGATCGACATCGCCGTCCCGCGCGACATCGATGCGGCGTGTGCCGACATCGACGGAGTGACGCTGTACGACATCGACGACCTGCAGGCGGTCGTCGCGCGCAACCTCGAGGTGCGCGAGGCCGAGGCGGCGCGGGCCGAGGGCATCGTCGAGGACGAGATCCAGCGCTTCGCCCGCTGGATGGGCCAGGCCGACGTGCGGCCGACGGTCGCCGCCCTGCGCCGCCACGGCGAGGAGATCGTCGAGCAGGTGCTCGCCGAGAACGCCGGGCGCTGGGACGCGGCGTCGCCGCGCGACGTTGCGCGCGTCGAGGCGATGGCGCGGGCGATCATGCAGCGGCTGCTGCACGAGCCGACGATCCGCCTGCGCGAGAGCGGGCACGCGCGGGTCGCACTCGTACGCGAGCTCTTCGGTCTGGAGGAAGGCACGAGCACGCCGACTTCGGCAGAGCCTCAGCCGGACGCGCGAACGGCCGGGGGCCGTTCGCGTGGCGGCTCCGCGGTGGACAACGTCCGCGAGCTCCGCCGCTCGTGAGGCTCGCCACGCGCGGCAGCGCGCTGGCGCTCGCGCAGTCGCGCCACGTGGCCGCGCTGCTCGGCGGCGACGTCGAGCTCGTCACGGTGACGACGACCGGGGACCGCCATCGCGCGGTGCGCGACAAGCGCGAGTGGGTGAGCGAGCTCGAGGACGCGCTGCTGCGCGGCGAGGCCGACCTGGCGGTGCACTCGGCCAAGGACGTGCCGGTCGCGCTCGCCGAGGGCTGCGCGCTGGTCGGCGCTCCCGAGCGCGCCGATCCGCGCGACGCGCTGTGCGGCGCACCGTCGCTCGACGCGCTGTCCGAGGGCGCGCGCGTCGGGACCAGCTCGCTGCGCCGGGAGGCGGGGCTGCGCGCCCTGCGGCCCGATCTGGAGGTCGTCGAGCTGCGCGGCAACGTCGACACGCGGCTGCGCAAGCTCGCCGAGGGCGGCTACGACGCGATCGTGCTGGCGCTGGCCGGCCTGCAGCGGCTCGGCCGCGCCGGCGAGGCGGGCGGCGTCCTGGACGAGCTCGTCCCCGCCGCCGGGCAGGGCGTGCTCGCGCTCGAGGCGCGGGCCGGCGACGACGCCGCGCGCGAGGCCGCCGAGCGGATCACCGATGCCGAGGCGCTCGCCTGCCTGACCTGCGAGCGCGCGCTCGTCGGCGCGCTCGAGGCCGACTGCCGTACGCCGGTGGGGGCGTGGGCGACCCCGCACGACGGCGGCCTGCGCCTGCGGGCCTTCGTCGGGCGCCCGGACGGCTCGGCGTGGGTCCGCGACGAGCTCGACGGTCGCGAGCCCGCCGCGCTCGGCACGGAGGTCGGACGGCGGCTGCTCGCCGCCGGCGCCGCCGAGGTGCTGGGGCGGTGAGCGGCGTCGTCTACCTCGTCGGCGCCGGGCCCGGCGACCCCGGCCTGCTGACCACCCGGGCGCTCGAGCTGCTCGCGAGCGCCGACGTCGTCATCCACGACCGGCTCATCCCCGCGGGCGCGCTCGACGGCGTGCGGCCCGACGCCGAGGTGCTCTACGTCGGCAAGGAGGGCGGGGGCGAGCAGGTCCCGCAGGACGAGACCAACCGCCTGCTGCTCGAGCACGCCCGGGCCGGGCGCTCGGTCGTGCGGCTGAAGGGCGGCGACCCGTTCGTGTTCGGGCGCGGCGGCGAGGAGGCGCAGCTGCTGCGCGCCGCGGGGATCCGCTACGAGGTCGTGCCCGGCGTCACCGCGGGCGTCGCGGCGCCGGCCTACGCGGGCGTCCCGGTGACCCAGCGCGAGGTCGCCAGCGCGGTCGCGTTCGTCACCGGCCACGAGGACCCCGCCAAGCCGGAGACGGCGCTCGACTGGCCGGCGCTCGCCGCCTTCCCGGGGACGCTCGTCTTCTACATGGGCGTGCGCGCGCTGCCCCGGATCGCCGAGCGGCTCGTCGCCGGCGGGCGCCCGGAGAGCGAGGCGGTGGTCATCGTCGAGCGCGGGACGCTGCCCGGCCAGCGGGCGGTGCACGGGACGTTGGCCACCATCGCCGAGCGGGCGGCGCAGGCCGGCGTGCGCCCGCCCTCGATCACGCTGGTCGGCCCGGTCGCCGCGCTCGGCGACGAGCTGGCCTGGCTCGAGGCGGCGCGGCCGCTCGCCGGGCGGCGCGTCGCGGTGACCCGCGCGCGGGCGCAGGCGAGCGCGCTGGCGGCGCGGCTGCGGGCGCTCGGCGCCGAGGTCGTCGAAGCGCCGGCCATCCGCGTTGAGGCTCTGAGCGTGACCGTTCCCGATCTCCATGCGTATGACCTGCTCTGCCTCACCTCGCCCAACGGCGTGCACCGCCTCTTCGAGGAGGTCCGCGACGCGCGCGCGCTCGCCGGGCCGCGGATCGCGGTGATCGGCCCGGGGACGGCGCGGGCGCTGCGCGAGCACGGGGTCGAGGCGGACGTGGTGCCCGAGCGCTCGGTGGCCGAGTCGCTCGTCGAGGCGCTGCGCGGCGTGCCCGTCCGGCGAGCGCTGATCGCGCGCGCCGAGGAGGCGCGCGACGTCCTGCCCGACGCGCTGCGCGAGCGCGGCGCCGAGGTCGAGATCCTCGAGCTGTACCGCACCGTCGCCGAGCCGCTCGACGCGGTGGCGCGCGACGCCGCACTCGGCGCCGACTACGCGACCTTCACGAGCGCCTCGTCGGTGCGCTTCTTCGCGGAGGCGGCAGGCGGCCTGGAGGGGCCCCGCCTGGTCTCGATCGGGCCGGCCACCAGCGCCGAGCTGCGCCGCCTCGGCGCAGAGCCCGACGTCGAGGCGGCCGAGCACACGCCGGAGGGCCTCGTCGCCGCCCTCGTCGCCGACGCGGGAAGGACCGGCGCCCCCGCGGCGTCCTAGCACCAGAGACCCAACGGATTGGGACTCCTGCCCCCCGCCGTCGACCACCCGCCGGGTCCGGCGGCGGGGGCTCCGTTTCAGCTGTGGCCGAGCGCCACGCCGACGGCGACGACCACCGCGCCGCCCAGCGTGACCTGGATCAGCGACTGGCCGAGACGCACCTTCAGGTAGCGCTTGCGGATCCAGGCGATGACGCTCAGCTCGACGGCGACGACCGCGTAGGCGACCGCCAGCGCGGTCTGCACGTGGTTGATGAGGAAGGGCAGCGAGTGCAGCGAGCCGCCGACGAAGGTCATCGCGCCGATGATCACGCCGCGGGCGACCGCGCTGCCGCGGCCGGTCAGCGTGCCGTCGTCCGAGAGCCCCTCGGAGAGGCCCATGCTGATGCCGGCGCCCATCGCCGTCGCCAGTCCGACGAGCAGCGCCGTGTGCGAGCCCGCAAGGTAGGCGGCGGCGAACATCGGCGCGAGCGTCGAGATCGTGCCGTCGATGAGCCCGACCAGCCCGGGCTGCACGAACTGCAGCAGGCGGGTGCGATCGTCGGCTCGGCGCCAGCGGGCAAGGACGTTGGCCTCCATTCTTCACCCACGGTAGAGGTCGTTCGGAGGCCGCGCAACGAAGGGTGCCCTAACTGTTGGACCGGTCCACAGGGGCCGAAATGGACCTCGCGACCGCACCGTATGCGGGTACCGTGCCGGGCGTGAGCCGCATCCGTCCCCTGTCCGCCGCCGAGGCCGGCCCGGTCGCCCGCGCGGCCTACGCCTACAGCCGCCGCGAGTTCGGGCGCGTGCCCGAGCCGCTGGCCGTCACCGCCCACCACACAGGTCTGCTGGCGGGCCTCTGCGCGTTCGAGATGGCCACCGTCCGCGCGCGCCGCGTGCCCAGCCACCTCAAGATGCTGGCCGAGATGAAGGCCGCCGTGATGGCGGGCTGCGAGTGGTGCATCGACTTCGGCGCGTTCCTCGTCGACCGCGACGGCCTGCCGCCCGAGCAGATGCGCGAGCTGTCGCGCCACCGCGAGAGCGCCGCCTTCGACGAGCTCGAGCGGCTGGTCCTCGACTACGCCGAGGGGATGACGTCGACGCCCGTCGCGGTGTCCGACGAGCTCGTCGAGGAGCTGCGCCGCCACTTCGACGACGCGCAGATGGTCGAGCTCACGTCGGTGATCGCCCTGGAGAACTACCGCGCCCGGTTCAACTGGGCGCTGGGGATCGGCTCGCAGGGCTTCGCCGAGGGCGGGTCCTGCGCGGTGCCGGAGCCCGCAGCGCCGGCGGCCGCTTAGCCTGCCGTCGGCGGCTCGCCCTCGGTCGGGATCCCGGGCATCGCCTCCTCGCCGCGAGCGGGCTCGGCCTCGCCCTCGGGCTCGGCCTCGGACGGGCCGAGGGGCTCGCCCTCGACGCTCTCGTCGGGCAGGCCGCTGAGGAAGTCGTCGCTGTCGTCGCGCTGCTCCATGGCCAGCGATGGTAGGACTTGCGCGCGCTCGTGTCGGTCTTGACCTTTCTCTCCGACTATGGCCAGCTCGACGAGTTCGTCGGCGTGTGCCACGGCGTCATCGCGCGCCTGGCGCCCGAGGTACGCGTCATCGACCTGACTCACGGCATCCCGCGCCACGACGTGCGCTCCGGCGCGCTGGTCCTGCGCGGGTCGCTGCCGTACATGCCGGCGGGCGTCCACCTCGCGGTCGTCGACCCCGAGGTCGGCGGGCGGCGGCGCGCGATCGCGCTGCGCTGCGCGGACGAGGACCGCCTGCTCGTCGGGCCCGACAACGGCCTGCTCATGCTCGCCGCCGAGCGCTTCGGAGGCGTCGACGAGGCCGTCGACATCGGGCGGTCGCGTCACCGCCTCGAGCCCGTCTCGGCGACGTTCCACGGGCGCGACGTCTTCGCCCCGGTGGCCGCCCGGCTGGCCGCGGGCGACGCGCTGGCCGAGGCGGGCGATCCGATCTCGCCCGACGAGCTCGTCGCGCTCGAGCTGCCGCAGGCGCGCCTGGAGGACGGCACGCTGATCGCCCACGCGCTGACCAACGACCGCTACGGCAACGTGATCCTCGACGTCGCGCACGACCAGCTCGCCGGCTCGGGGCTCAGGCTCGGGGGCCGGGTCGAGGTCGACGTCGGCGGGGCGGTGTCGCAGGCGCGGTTCGCCACGACGTTCGCGGACGTCGAGCCGGGCGAGCTGCTCGTCTACGAGGACGCGCAGCGCCACCTCGCTCTCGCGGTCAACCGCGGCTCGGCGCTGGGCGAGCTCGGGCTGTCGCGCGACGCCGAGCTGCGGCTGCGTCCGCTCGCCCGGTGAGCGCGCGCCTCGGTCAACCGCGGCTGCACCTGCGGATGATCGACTCGACCAACGAGCGCGCGCGGACGCTCGCCGCTGCGGGGGCGGCGCACGGCACGCTGGTGACCGCGGCCGAGCAGTCGGCCGGACGGGGGCGCCAGGGGCGGCGCTGGAGCGCGCCGGCCGGACAGGCGCTGCTGATGTCGCTCGTGCTGCGCCGGCCGCCGCGGCTGCTCCCGCTCGCCGCCGCGGTCGCCGTGGCCGAGGTGGCGCGCGACGACGCGCGGATCAAGTGGCCCAACGACGTGCTGCTCGACGACCGCAAGGTGGCGGGGATCCTCGTCGAGGGGCGCCCGCAGGAGGGCTGGGCGGTGCTCGGCATCGGGTTGAACGTCGCCATCCGGCTCGACGACCTCCCTGACGAGCTGCGGACGACGGCGACGACCCTGGGATTGGCGCCGCCCGACGTCGAGCGGGTGCTCGGGCGGCTGCTGGAGGCGCTGGAGGGCTGGCTGGGGCGCGGTGAGCGCGCGATCCTCGAGGCGTGGCGGGCGCGCGACGCGCTGCGCGGGCGCGACGTGCGCTGGGCGGGCGGGACCGGCCGGGCGGCCGGGATCGACGACGACGGGCGGCTGCTCGTCGACGTCGCGGAGGGCCGCCGGACCGCGCTCGATGCGGGTGAGGTGCACCTGCTGCGCTGAACGTTCGCGTTTAGCGCGATACCGCTGCGGATATCCCTGAGGGCACACGGAGGTTGTTGAAGTGCCCTCGACGGACCCTGGCTCGTCAGCTCGCGCGTCCCGCTGCGGCGCATGGAGGCGTTCCTGGCCGGCGACCTCGGACTCCATTCCGGAGATCCGCCGTGCGGTGTCCCGCTACGCGCGCGCGGCGGGGGCCTCACCGCGCGCGCTGCAGAAGATGCGGCTCGCCATCACGGAGGCGACGACGAACGTCGTGCTCCACGCGTTCCCGGCAGGAACGCCGCCGGGCGAGATCACCGTCTACGCGGATCTGCTCGACGACGAGCACCTCCGCATCGTCATCGGCGACGATGGGCATGGGATCCAGATGCGCCGCGCCAGCCCAGGCCTCGGCCTCGGGCTGCCGCTGATGGCCGAGTTCAGCGCCGAGATGGAGATCATCGCCGGCCCCGACGGCGGCACGGACGTCCGGATGGACTTCCCGCTCGCGGCCTAGTGCTGCGTCAGGTGACGTTCGCCCCGTCGCCGGCGGAGCGATCGTCGTGGCTGGCGTCGACCGTCATCCGAAGGTGTGGCCCAGCCACATCGAGGATCGACGGGTGGCGCCAGGCGCGGCGAGCGCCCGCCGAACGGGGCGAACGTTGCCTGACGCGGCCTAGCCCAGGGGCTCGTCGCGGCCGGTCCGCGCGGCTTCGGGATCGCCCTCGGGCGGCCCGCCGTTCTCGTCGGCCGCGGCCGCCGGGCGAGCCCCGCTGGGCTCGCCGGCTGACGGCTCGGCGCCGTCGTCGGGCGCGGCCTTCTTGCGCGGCGTCCGCCGGGGCTTGGCCGGGGCCTCCTCGGCGGCGGGCTCCTTCGTCGCGCGGCGTCGCGGGGCGCGCTTTGGGGCCGTCGCCTCATCGGCGGCCGGGGCCTCGGGCGCCGCCTGCGAAGCGGCGGCCTTGGTGGTCCGCCGCCGGCGCGCTGCCTTCGGCGCCGCCGGCGCGGCCTCGGCGGCCGGCGTCTCGGTGTCGGCCGTGGGCTCCGCGTCAGGGGCCGTCTGCGAAGCGGCCGGCTGCTGGGCCGCCGCGTCGGTCGTCTGCGAAGCGGCCTTCGTGGTCCGCCGGCGGCGGGTCGTCTTCGGCTCGGCCGGCTCGCCCTCGTCGGATGACGCCTCGGCGCCGGCCGTCGCCTGCGACGCGGCGGCCTTGGTGGTCCGCCGCCGGCGCGTTGCCTTCGGCGCGGCGGCCGCGCCCTCGGCGGCTGATGCCTCGGTGTCGGCGGCCGCCGCCGGCAACGCGATCTCGCCGCCGGTGCTGCCCGCGACCGGCGTCTCGGCTTCGCCTGTCGCCTCCGCGACGCCGGTCTCGACCGCCTTCGCCGCCCGGCGCCGGCGCGGCCGCTTCGGCGCCACCGGCGCGGCCTCCGCGTCGGCCTGCAGTTCGACCTCGACCGCCTCCGCCTCGGCCTCCGCTTCGTCGGCCCGCGGCTCAGCCTCGCCCGCCTCCGCCTCGCCGGCGTCATCCGCCCGCTTGGCCGGCCCCCGCCGCCGCGTGCGCCGGCGCGGCGCCGGCCGCTCCTCGGCCTCGGTCTCGGTCTCCTCGTCCTCGGTGAGCGGCACGGCCTCGGCCGGCTCGGCGTCGTCGAAGGCTTCGCCCTCGTCGTCGAGCAGGAGGTCGTCGACGTCGATGACGTCGTCGTCGACCCCCTCGCGCGCAGCGGCGACCGCCTCGGCGGCCGCGCCGATGGCCTCGAGCGTCGCCTCCTCGCCGACCTCGCCCCGGCGGCGCCGGCGCCGCGAGCGCGAACGGCGCTTCGGGAAGTTGCGCAGCAGGTCGCGCGACAAGGCGCTCGGCTTGCGGGCCAGGCGCGTCCGGGCGCCGCGCAGGACCTCCTCCGCCTCGGGCGTGTGGCCGCGCGCCGCGGCCAGCAGCGCCGCCTGCAGGCGACGGTCCTGCTTGCGCGCCGCGTGCACCAACCGCCGCGCGTTGCGCGCGTGCGCGCCCCCGCTCGAGTTCACGAGCAGGCCGAGCAGCCGCTTGGTCTCCGGCCAGCGCTGCACCGCGTACTCCTCGTGGACCTCGCGGGTGTACTCGGCCAGCCGCCAGATCCACGCGTTCGCCTGGTCGCGGCGCCCGATCTTCTTCTCGGCCAGCGCCTGGAGCCCGATCTTGACCGCCTCGCGCTTCTCCTCGCGCGGCCAGCGGTCGATCTCGTCGAGCGCGAGGTCGAAGGCCTCGCCGTCGCGCGACGCCGCGATCTCCTGCAGCGCGCGCACGCGCAGCTGCGGGTTCTTGTTGCGCTGGACGGCCGTCAGCAGGAACGCGCGCTTGAGCTCGCCGCCGCGGTCGAAGTGCAGCATCGCCCGCGCCCGGCGCCATCCGGAGGGGTTCACGCGCGCGCCGGCGAGCGCCGCCCACTGGATCTGCTCGCCGTAGTCGAGGTGCTCGACGGCGATGCGCCACAGCTCGCGCTCGAAGACCTCGATGCGGCGGTTCTCGTCGCTCGTCACCGGCAGGACGCGGCGCTCGACGCGCACCCGCCGGCCGCGCCCCCGCCGCACCGGACCGACGACGATCGCGCCGCTGCGGTAGACGTCGCGGTCGAGCAGCGAGTGCAGCGTGACGACCGGATCGTCGTGCTTGGTCGCCGG